>DAOUAZ010000190.1:0-86642 GCA_034432975.1 Anaerolineales bacterium | reverse complement strand
GCGTTTCCGGCAAGAGCGGATGGATGGTAAAATCGAACGAATTTTCTGTGAAAGGAAAGCCATGATAAAAGGATTGATTTTCGACTTCGACGGGCTGATTCTCGATACCGAAACGCCCGAATACCAGGCCATCAGCGCCGCGTATGCCGAACACGGCCAGCACCTGCCGGTCACGCTCTACGGCAGCGTGGTCGGCGCGCAATACGGACAGCAGTTCGACCCGGTTGTTCATCTCTCGTCGTTGGTGGGGACGCCCATCGACTCGCCTGCTTTTTGGGAGCGGGTCGACCAACAGCGCATGGCGCTCATCGAGCGCAGCCAACCGCTGCCGGGCGTGGAAAACTACCTCGAAACGGCCAGGCGGCGCGGGCTGAAGCTGGCCGTTGCTTCCAGCTCGCCGCACAGTTGGGTGGATGGACATCTCCAGCGCCTCGGCTTGTTCCACTATTTCGACATTATCCAATGCAAAGACGATGTCCGCCAAATCAAACCGGCCCCCGACCTGTTCCTGGCAGCCCTGGGCGCGCTCCAACTCCGGGCGGAGGATGCGCTGGTTTTCGAGGATTCGCGTAACGGCGTGCTGGCGGCCCAGGCGGCGGGCGTCCGGGTCGTTCTCGTGCCGAATTCCGTTACCGTCCACCTCGACATCCGGGGAGAGAGTCTGCGCCTGGCTTCCCTGGCCGAGATGCCGCTCGATGACCTGCTGGCGCATTTTTCGGGCGATGGTGGGGCATCCTGAAGCGCGAATCGGCGCTATTTTGATGATATTCTGCGCGCAAATCATGACTCTCGGATGCGGTTTTGTCTGTACAATAGATGTATCTCACTCATTCGCCGGAGGGACGCCATGCAAATGCCAACCATGCAGGATTTTACGCGCCAAATCGAGGCGCAGCGCGACGCCATTCGCGCCGTTCTTAACCGTTACCAGAAACCGAGCATCCCGCGCAGTGTCTGGCAGATGGTCAACACCCTCGTCCCGTTTTTTGGGCTGTGGGCGCTGGCCGTGTACACTTTCAACAACTTCCCTTATTGGGTCACGCTGCTGGTGTCCATCCTGGCGGCGGGATTCATGGTGCGCGGCTTCATCCTGTTTCACGACTGCTGCCACGGCTCGTTTTTCAAGGCGAAGGCCGCCAATGATTGGGTTGGGCGCGTCCTGGGGGTGATTGTCTTCACGCCCTATGACTACTGGAAGCACGACCACTCCGTCCACCATGCCACCGCCGGGAACCTGGACAAACGCGGCGTAGGCGATGTGCCAACCTGGACGGTGGAAGAATACAACAGCAAGCCCTGGTACGCCCGCCTGGGCTACCGCCTGATGCGCCACCCTCTCATCCTGCTGACAGTCGTTCCCTTTTATGTATTTGCCATCTCACATCGCTTCTGGCTGCCGGGCGCGGGCCGGCGCGAAAAAGCCAGCACCATCTACACCAACCTGGCCCTGGCTGCCGTCATTGCCCTGCTCATCTGGCTGGTTGGCTGGAAAGCCTTCCTCGCCATCCAACTCCCGCTGCTGGTGGCCGCCTCGACCGGCGGGCTGTGGTTGTTCTACGTCCAGCACAATTTCGACGGGACGTATTGGGAGCGCCAGGCCAACTGGGACTTCTATGAGGCCGGGCTGCTGGGCAGTTCCTATTACAAGCTGCCCGCCGTATTGAACTGGTTCACCGGCAATATTGGGTTTCACCACATCCACCATCTCAGCCCGCGCATTCCCAACTACTACCTGCCCAAGGCTCAGAAGGAACATCCCCTATTCGAGCAGGTACGCCCGTTGACCCTGCTGCGCAGCCTGAAATCGCTCAACTACCGCCTGTGGGATGAACAGCGCAAAATGATGGTCGGATTCAACGTCCTGCGCAACTATCGCGGCCAGCAGGGAATGTAAATGCTGGTGATATAATTCTGGCAAGAGCCTATGACCACGCCAGCCCCACTCAATAACCGTTACCAGATTCTCCAGCCGCTTGGCGCAGGCGGCATGGCGCAGGTGTACCGCGCCCGCGACCTGATGCTGGAGCGTTTCGTGGCGCTCAAAGTGTTGCGCACCGATTACTCCGCAGACAAAGACTTCCAGATTCGATTCCGGCAGGAGGCCAAGGCGGCGGCCAACCTTTCGCATCCCAACATCGTCACGGTGCATGACTTTGGTTTCGACCAGGGGCAGTTGTTCATCGTCATGGAATTCGTACCGGGAACCAATCTCAAAACGATGATTGAGAATCTGGGCAAATTCAGCCTCGAAGACGCCATCCCGCTCATGGTGCAGGCCTGCGCCGGGCTGGGATACGCCCACCGCGCCGGGCTGGTGCATTGCGACGTGAAACCCCACAACATGCTCGTCACGCCCGACCGGCGGCTGAAAGTGACCGATTTCGGCATCGCCCGCGCCATCGCCGGGATTCACCCGGAAGAGCAGAACGATGTCGTCTGGGGCTCGCCGCTCTACTTCGCGCCCGAACAGGCCGCCGGGCAGGCCCCCTCGCCCGCTTCGGATGTCTACTCGCTTGGCGTGGTGATGTACGAACTGTTGACCGGGCGTCCGCCCTTTGTGGCGCGCACCGCCGAGACCCTGGCCCGCCTGCACCGCGAGATGATGCCCCAGCCGCCCAGCCAACTCAACCCGGCCATCACTCCCGAGCTGGAACAAATCATCCTGAAGGTGCTCTCGAAAGAACCCGCTGCCCGCTACCGCACTGCCGACCAGCTGGGGCGCGTCCTGATGACTTTCGGCCAGGCCCAAAAATCGGCGGCAGTGCGCCTGACCCCGCCCCCGCCGGTCACGGAAACCCAGGCCCCGACCGTTGCCGCCCAGTCAACCGCCGCTCGAACCCGAATCACTCGTCCGCAACCCGAGCCGGAACCTGAACCTGTAGAAGCCCCGCTCGCCAGTTTCGATTGGGTGAGCGTCGCGCTTGGCCTGGCGGCCCTGACAGCCGTTGGCGGCCTGATTCCCTGGTGGTTTTACGTGATTGGCACCTTGCTCAATACAAGGTGAGAATGCCCCCCTTCGTCCTCGCCCCATCCATCCTATCCGCCGATTTCACCCGCCTGGGCGCGGAAATTGCCGCCGCCGAAGAAGCCGGGGCCGATTGGATTCATCTGGACGTGATGGATGGTCACTTCGTCCCGAACATGACCATCGGCCCGCTGGTGGTGGAGGCCTGCCGCCGCGCCACCCGCCTGCCGCTGGATGTGCATCTTATGATTGAGCAGCCGGAGCGCTACCTCGACGCCTTTGCCCGCGCCGGGGCCGACCGCCTGACCGTCCACGTGGAAACCTGCCCGCACCTGCACCGCACGCTTCAGCAGATTCGGGATTTGGATGTCAAACCCGGCGTCACGCTCAACCCTGGCACACCCGCTGTCATGCTTAAAGAAGTGCTTCACATGGTCGATTTGGTGCTGGTGATGACGGTCAATCCCGGTTTTGGGGCGCAATCCTTCCTGCCCGAAACGCTTGCCAAAATCACTGAGATTCGGGACATGTTGACCGCGATAAACTCTCCCGCCTGGCTGGAAGTGGATGGCGGCGTGGCTGAAAGCACCCTGCCGCTGCTGGTCGCTGCCGGGGCCAGCGCCTTCGTGGCGGGGAATGCCGTCTTCAAGCATCCGCAAGGCGTGGGGCAGGGACTGAGGGCCTTGAAAGCCGTGTTGGACGGGCTGTAAGCGCACAGCCCCTCAGGTGAACCAAAAATTTAGCCGTCTTCCGACGGCGTTGGATGAGGCCGCCCGGACACTCATGTCCGGGCGGAACTGCGCAAGAACCTTTTTGGGGCAATCTGTTACTTTTTGTTCCCCGCCCCGGCCTTTTTGGCTACGGCTTTCATGAACCCCACAAACAGCGGGTGTGGGCGGTTGGGGCGCGAGAGGAACTCCGGGTGGAACTGGCTGCCGACCATGTAGGGGTGGTCTTTCAGTTCGGCAATTTCCACCAGTTTTCCATCCGGCGACATCCCGGAGAAGACCATCCCGGCTTGTTCATAGGCGGCGCGGTAGTTGTTGTTGAACTCCCACCGGTGGCGGTGACGCTCCTCGATTTCCTCCACGCCATAAGCAGCGGCGGCCTTGCTGCCGGGCTGTAACATGCACGGATACAGCCCCAGGCGCATTGTCCCGCCCATGTCGGTAATGGCGCGTTGTTCAATCATCAAGTCGATGACCGGGTGCTGGGTGGTGCGGTCGAATTCCGATGAATTGGCGTCCTCGAAATCCAGCACGTTGCGGGCGAACTCGATGCACATCAACTGCATCCCCAGGCACAGACCCAGGTACGGGACTTCTTTCTCGCGCGCATAGCGGGCCGCCATAATTTTACCTTCCGTGCCGCGCGAGCCGAACCCGCCGGGGACGAGAATCCCATCCACTCTTTGGATGATGTCCCAGCCTTTGTCTTTTTCCAGGTCGGCGGAATGTACCCACTCGATGTGGACTTCCACCCCGGCGGCCAGCGCGGCGTGCTTGAGCGCCTCCCGCACCGACATATAGGCATCGTGCAGTTCGACATATTTCCCGACCAGCGCCACGCTGACGGTCGGCTTCTCTTTCCTGACTTCCCGAACCAGGTTCTCCCACTCCGTCCAATCTGGTTTTTGCAGGGATTCCAGCCCGAGCATGTTCAGTACCGAATCGGCCATGCCTGCTTTTTCGATGAGCAGGGGAATTTCATAAAGCACGCGCGATGTGACCATCGGGATAACTGCTTTTTTGTCCACGTCGCAGAACAGGGCGATTTTTTCGCATAGTTCATCGTCTACCGGGTAATCGGAGCGGGCGATAACCATATTAGGGGAAATACCAATCGAGCGCAGGGCAGCCACCGAGTGCTGGGTGGGCTTGGTCTTCAGTTCGCCGGTCGCGCCGATGTAGGGCAGCCAGGTGACATGCACGAACAAGACGTTTTCGCGCCCCACCTCGGTGCGCAATTGGCGCAGGGCCTCCAGGAAGGGCTGCGATTCGATGTCGCCGACCGTCCCGCCAACCTCGACCAGCACGATGGCGGCCCCGGTCACTTTGGCAACCAGCCCGATGCGGCGCTTGATTTCGTTGGTGATGTGCGGGATGACCTGGATGGTGCCGCCCAGGTAATCGCCGCGCCGCTCTTTGGAGATAATCTCGGCGTACACCTGGCCGGTGGTGAAGTTGCTGACTTTGCTGACGCGGATGTCGATGAAGCGTTCGTAGTGTCCCAGGTCGAGGTCGGTTTCCGCGCCGTCATCCAGCACGAACACTTCGCCGTGTTGGTATGGACTCATCGTGCCGGGGTCGACATTGATGTACGGGTCGAGTTTCTGCACCGCCACATTGAATCCGCGCTCTTTGAGCGTGCGTCCCAGCGCGGCGGCGGTCACGCCTTTGCCGACCGAACTGACGACCCCCCCGGTGAAAAAGATGTATTTTGTGGGCATGGTTCCTCGCAAGCATTGGGTCAGGACAAGCAGCGTCCCGAAGGTCGGTCACGAGTCAGGGACTGATTCGCTGGCAACCTTCGGGACGTTGTGTCAGGTTGGGTGGGATGGGCAAAGTCCCCGAAACGAAGTGGAGCGGGAAAGTCCCCGAAACGTAGTGGAGCGGGAAAGTCCCCGAAAAAAGTGGAGCGGGAAACGCCGCTGGTTCAGCGTTCTCAAGCGAACTACTGAGGGTCTCAAACCGGGCTTTTGCACCCGCCGATTATACGGCTTTTTTGCGATTTGTGTGATTTCGTTTTCGTGATTATTCTTCCCGGTTTGGCCTGTCGGTGAGCAGTTTGGGGTCATCGAATGCCAGTTCATCTTCAATCTCATCGTCGAATAGTTCTGGCCCGCCGAAACCAACCAGGTAATCAAAGTTCCCTTCCCCGGCGGTGCGGTGGAGCGTGTTCAACGTGCGGTTGATTTTGTGTTCGTCATCATACGGTCCGGAAACAAAGAACGGTTTGCCGTCCTTGCCGAATTCAATCCCATGCGCGCGTGGATGCGCGTCAGGCGGGTCCAGCACCCTGTCACCCAGTGAGCCTTTGAAATCGGGATGCGGGTCGAAGCCGTAGCCTTTGGCGTACTCCATCCCGCCGTAAACCAGTTCGTGAGCAAATTCCACTGGGCAGGGTTCCGGCTCCTGGGAGCACATTTTGGGCAGGTCGCGCTCGAATTGGGCTGGTGAAATGTCGGCGCGGGTAAAGCAATCTTTGATGCCCAGGCAGTACAGGTCAATCATGTAAACTCCGCACAAAATTCGGTCATCGGGCTGCCGGCGCGCCACCACCACCGGCGCAATGCCGCTTTGCTTCCAATCTTTGTAGACCCAGCAGCCATGCAGCGGATATTCGCGGGCCCGTTCCAGGTGATAGCGCGGCCCGGTTAACACAATTTTTCGCAGTTGCGAAATCGGCAGTTGGCTGTTGACGCGCGGCGCGCGCGGCTTTTTGTCTTTCTTTTTCTTCTTGTTCATAGTTCATTCTCCTGGCGGGCAATTTTACCCCAATTCCCAAATCCGTTTCGGCGGCGCTGCGCGCGCCGCTGTTGTTGCTCGTGAATCTCGTGGATGTGTCCGACTTTTTCCGCGATTGCGGCATCCAGCCACCTGCGGCCTTTTTCCGCTGTCCCCAGGCTGCCCGCCCCGTACGCCCCGGAGACGGTATCATCGTCCCAGGGCGGATTCGCCACCAACGCGCCGCCCTCGATCCAGTCCATGTAGTACGAGGGAGTGGTGACGAAATCGGTGTCATCCACGACCCGCTCCATGCGGACCAACTCCGGGCGCAGGGCCAGCACCATCGAGGTTTCCAACTCACAGGCATGTCCCATCCCGCCGATTTTGGATTCGCGGTATCCTTCGATCGCCGCCGCGCCCTCGGGGCCGGCCGTGTGCAGGAAGGCGGTCGCGCAAAAGATGCGTTTGTGCCGGTCCCCGGCATATTTAACCACGTTGACCAGGAACGACATGTTGCCGCCATGCCCGCTCATCAGGTAAAACTTGTCGAAGCCGCGCTGGACGAGGACATCGACCACCGCCAGCCAGAAATCCTCGAAAGCGCGGCCGCCGGCGTTCATCGTCCCGGCAAAGGAATCGCGGTGCGTGCTGACCCCGTATGGCATGACGGGCAGCGTGTAGCCGCTATCGGGGACGGCTTCTGCTGCGCCCCTGGCGATTGCTTCGATGATAATGGTATCGACTGAAAGCGGCAGGTGGTAGGCGTGCTGTTCGGTGTGGCCGATGGGGAGGAGGATGACTTTGCCGCGCGCGGAGTCGGGTATCAAGGTGTCAGGTAAAGAGGTGTCAGGTGTAGATGCCTGACACCTGACGCCTGAACCCTGCCACCTGATTTGATAATCTCCCAGGCCGAGGTTGATGCCGGGCGGCGTGAGCGCATACACTTGGCTGAATCCGTCCTCGCGCAGGGAATCGAGCAGGTTGCCGATGTATTGCCCCAAGACCGGTTCGGGAACATCCAGCCCGGAGCCGCGCCAGCCAAACGGGAAGGCAGGCAGCATCCCGATTCGCGGCGGATGTGACAGGGACTCGGCAAGCACAGATTCAGCATAGCCCGTTCCCAGCGGCAGGACCAGCGGCAGGTCGCGGGGCAGGCCGGCTACTTCGGGCCAGGTCAAATCGTCGAAGCGGAAGAAACGGGTCATAATCGAGATAGCGTGTAGTCAAGTTGTTTTTGAGTGTTAGTCCGCTTTAGCGGGCTTGGCAGGGATAGCCCGGACGTTTACGTCCGGGCAGGGCGGCGAATCTGTTCACGGCAGCAAATACCAATCCAGGAAGCGCGCAATCCGCTCGTAAGCATCCAGCATGGCGGCGCGGCGGACGAATCCGTGCGGTTCACGAGCGTAGGTCTTGTATTCGTAGGTCTTGCCGTGCCGCTTGAGGGCTTCGACCCATTCCTCGCTGGCTTCGGGCGGGACGATGTCATCTTCCAGGCCGTGCAGGATGAGGATTGGCTTTTGCACATTTTCCGCTTCCAGGATGGGAGAACCTTTGATATAGGCCTGGCGGTTTCGGGCCGGGTGGCCGAGGAAGATTTCGGTGTAGTAGCGCAGTTCGCGCGAGCAGAGCGCCCAGGAATTGATGATGTCTGCGTCGCCGTATTTTGAAATCCCGCAGGCGTAGCGGTATTGCGGGTCGCGCGCCAGGCAGCAGTTGGTCATGTAGCCGCCGTAACTGCCGCCCATAATGGCGAAGCGCGACGGGTCGAGGCCGGGCAGGGTCTTGAGATACTCGGCGGCGTACAGGCAGTCCTGGGTGTCGCCGCCGCCCCAATCGCCGTAGTTGCGATGCTCGAACTCGACCCCGTAGCCGGTCGAGCCGCGATAGTTGGGGGCCAGGAGGGTGTAGCCTTTGGCGAGCAGGTATTGGGTCAGTTCGTTCCAGTAGTGGGCCTCCTGCGAGGAGGGGCCGCCATGCACATAGACGATTGCCGCGCCGTTCGGTTTTTGGGGGCGATACAGCCAGGCCGGGATGTCGAGGCCGTCGAAACTGGGGTAACTGACTGTTTCCGGCGCGGCCGGTTTGACGGCCGCCAGCCAGGGCGGGGTGGAGAAGGTCAGTTGGGTCACTTCGCCGGTGGCAGTGTGGATGCGGTACAGGTCGGGGAATTGAGTCGCGCTCTCGAACTCGAAGGTCAGGAACACGCCGCCCGGCGACCAGTTGGGGTTGCTATGAACGCCAGGCAGGTCGCGCAGGATGTCGGCATTCCCGGTTTTGGGGGTGATAAGCGCCAGCTCGAACGAGCCGCCCCGATTGAGGGTGGCTGCGATGGATTTGCTATTGGGCGCCCAGGCAAATTCTACTACGTCCAGGCCGAGTCTGGTCACTTGCCGCATCCCGCTCCCATCCGGGTGTGCCATCCACAGGTCATCGTGGCCGTTTTCCTGCGAGATGAAAGCCAGCCACTCGCCGTTGGGCGACCAGCGCGGGCTCCAGGCGCGGGTTTTGGGCCTGCCGTAGACGGTTTGGGTTGCGCCGGTTTCCAAATCGATTACGCAAATATCTGCCCGGTTCAGGTCGTCGTAGCGGCGGAAGACGAAAGCGACGGATTTTCCGTCTGGCGCGGGGCGCGCGTCCCAGTGGTCGCCGCCGCCGCTGGTCAGGATGCGTAGTTCCGTGCCGGAGAGATTCGTCAGGGCCAGTTGGTCGGCGTCGTTGCGCTCCAGCCCGATGACGAGGCGTTGTCCATCCGGCATCCAGCGCGGGCCCCAGGTGGAGGTCATATAATCGACCAGTTTCTTTGGAAGTCCCCCCGCCGCCTCAATGGTATAGACGTGTCCGTGACTGGAGTAAGCCACCTTCTTGCTGTCTGGCGACCACTGTGGGATTTCATCGTTCCAGGAGAGGGCCGGCCCTCGGTCGGTGGAAAGCCGCCCCGGCCAGCCACCCTCTGCCGGCATGACGTAGATGTCCGACAGGTCGTCGCCGTCCCAGATGAAGGCAGCCTGCTTTCCATCGGGCGATAACTGGTGGTTACGAACCCGTTTGAGCGCGGTCAACGCTTCCAGACTCCAGCCAGCGGGCGCTTCGACATCCGGGCGCGGGATGGAAGGCCAGTTGTTGCGCTCGTATTTTTCGGTCAGTTCGATAGGTTTGGACATAAATTCCTCCACGTTCAAGTATAAGGGATGCCGCCATGAATTGATGCGATAGATGGCCTGATTTTATTGCTATCTCCCAATTATCATGTAAAATGAATGGCAAGGAGAGAGATTGGAAATTTTTCGTCGATTCCCTTTTCCTGATTTTTGCCGAAAAGCAGGTGATGAACGGTTCTATCGTTCCGCCTGTTTTTTGATTCGTCCAACTCGAGGAGGAGTTGCCATGAAGAAACTCGGTTTGATTTTGCTCGTGTTGCTTACGGCTTGCGGCGCGCCGGGCGCATCGCCGCAGCAAAGCCAGCCTGCGGCCCTGCGCGTGGGCTGGCTGGGATTCCCGGACACCCTCAACCCGGCCTATGCCTTCCTGTCCGAATCTTATACCATGTTCGACCTGGTCTATTCGACCCTGATGACCGAACAAATGGACGGTAGTTATGCCGGTTTGCTGGCGGAAACCTGGTCTGAATCGGAAGACGGCCTGGTATGGACCTTTACCCTGCGCCCGAACATCAAATGGCACAATGGCGAAGCCCTGACCGCCGAGCAAGTGGTCTGGAACATTAACGCCTTCATCGAAAATTCGGATGGCTGGGTGACGAACTACGGCTATATCATCGGGTTTGTCGAGGCGCGCGCCCTCGATGAACGCACCCTGCAAATCGAACTCGAATACCCTATCAGCAACATGGAATTTCGGGTTTCTTTCCTGTACATTGTTTATCCCAAAGACTTCGAAGGCTTCACATCCCCCGAAGATTTGCAAAATTTCACCAACTTCAACCCCGTCGGCACCGGCCCGTTCAAGATGACCACGCTCGACAAAGACCAGCGTGTCATCATCCTGGATGCCAATCCTGATTATTTCGATGGCCGCGCCAAACTCGACCAACTCATCTACCGCACCTTCGACAATAGCGATGCGCTCATCCAGGCTCTCCGGGTGAGCGACATCGATTTTGCCGCCGAAGTGCCGACCAGCGCCTTCGAAGCCGTCGAAACATTCGATGGTGTGACGGCAGTTTCCCTGCCCGGGCGGTCACTCAGTGAGTTGATTCTCAATTCCGCTCCCGAAGACCACGACCCCGCTCCCAGCCGCAACCCGGCCATTAGCGACCCGGCGGTGCGCCTGGCGATTGCGACCGCCATCAACAAACAGGACCTGGTGGATGTCGTATTGCAGGGACAGGGCGTTCCCGGCATCAGCATTATCCCGCCCACGCTGGGCGGTGGGTTCTGGTTCAACCGCAGCCTGAAGGATGTCGCTTTTAGCCTGGAAGACGCCAACCGCATCCTGGAAGAGGCAGGGTATTCACGGGGAACCGATGGAGTCCGAGCGAAAGACGGCGTGCGCCTGGAATTTCGCCTGCAATTCCCTTCGGATAGTTCCAACTACCCTCGCGCGGCGGATATGATTGCCAACTGGCTGCGGGAAATCGGCATCCGCGCCACGCCCTCGGCGGTCGACCCCGACAGCCTGGTGGTGGCGGTCAACCCCAATGCCGATTACGACCTGGTGATATGGGGCTGGGGCTCCGACCCTGACCCGGATTTCATGCTGAGCGTGATGACCAGCGAGCAATATGTCGAAGGCGGCTGGAATGACAGCGGCTATTCCAACCCGGTTTATGACGAGTTGTTTGCCCAACAGCAGCAGACGCTCGATGATGCGGCACGCCAGAAAATCGTTTGGGAGATGCAGGAAATGGTCTTCAACGACCGCCCGTACATCGTGCTGTGGTATGACGATGTCTTGCAGGCCTACCGCTCTGACAGGTTTACCGGGTTCATCGAATACCCGACCGGCATCGATGCTTTCCAGTCGTTGATGAATGTCGAGCCTGTGAAGTAAATGTCCCGGCGCGACTACCTGCTGCGAAAATTCCTGTTTTCCCTGCTGACCATCTTCGTTGTGCTGGTCATTAATTTTATGTTGTTCCGCGTCCTGCCCGGTGACCCGGTACGCTCGGTTATCGGGCGGAATGTTCGCATCTCGGCCGAGGTGCAGGCTTCCTTGCGCGAACAGTTCGGTTTGGATCAACCGGTCTTTCCCGACCAGTTCTTTGCCACGCTGCGGCAATGGGCAAGCGGCAACCTGGGCGTCTCGTGGTCGCTGCGCAGGCCGGTGGCCGAAGTCCTCATGTCGAAACTGGGCAATACCCTGCTCCTGATTGGCCTGGGGCAGGTTTTGTCTATCCTTTTGGGCGTGTTGTTGGGGCTGTTTGCTGGCTGGAAGCGCAAAACCGCGCTCGATGTCGGCGCCCTGACCTTTTCGCTCATCGCCTGGGCCACGCCGACTTTCTGGCTCGGAATCATCCTGCTGGCAGCTGGCAGCACCTGGCTTGGGCTGCCGACCGGCGGCATTGTCAACCCGGAAAACGTCGGCAAGCCGCTCTACACCGTCCTGCCCGACCTGGCGCGTCACCTCGTCCTGCCGACCCTGACCCTGACCATCCTGTACCTGGGTGAGTACATGCTCATCATGCGTTCCTCCATCCTGGAAGTCTTGAGCGAGGACTACATCCTGACCGCCAAGGCCAAAGGGATGAGCCACTGGCAGGTGCTGTGGAAACATGCCCTCAAGAACGCCATGCTGCCGATTGTCACCATCGTCGCGCTCAACCTGGGCTTCACCGTCTCTGGTGCCATTTACATCGAAACGGTGTTTTCTTACGACGGCTTGGGCAAATTATTCCAGACTGCGCTGACCAAACAGGACTACCCACTCTTGCAAGGCGCATTCCTGCTGCTAGCGGTCAGCGTCATCGTGGCCAACATGCTGGCCGATGTCTTGTACACATCCCTTGACCCGCGGGTGAAGGCGAATTAATGTGTCACCGCGAGCCGCTGGTCGAGTAGCCATGAGTGTTCTTTGAATGGCGTGGCGGGCTTCTGTGAAATGGCAGATTGCTTCGGGCCGGGTTTCGACACTTGCACCGCACCGCGTTTGGTGCAGTGCCGGTGTACGCAAAGACCGCTACTCGAGGCCCTCGCAATGACATGGAAAACAGATGAACGAATCCTGGCTCTTATTCAAACGCAACCTGTCCGACTTCTGGAAAACCTTCCGCCGCAACCGGATGGGGATGACCGGCGCTGTGCTGGTGCTGACCGCCGTATTGGTGGCTGTTTTCGCCCCGCTGCTCTCGCCCTACGACCCGGCCACCGTCATCCGCGACGAAGCCGGGCGCGGGCTGACGTTTGCCCCGCCCTCCGTTCACGGCCCGCTCGGCACCGACGACGCCGGGCGCGATGTTTGGACGCAACTGGTCTACGGCGCGCGCATCTCGCTGACAGTCGGATTCCTGGCGGGGTTCATCGCCATGTTCGTCGGCAGCCTGCTCGGCATCCTGGCGGGTTACTTTGGCGGCTGGGTCGATAACCTCATCATGCGCGTCACCGATGTCCTGCTGGTCATCCCCGACCTGCCGCTGATGCTGGTGCTGGTGGCCGCCATCCGCCAGTTGAACCTGAACATCTCACCGCTCGCCATCCTGATTCTGGTCATCGGGCTGCTCTACTGGACCAGCACCGCGCGCCTCGTCCGCTCGCAGGTCTTGAGCATCAAAGAAAGGCAGTTCGTGGCGCGGGCGCGGGCCATCGGCGCGGGACATGCCCACATCATCCGCAAACACATCCTGCCCCAAATCATGCCGTTGATTGTCGCCAACACCGTCCTGATACTCTCCACCGCCATCCTGATTGAATCGGGGTTGGCCTTCCTCGGCCTGGGCGACCCGACCCAACCCTCGTGGGGGACGATGCTCAACTTTGCTTTCGACCGCAACGCCATCAGCAATGGCGCGTGGTGGTTCTACCTGCCGCCGGGGCTGGCGATTGTGTGGGTCTCGCTGGGCTGCGTCTTGCTGGGGAATGTGCTGGAGGAAATGCTCAATCCGCGTTTGACGGGGCATCACCTGGAGGGCGAAGCGCGAGTTCAGCCTGCCCCGCTAGAGAGAGCGGGACAAGCCAGCGGGGAGGCTGCCCGTGTCTGAAGCCCCGTTGCTGCGCGTCCGCCATCTCTCCACCGACTTCATCCTGCCTGCGGATAAGAGAATTGCCCGCGCGCTGGAGGATGTCTCCTTCGATGTCCATCCCGGCGAAACGGTCGGGCTGGTAGGCGAATCGGGCTGCGGCAAGACGACCACGCTGATGTCGGTCCTGCGTCTTCTGCCAGCCAACGCGCGCATCAGCGGGCAAGTCTTTTTCCGCGAGATGGATTTGCTTTCGCTCAGCGAGCGCAAAATGCGCGAACATCGCTGGAAGGATATCGCCATCGTTTTCCAGGGCGCGATGAACGCTCTCAACCCGGTCATGCGCGTTGGCGAACAAATCCGCGAGGCGATTACGCTGCATGGCCTGCTGCCCCCCGACCAGGCCGAGACGCGGGTGGGCGAACTGCTGGAGATGGTCGGCATCCCCAAAGAGCGCGGCGGCCAGTATCCCTTCCAGTATTCGGGCGGGATGCGCCAGCGGGCGATGATTGCCATGGCGCTGGCCTGCTCTCCCAGCCTGTTGTTTGCCGATGAGCCGACCACTGCGCTCGACGTGATGGTGCAGGCCCAGGTTCTCGAACTGCTGAATGACATCCAGCAGCGCCTGGGCCTGGCGATTGTGCTGGTGACGCACGACCTGGGCGTGGTGGCCGAGATGTGCGATACGGTGGTGGTGATGTACGGCGGCAAAATGGCCGAATATGGTTCGGTGGATGATATTTTCAACGACCCGCAGCATCCGTATACTCAAAGGCTGCTCGAATCGTTTCCTGACCTGGCGCGCCCCGCTGAATCCCTGGCCTCGATTCCCGGCGCGCCGCCACGCCTGACCGAACTGCCGCCCGGCTGCCGTTTTGCGCCGCGCTGCCATGTCCGGCTGGAAAAATGCGACTCAGAATCTCCACCCTTGCTCGAAGTTGCTGAAAACCACTTTGCCTCCTGCCATCTGCGCAAGGGCAAGGTGTAATTCTAGCGTGGACAAGTGGAATGTTAATCGATCGGCAAGGCTTGCATGACCTCTTTGGCGACTTTTTAGCCCGGCCTTTCCCAACTTGTTTATTTTGGGCTTTATAGAATTGGGCGCAGCGCTAAAAGAGCGCGCTTTTGGTTTAGGATTTTCCGCTGCACGCCCGGGCTGAGTCTTGGGCGCAGGAGCGTCGTTGATTTCGGACCAACAGGTCGGGCCGAGTTCATCGGGGGAGTAATGGGCGTGAAGGATTTTTAGAATAATCCCATCTGGCTGGGCTGTTTGGGCTGCGCCGATGATTTTTCGTTCAGCCACGCTGATAACTTAAGCGGAGATTCTTTGAACGGGTGGGGAAACGGGACTCCACCCTTTTGCAGCAATAATTTATTCCCATCCGGCATTAGCGCGTGTTCCAGCACAAATACGGGAACCCAGCTATTTTTGAGCGTTTCGGTGGCCCCGGCCCAGGTGCCGCCGGTTTCAGCGTCGGAAGCGACCACGATGGCGTAATCGGCAAGACAGTAGATGAGCCGATTACGCCCCATTGCCGCGCCGACGGAGAACCCGGCATTGGGGCTGTAGGGTGTGACGAGACACAGGTCGCCGCGCTTGATGGCTTTCTGGCGATTGCGAACCGCTTTTTCCAGGCTGTCGGCCAGCACGCCGACGGCAGTTCCTCGCGCGGCCAGGGCGGATTCCATGCTGAGGGTGTCCACGCCCTTCGCGCCGCCTGAATACAGCACCTGACCCGAAATCCCACAGGCGCTGCCAACGAAATTAGCGCATTCCTGCCCGGCTTCGTCCAGGTGACGCGAGCCGACGACAGCAATTCCCGGCTGTCCGAGCAGGGCTTTTTCCCCGGCGTAGAACAAGACCGGCGGCGCGGAATCCTTTAGCCGCTGGCGGTAACGCTGGGGGTAGTCGGAATCGGCGCGGGTGAGGGGGAAAATGTCGAGGCGGGAGAGACGTTTCAACTCGGCGTGAATGGCTTCAGTGCGAGAGAGCAGTTCTGAAATCCGTGTTACGTGTTCCGTGGGGAGGTCGAGGCGGGAGAAATCGGATTCAGTAAACTGGAGCAGGCTGGCGGGATGGAGTGATGCGGCCTGTAACTTTCGGGCCAGGGGATTCCATTCGCGCAGGGTCAGCGCTTTGGCCGAGTCATCATCCAGGCCGAGTTGGGAGCAAAGCAGGAGTAGAGAGAGTGAGTCTTGATTCATGGGTCAGGTGGCGCAAATTGGCAATTCGCGTTACAAATCAGAGTGGATGGTGCGGGTCAGGGTCAACACATGCACGCGCGCCGCGCCGCGTTGGAGCAGCAGGCGGGTGATTTCGTCTAGGGTCGCGCCGGAGTCGAACAGGTCGTCCACCAGAAGCAGGCGGCGGTTTTTAATTTCGTCGCGCAAACCGAAGGCTCCGGCCACGTTGGCGCGTTTTTGCGCCAGGGTGTGCAGGGATTTTTGCGGCTGGGTCTGGCGGGTCTTGACGAGGCTGGTTTGCAGCGTCAGGTTGGTTTTCGCGGCCAGGACGCGGCAAAAGGCCAAAACCGGGTCAGTTTCGCGGCTTTGGGAGGGCGGGACGGGCAGGATGGCGCTCACCCGCGCCAGTTCAGGCTGGGTTTGGAACAGCGCCAGGGTTTGCGCCAGCAGTTCGGGCAGGACGCCGGTATCGCCTTCGTATTTCAGGCGGTAGGTCAGGTCGCCGACGCCGCTGCGCGCCCAATCGCCGCCGCTGAAACGGGAGTGGAAACCCAAAGACCAGCCGAGATGCCAGGAACCGGTGAGCGGGCGGGGGTGGGATGCGTTGAGGAAGGTGGTGACGGGGTCGGGGGCGGTAGTGTCAGGTGTTGGGGTATCAGGTGTCAGAACGGTTGATGTGACAATGTCTCTTTTCGGGTATTTGCACCTTTTAAGCGCATGTTGAGCGGATTCGCGCACATAATACATTTCCTGCTCGTCATTTGCAATTTTCTCGATAGTTTCCACTGCGCGCTGGTTGCCAATGCTGCCCAATGCCTTGATCGCATACTGCCGAACTTGGGGTTTTGTTTCGGTTTCAAGCAACATGAGTAATGGTTCAACAGCCTGATGAGTGCGAATTTTTCCCAACGCCGATGCCGCCATGCGGCGAACATTCCCGTTCGGATTTTCTAGCGCCGCAATCAATTCGGGAACACCGGCTTGAGAATTGGTTTCGCCAAGTTTAACGATATGCTGTATCAAGTCTTTGGTTTTTTTGTCGCCCGGCACGGGCAACGATGTAATTTCTCCTTGCTCTTTTTGATGTTCAGCAACCACGCAGCGAATTAAGTTGTAATCCAACTCACTTGGCAAAAGTTCCTTGATTGGGGAAAGGTACTGAGTCGAGCTAACTTTTTGGATGGCGGTCTCGATTTTGGCGAGTTTTTCCGCCGGGACAACCTGCGCCGCGGAAATTCTGCCCGCCGTAATCAGGTCGGCCAGGTGCATGTAAATCGTTGTAGGGGATAATCCGCGCTCTTTGGCAATTTGCTCCGGGTTCAGGCCACTTCTGAACAAACGGGCAGTGTATTCAAGCGTGCCGCCCGATTCCAACTTCGCTTTGGCGCGGCGTAGGGCGGCTTCGTCCAGCGAGCCGGGCAGGTTGAGGACAATCACCGCCTTCTCACGGATGGCCTTCTCGCCGCGCGGTGTCAGGCGCAGCACCGGGTACCCGCCGCCGATGACCTTGATGTAGCCCAACTCCGCCAACTGCGCCACCAAGTTCTCGATGTCGGCCTGTTTCACCGCCGCCAGCCGCCCATAGTACACGTTTTTGTCGTGCTGGAACTTGATAATGTCCTGCGCCGTCGAGCCGTGCAGGATTTGCGCCAGTTTGCCCTTTCCCACCTGGGTTTTCAGCCTGCGGATGCAATCCAGGATGACGAGCGCGGCCCGCTCTCCGGGATTCATCCGCTCTGGCTCTTTTCCATCTGCGTTGGGGCGGGTCTCAGACCCGCCCTTACCAGCCTGGCAGTTATCGCAGCAATTAGCGGATTCTGCCCCCCCGGTGTCGCCAAAATGTTGCAGGATGATTTTGCGGCGACAGGCATTCGACTC
This sequence comes from Anaerolineales bacterium, assembly GCA_034432975.1. Classification (GTDB taxonomy): domain Bacteria; phylum Chloroflexota; class Anaerolineae; order Anaerolineales; family Villigracilaceae; genus UBA5195. The sequence goes on along the minus strand of DAOUAZ010000190.1, from coordinate 69,034 downwards.
GGCATACTGCGCCATCCCGTTCAACTGGCTTTGGCGGTGCTTCAAGTGTTCCCGGCCATGCTGGATGGCTTTCTCGATTTCAGCCGGATCCCACGCTCCTTTGCGAAACATCAGGCGGAAGCCTTCATCCCCCAGGTGTTCCAGCGCCCCGGCTCGTTCCAGCGCTGAGATCGCTACCCGCGCCTGGACTGGATGCTGCCCCGACCCCCGCGATAGGTCGTCTACCGTTGTCCAACTTTCCCCTGGCCGGATTGCATCGTAGATGGCGCGCAGTTCGCTCGCCCCAAGCTCGCTTTGCTGGACAAAAAACTCGTGCAGGGCGCGGTCTTGCGTGTCATAGAGCAGGGTGACGCGGGCTGGCAGGCCGTCGCGGCCGGCGCGACCGGCCTCCTGGTAATAGGCTTCCAGCGAACCCGGCATGGAATAATGGATGACCTGGCGCACATCGGCGCGGTCAATTCCCATGCCAAAAGCGTTGGTGGCGGCGATGACGTTCAGTTTGCCAGAGATGAAATCCTCCTGGATGCGAGTGCGTTGCTCGGCAGGCAGCCCGGCGTGGTAGTATTCGGCGCGGCGCAAATTTCCAACTTGCGCTGCATTGACAAATTCGGCAACTTCCTCGGCGTCGCGGCGCGTGCCGGTGTAGATGATGATGGAACCAGGCTCGGATGGAGATAAAAGCCCATTCAACGCGCGCAATTTGGCAGGGAGTCCGCTTGTGTAGACCACTTCAAGGCTGAGATTGGGCCGGTTGAAGCCGGTCACGATGCGGGTGGACGAATCCCCCATCTCCAACAACCGAACGATGTCATTTTGGACTTTGGGCGCAGCGGTGGCGGTCAGCGCGACGGTGAGCGGATTGCCAAACCTGGCGCGCCATGCGCCAATATGCAGATAATCGGGGCGGAAGTCGTGGCCCCACTCGGAGATGCAGTGCGCTTCGTCAACGGCCAGCAGGCTGACACTTGCACCTGACGCAAGCGCAGATGAGGGCTGGCGGCGCAGGGCGTCGAGGAAAGCGGCGCTGCGCAGTCGCTCCGGGGCGATGTAGACGATGCGGTAGCGTCCCTGGGCGAGATTTTCCAGGCGGCTGGCCTGCTCGGCGGCTGGCAGGGCGCTGTTGATGCACGTGGCAGGGATGTCCCGGCGGGTGAGCGCGTCGACCTGGTCTTTCATCAGCGCGATGAGCGGCGAGATGACCAGGGTTGTAGGGGTGGGTCTGAGGCCCGCTCCTAACAATAGCGCAGCCAGTTGGAAAATCAGCGACTTCCCCGCGCCAGTGGGCATAACGACGAGCGTCTGCCGGTTTTGCAGCAAACTCTCGATGGCCTCGCTCTGGCCTGGGCGGAAGGCGTCGAAGCCGAAGTGAATGCGCAGGGATGATGTGGTATCTGGCATGGCTCAATCATACTGCAAATCATCCGGTTCCAGACAAACAAAAACTCCGGCTCTCTGAGAATTTCCGTGATACTGATTTCTCGTACACGGACTCTTGCACCGCCCGCAAGGGCAGGTGAAACGCAGAAAACACGGACGAACACGGATAAATCAGCATTTAAAAATCTCTTTCCGTGTGTTTCTGTCAATTCCGTGCGTCACCTGCGCTGCGCGCAGGCGTAAGTGTCCGTGTCCAGGTTTTCACGGAAAATATTGGAGAACCAATATATTAAAACTGGTTTCAAGTAACAGGGCATAACGCAAGATAAGATTGGGATCTGCATGGAAAACTCGTGCCAGTATAATCAATCTTGCAGCGAAAGGATTTCGCCTTGCAACCATTTTACGAAATAAGATAAGCATACTACTCACAGGAAAACTGCAATGACTAAGAAAACCCAGCTCGGTAAGCTCCCCCGCTCTACAATTTTTTCTTGAATCCATACTCCGATGCCCGCTTTAGCCGTTGTCCGCAGTGCGAAGGCAAGACCGGGCAAAAGAAAGTGCCGCTGGTCATTCACGTTGACCCGCACTATCCGCTGATTCTCAATTACACCTGCCGCTATTGCGCCAAATGCGACATGCTGATTGCCCATAAGGATGAAATCGAGGGGTATTTAGCCCAAATGTTTTCGCAGCGCGCGCCTGAGGCGATGGGCAATGATTACCTGGTGATTGGCACAGCCGAGAAAGAGTATTGGCGGGCTGGCGTAGACAATCCCCGTCCCCCAAATGATTTGCTTGACAACCTGCATGGGTTCAAAGAGTATCGCAACTTTGAACTCATCGGCGGCTGGATGACAGATGAAGATTATGAAAAAGCCTTGCAAGGGAAATCGCTTTCTGGCAGCGTCGATAACCCCAGGAATTCCGAGAGACTGGTGGAGAAAATCAAGGCGAATTTGCCCATCAGCGTGCGGGCTGGCAAAGAACTGCTCAGAATGCTGCGAAAACAGGGTTTCCCCATCAGCGACCGGCAGACATTATCCATCAAGGATGCTTTCTATGGCGGCGATGAAATGGGAATTGCCTGTGACATCACCCCGCCAGGAAAACACAAGCAGGTGGTTGTCTGTTCCCTGACCCAGCTCGAAATTGTCGGCACATCTGCCCTGTTGGATGAAATGCGCGCTGACCAGGAAGCCCGCAAGAAAAAACTGGCCCAATTGCCTGACAGTGTGCCGGGCGGCATAACCATCAGACGAAAATAGGAAAACATCATGAGCGAATATCAATATTACGAATGGCAAACTCTGACGCGTATCTGTATCTTGCCAACTGGGGCACGCGCCGGCTGGCTTTTCGCTTCCCAAAAGGGCTGTTGGATACGGCTGCCATCGAAGCCTGCTGTGACGAAGACCTACACCGCCAGCAACTACGACCATGCGACCAGCTTATTGGATCAGATCCAGCAATTGGCGGATTTTCAGGGGACACAAAACAACTTCGATGCCAGGGTCAAATTATTGGCAGAAAAATACAAAGCGCGTACTGCGCTGATAGGGCGTTGGAAAAGAAAAGGTTGGGTATAAAAGCGCAGTCCCCGGCTTTTCAGGCCGGTGACTGCGGCATGATGGCTATGTTAAGAAGGAATTTTTCATTCCAGTATGTAGAAACTAATGTGCGGTATGCATCACCGCTGGCCGAAACTTATATCCATATACAATCACCCCGCGCTCGTCGCCGTCGTTGCGCATTTTGCGGGTGACCATTTCGACCGGCATCCCGATTTCGATGGGCTGGTCGCCCAGGTCGGTCAGTTGGGCAGTGACCATCGGGCCTTCGTCGAGTTTGACAATTGCCACGGTGTATGGCGCGGTGCTGTCGAACCCGGTCGGGGCTTCGTAGATGGTGGTGTACGAGAACACCTCGCCCCTGCCGCTGAAGGTGTACAGGGTCTTGGCTTCGTCGCCGCAGTTGGGGCAAACGTCGCGGGGCGGGAAAATCTTATAATCGCAGTGCGGGCAAACTTCGCCCACCAAACCATATCGTTGTTTTTTCAATCGCCAATGGCGCGGGATTTCCATGGATTGCTCCTTTGTTGTTGACTATGCCTTATTGTAATGAGCGTCACTATCAGGAACTATCAGGGATGGCTCCTTGCAAGAGTGTAAGATTTGTGAGAGGTGTTGAGAGTCCGCGCCGATTTAGGGGGTCATTTTTTCGAGGATGTGGACGACCGCAGTGGATGCCGGGCCGCCAAGCGATTGAATCATCCCGAAGATTGCCCCCGCCACCTGGCAGGAATCTGCCTGGCCTCGCAACTGGGTCGCCGCTTCGACGGCCTGATACACGCCCGTCGCCCCGCCGGGAAAACCGCGCGCCTTTAGCCCGCCCATCGTTGCGCAGGGGATACGCCCATTGAGCGCAATCGCGCCTTCGGCGGCCAATTTCCAGCCCTCGCCGCGCGGGGCAAAACCGGCTGCCTCAAGCGAGAGCGCGGCGTAGATACTGTACGCGTCGTGGTACTCGAAGAAATCGACTTGCTCCAGCACAATCCCGGCTTTGTGCCGCGCCGCTTCGACCGATTCGCGCGCCGCCCAGAAACCGAGTGGGTCGTGCCGGTCGTGCAGCGCCAGGGTGTCAGTGGAAACCGCCGAAGCGGCAATTTTGACCAGCGGATGAGAAAACTCTTTTGGCAGCAAATCGCTGCGTGTCAGGAGAACGGCTGCGGCGCCGTCGGCATTGGGCGCGGCGTCGAACATATTAATCGGGTCGCTGACCATTTCCGCTTTCCCGTACACTTCCGACTTGATGGCTTTGCGGAACATGGCATTGGGATTGCCCGCGCCGTTGGCGTGCGCCACGAGCGGGAACCCGGCCAACCCGTCAGCGGGGACGCCGTACTCGTGCAGGTAGCGGCGCATCAGCAGCGCGGCCTGCCCGCTGGCGGTGAGACCCTGAACGGCCTCGAAATCGCTGTCGGAGGTGGTGGCGATGGCGGTATCGACCCCCGCGCCCACCCGGTCGGTGAATTTTTCCACGCCGACCACCAGCGCCACATCCACGAACCCGCTTTTGACGGCCATGTAACCCTGGCGCAAGGCCGCGCCCCCTGATGCCCCCGCCGCTTCGACGGTCACCGCCTCGATTCCGCGCATCCCAATATGGTCAGCCAGCAATACGCCCAAATGCGCCTGGTTGGAAAGGTTGGGGGCCAGCATGTTCCCGGCGAACAAGGCCTGGGGTTTAAGCCCGCCGCTATCGGCCACGGCTTTCTTGATGGCGGCGTATGCCAAATCGCGCAGCGCCATGCCCCAGTGTTCGCCGACTTCGGTTTGTCCTACTCCTGCAATAATAATATCGGTCATAAAAACACCTTTTCAGGTGTCATTGCGAGCCGTTCTTTGGCGAAGCAATCTGCCTTTAAGCGGTGAAATTTAATCCTGTGAATTAACCGTTTCATGGGAGATTGCTTCGTCGCCCTGGCCTGACCGCCAGGACAGGCTGGAAACCGCTCCTCGCAATGACACGCTCTACTTCATCGTAATTTTGTCGCGGAAACGCGCGTAGGTCGCGTAATCGATTTCTGTGCGGCGGGCGATGTATTCCTGGGTTTTGGTGGCGCGCCCGGCGCGGTCGCTGATTTTTTCAGTGACGGTGATGTCGAAGGCGTCGGAACCGGCCCCGGAGCCGAAGGAAGCCAGCAGGATACGGTCGCCGGGTTGGGCGATGTCGAGAATGGCGGTCAGCCCGATAATCGACGCGCCCGAATAGGTGTTGCCAATCACCGGAACCAGCAAGCCCGGCGCAATTTGTTCGGGCGTGAAACCGAGCATCTGCGCGGCGCGCTGCGGGAATTTGGTGTTGGGCTGATGGAAGACGGCCCAGGTGTAATCTTTGGCCGTCGCGCCGAGTTCCTGCATCAGCGTTTTCGAGGACGAAGTGATGTGATTGAAATACGCCGGTTCGCCGGTGAAGCGCACGCCGTGTTCGGGGTATTTCTGGTACTCGCGCCGCCAGAAGTCGGGCGTGTCGGTGACGTAAGAGTACGAGGCGTTGATGGCGGCGAGCGAATGTTCCACCGGACCGATGACGAAGGCCGCGCCGCCCGCTGCCGCCGTGTATTCCAGCGCGTCGCCGGGCTTGCCCTGGGCGGTGTCCATGCCGATTGCCAGCGCGTACTCGGCCATGCCGGAGCCGACGAAGCCCATCGCGGCCACCATCGCTTCGGTCCCGGCTTTACAGGCGAATTCCCAGTCACCGGCCTGGATGTGCGGCACGGCGCCAATCGCCTCGGCCACAACCGTCGAGGTCGGTTTGACGGCGTATGGATGTGATTCCGAGCCGACCCAGATGGCGCGCAGCTGCGAAGGTTCGATTTGCGCCCGCATCATGGCATTGCGCGCCGCCTCGATGGACATGGTGATTACGTCTTCGTCCAGGCCGGGGACGGCTTTTTCTTTGATGGGCAATCCGCCCGCCTTGCCGCCGGCCCACACGCGGGCAATCTCTCGGGCCGGGATGCGGTAACGCGGTACATACGCTCCATAGCCGACAATGCCGACGGGGCGGGTAGGTTTGAGGAGGGTGTTGTTGGGCATGGTTATCCTTCGTTGATAACAGTTAATCGGTTATCCAGTCTTCCAGTTTCAAGTTTGATATGCGTTGAAATTCCCGCGTGTTGTTGGTGACTAACACGACGTTTAGGCTGAGCGCGTGCGCGCCAATCAGCATGTCCATTGCGCCAATCGGCTGGCCAGCCCTTTCCAGGTTCGCGCGAATTTTTCCATAAGCAATTGCGGCGGCATGGTCGTAATCTGCAATTTCTAGTGGGAGCAGGAACTGTTCCAGGGCGGCCAGGTTTTTGGCGGGGAAGTTGTTTTTTTGCGCGCCGTAGGCCAACTCAGAAACGGTGATTGTTGAAACACCAATTTCTCCAGGGACAAACTGCACAACTTTTTCAAGCAGCCTGGTTGGTTTTTGGCGAATAATGCCAATGCAAATATTCGTATCGAGCATGTATTTCATGCAAACATATCCTCGCGCTGCTCCAATGGTGGCTGGGTGCGATTTTGCATAAAATCATCGGAAAATTGCTCCAAACTCTCTAAAAGGGTGGCCCAGGGACTTTGGTAGGGTAACAAGACAACCGCGTTGCCAACCCGTTTGATATACACTTTATCGCTGCGAAAGCGAAACTCTTTGGGCAAGCGCACAGCCTGACTTTTCCCGTTTTGAAAAATTTTTGCGGTCTCCATGCGAACTCCTCAAGGTATTTACTTTTAGTATATACCCGTTTAGGGTTCGTGTCTACCTGCTTTCCTGGCTACTTGTTTCCCTGGTGCTGTTTTACCAGATCTTCGGCCCGGTCAATCCGCACGGTTTTCTCGTCCACCATCTGCGCCGCGACTTTTTCAATCAGTTCGCCGCTCGCGCCCGCCGCAATCGCCACCTGCCGGGCGTGGAGGCTCATGTGTCCGCGCTGGATGCCTTCGGTCGCCAGCGCGCGCAGGGCCGCCAGGTTTTGCGCCAGGCCAACCGCCACGATAATTTCGGCCAGTTCCGAGGCGGTTTTGATTCCCATCAATCGGATGGCTGCTTTGGCTGCCGGATGGACTTTGGTTGCGCCTCCGATGATTCCTACTGCCATCGGCATTTCCAGCGTCCCAACCAGTTTCCCGGCGGAATCCTGTCCCCACGTCGAGAGGCTGGTGTACCGGCCCGAACGCGCCGCGTAGGCGTGCGCCCCGGCCTCGATCGCGCGCCAGTCGTTGCCGGTGGCCATCACCACCGCATCGACGCCGTTCATGATGCCTTTGTTGTGCGTGGCGGCGCGGTACGGGTCAGCGGCGGCGAAGGCGTAAGCGGCGATGATACCATCGCGCACGGTTTCGCCGCTGTAGGACAAGATATTATCTTGTCCTACCATATCTAATTCTTTGACCGGGATGACGCACCTTGCCCGCGCAATCCGCCGGTCGGCCAGGTTGGAAAGAATCCGCAGGTGGACTTTGCCGCCGGTGATTTGCTCCACCTGTGGGGCCAGGCGCTCGCAGGCCGTGTTGACGGCGTTCGCGCCCATTGCATCGCGCACGTCATAAACCAGGTGAATGACGAGGAAGCCGCCGATGGGGGAATCTGTGATGATTCGCACTTCCAAATCGCGCGCCCCGCCGCCGAATTTCTTCAAAACCGGGTCGATTTCATCGGCGGCAGTCAGCAGCTCGGCTTTTTTCTCGTAAATCTTGAGATTGGCTTCGTGCAAGTTTGTAACGTTGATAACCTGCATCTGCCCAATCATCAATGGCTCGGTGCTGGTCGTCTGGAATCCGCCTCCGGCGCGGGCCAGTTTTGCCATGAAGGACGCCCCGGCCACGACCGACGGCTCCTCGACGGCCATCGGCACCAGCACGTCGCGCCCGTTGACCTGGAAGTTGAGTCCAATTCCGAGCGGCAGGCTGTGCAGGCCGATGACATTCTCAATCATGTGGTCGGCGGCTTCGGGGGAGAGTCCGCCAGTCGTCCAGGGGGCAAGTTCCAGCGGGGTCAGTTCCGCCGAGGCAGCGGCCTGGGCCAGGCGTTCTTCCAGGGTCAGGTTGTAAAATCCGGGGATGCGCGAAGTTCCCATTCTCCATCCTTCAGTGACCGTCCCGAAGGTTAAAAAACCTTCGGGACGCTTTTTTAGTTTATATTATTCTACAGCCTCCGTCTGGCAAAACCTATCAACTTGAATAAATTGGATGACCGGGGTAGAATATCTCCAAGAGGAGACCCCCATGCTCTTGACACGCCAGCAACTGGAAGAGCGCTTAATTGCGCTGCACCAGGCCAGTTTGCAGCTCGTGGAGGACATTTCGCTGGAGACGTTACTGGAGCGCATCGCTACTGTGGCTTGCGAGCAGGCCCAGGCGCGTTATGCGGCGCTTGGCGTACTTGGGGAAGACGGCCAACTCAAACAGTTTATCTCCGTAGGCATGACAGACGATGAAATCCGGCGCATCCCGCACCCGCCCAAAGGGCTGGGGATGATTCGGGCGTTGATGAACACCACCGATTCCATTCGCCTGTCCGAAATTCAGGCAGACCCGCGCAGCGTGGGCTTCCCGCGCAATCATCCGCACATGCGCTCGTTCCTGGGCGTGCCAATTCGCCTGGGCGAGGACCAGTACGGCCAGATTTACCTGACCGAGAAACTTGGTTATCCCGAATTTACCACCGATGACGAGCGCATCATCCAGATGCTGGCGGCTTACGCGGCGGTTGCCATCCACAATGCCAGCATGTATGAGGACTTGCGCGAGCGTGACCAGGCCCTTACCCGCCGCAACCAGGATTTGGCGCTGCTCAACAGTATTGCCGAGGCACTCACTTCCTCGCTGAAACTGGATGAAATCCTGCAAAAAACGCTCTCGCTGGTGATGGATTACATGGAAGTGGAATCGGGCGAGATTTTCCTGCTCGATGAAGACAAACAGACCTTGCGGCTGGTGCTGCACCGGGGGCAGGCCGCCGAGGCCTTTTGGACCCGCAACCGGTTCGACGTTGGCGAGGGGCTGGTGGGGCTGGTGGCGCAGAACGAGGAGCCGATTGTCAGCCACGACCTGGCGAATGATATGCGCTATTTGCGCGATGCGGTCGTCAAGGCAGGGTTTCGGCAAATGGCCTGTTTCCCGCTCACCTCAAGCGGACACCTGGTCGGCGTACTGAGCGCCGTCACGCGCAGCGCCAATCCGCTCGATGAGCATGATATCCAGGTCATCACCGCCATTGGCAGTTGGGCCGGGCTGGCGATTGAAAATGCCCGCCTGCACAACGATGCCCGCCGCCTGGCTGTGCTGGAAGAGCGCGACCGCATCGGCATGGATTTGCACGACGGCATCATTCAGTCGATTTATGGGGTGGGGCTGGTGTTGGAGCATGCCCGCCTGCTGGCAACCGAAGACCCGCTCAAGAGCCAGGAGCGCATCCAACAGGCCATCGACAGCCTGAACCACACCATCCGTGATATTCGCTCTTACATCCTGGATTTGCGCCCGCGCCAGTTCGGGAACGAAAACCTGCTCGATGCCCTGAAACGGCTGGCGGTGGAATTCCGCGCCAATACCCTGGCCGAGGCGACGCTGGGCGGCGACCCGGATGAAATCAAGGACATCTCGCAGTCCCAGTCCCTGGTCCTGTTCCACATCTGCCAGGAGGCCCTGGCCAACGCCGCCAAACACGCCCGCGCCAAAAGGGTCGAAATTCGCGTTTGGGCGACGCCGGAACGGTTCCTGCTCGAAATCCGCGACAATGGCCGGGGTTTCGATATGCACAAGATGAATATGACGCTGGGGCATGGTCTTTCGAACATGCACACCCGCGCCCAGCATGTCGGCGGCGACGTGGAGATTTGTTCGGTGGTCGATGAGGGGACGTCCATATTGGCCTGGGTGCCAAGAGGCAGCAGCCAGTAACCCGCTCCCGCTCGTTGAATTCTTTAACATTCGCCGGGATTTCCATAAATTCGGAGAGGCAGCCCTAATTCGGCAAACGAGTGGTTGCCAGGCGCGTTACAAAAGCATAATTGCGTACTTCTTCGTCCCTTGAATTCCTTAAGATAGATATACGACAGATGGCTGTTTTGGGGCTTGAAACCCCATATATGGGGGGCAAATTTATGAGGCAGGGCGTTTTTGGCTGAAACAAACGTTCGATTACCTGGAAAGACGGGTACTGGGTAGTGATGGTTTCTTTAAGGTTTACCCGTCTTAAAAAAGTCGAAGTTTTTAAGGAAGCGTAGGTTTTTCGTGTGGCGGGTTTTCCTCCTTTTTGCTAGAATGGGGGCAGTTGATTGAGTGGATGCCCGCCGGAGACTGCATCCAAACCCCTGAAAAATACCGAGACAACCGAGTACATTCTCCACCCCTCTGTAAAAAAACTTGCAGAGGGCTTACTTACCCCTATCTCAGCTGGTGGAGCAGACCATGAATGCAGTACAAGCCTGGCAATCGGTGCTGGGGCAACTCCAAATGGAAATGCCGCGAGCATCCTTTGACACTTGGGTGCGCGATACCCGCCCCGTCTCTTCTGAAGATGGTATCCTGACCATCGCAGTACGAAATGCTTACGCCCGAGATTGGCTGGAGAATCGTCTCTTGAGCAGTATTACCCGCCTCCTGGCGGGTCTTATGGAACAGGAAGTGGAAGTCCGATTTGTGGTGGCGAGCGAATACGACATCGCCGAGGTCGAATCAGCCGCCGAAGCGGAACGAACCAACCCGCCGGAGCCTGCTTCCGTTAAGCAGCGCAACACCACTCTCAATCCGCGCTACACCTTCGACAACTTCGTGGTGGGCGCCAATACGCGCCTGGCGCACGCCGCCGCCCTGGCAGTGGCCGAAAAACCCGCCCGCGCCTACAACCCGCTTTTCCTGTACGGCGGCGTGGGGCTGGGAAAAACCCACCTGCTGCACGCCATCGGCAACGCCTGTCATTTCCGGGGCTTGAGCGTATTGTACGTTTCCTCCGAAGAATTTACCAACGACCTGATTAACGCCATCCGCGCCCACACCACCCAGGCCTTCCGCGAAAAATATCGCTCGATTGATGTGCTGCTCATCGACGACATCCAGTTCATCGCCGGGAAAGAATCGACCCAGGAAGAATTTTTCCACACCTTCAACACCCTGCACAGCCAGGACAAACAAATCATCGTCTCGTCCGACCGGCCGCCCAAATCGCTGGTCACGCTCGAGGAGCGCCTGCGTTCGCGCTTCGAGTGGGGGTTGATTGCCGATATCCAGCAGCCCGATTTCGAAACCCGCCTGGCCATCCTGCGCTACAAAGCAGAGCGCGCCGGTCGCGAAATCCCCAACGATGTGATGGATATGATTGCCCGCCGGGTGCAATCCAACATCCGCGAACTGGAAGGCGCCCTCAACCGGATTGTGGCGTATGCCGAACTGGTGGGCGCGCCCATCAACCAACGGCTGGCCGAAATGGCCCTGGTCGACCTGCTGCCGCAGCGTCATCATGTCGCGCCGGAAAAAATCATCGAACTGGTCGCGCGGGAATGGCAAATTACCGTCGATGCCATCCGCAGCCGCGACCGCTCGCAAAAAATTGCCGAACCGCGCCAGGTGGCGATGTACCTCCTGCGCAACAAAACAGACGCCTCGCTGCCCCAAATCGGTCACGTGCTTGGCGGGCGCGACCACACCACCGTCATGTACGCCATCGAAAAAATAGCCGACTCCATCCAGCAAGACGGCAACCTGCGGCGGCGCGTCAATAACATCGAATTGCAAATGCAAAATTACAGCCAGGTTGGGGCGGCTGCCTGAGAATGATAGCGAGCAAAAAGTGGGACGAAGTCCCACCTTTTTGATTCGGAATATCGCTCCAGGGCAATTTACAACTGGTCTTGATACATTCCGGTCTTGATGACCCTCACACCGCTCCCTTTTCCCTGAGGGAGAGAAGGCTAAACCATTGCTAGCCAAGTCTGCGCCAGCGGACAAGGTAAAAGCCGTGCCCATGCCCTTCCCTCCGCAAAACGTCCCCGAAGGGTAACAGGGAAGGGACAACTCAACACCGCGAACCATTACGGCAATCGGGGTTAGGCCATTCCCTTCCTCGTCTCTTTGGATTTGACATAAATTTATCTCAGCCTGCCTATTAGGTCATATAATTTAGAACATGTAATCTGGTTATTGACAAGACTATCATATTATGATAGTCTATACACATGACAACCAAGCAGAAGTTCAAAACGGTCTATTTTTCTGATTATCCTGGCGAATCGGCAAAAGAAAAATCGCTGACAATGGCGTTTGGAAAACGCTATGATGATTTACACGAAGCAGTAAAAGGGCTTTCAAGCGCTGAAATACGGGGTTTATTGAACGTTGATTCCTATGAAAATTTAGTGCATTCGGCTCGTGAGGAAGACTTGCCATTAAATACTTACTGCTTACGGCAGATTAGCAAATCAATTCGGTCAGTGAAAGAAACGAGTGACTCATACAACTATATTTTCGACCCAATTACAGTCACTTTTAAAGGAGGTGAAAAAGAACCTTTTGTTCGTTGGTATTCATACTTGGAAGGTTATTCTCCAGAATTTGTTGAAAATATCATTGATCGTTATGTGCCTGACGCAAATCGTATTCTTGATCCATTTGCTGGAACAGGCACAACAGCATTTGCTGTCTCAGAATTAGGCAAGGAAGCGTATTTCTGCGAAATCAATCCTGTACTTCAATTCATATCATTAACAAAAATCCAAATTCGTATGGCTAAATCTGCGATTAGATGGGGTTTGGCTGCACAACTTGATGAAATTGCGTCTAAACTGGACATGCTAACTCAGCATGAGCCTGATTTTGTACTGGATGCAACGTACAAGAAGGTTTTTGGAAATAGTCAGTTTTTTGACCAAGATGATTATCTAAGTATTTTACGATTGAGAAATTGGGTTGATGAGACTCGATTAAGTAATCCGCTTTTGTCAGATTTGTTTATGATAGCGGTTTTGTCTTCACTTGTGCCGGCATCGAAAATGAAACGGGCCGGCGATTTACGATATAAAACTAACGAAGAGCTCATCAAGGAAAATATTGACATCCTACAATTATTGGAAACCAATTTAAAAAACATTGCCAGCGACGTTAAGGGCGATGTGAATGGATTGAAGGTTGCGCCAATTCTTATTTGCGAGTCAGCTAAATCGCTTTCAAACGTTCCTGATTTATCGCTGGACGCTGTGATAACAAGTCCGCCCTACGTCAATGGCACTAACTATTTTCGAAATACAAAGATCGAATTGTGGTTTATGCGGTGTTTGCAAGATTCCCCTGACTTGGCAAGTTTCCGAGCGCAAGCAGTTACTGCTGGAATCAATGACGTCACAATGGCTAATGCTACCAAATCCGAAAATCGCAAGGTTCGAAAGGTGATTTCGGAATTAGAAAGAAACGCTTATGATGTCCGAATTCCTAAAATGGTTGATTCTTATTTTTCGGAGTTGACATCAATCTTCAATGCGATAAAACCCCATTTGAACAAGAATGCAACTGTTGCAATTGATATTGGTGATTCGGAATATGGGGGAGTACATGTTCCTGTGGATGAATTGCTCTCTAATAGCTTATCCGATATTGGATTTAAGCAAATAGAACAAGTCACCTTGAGAGAAAGGCAATCTCGAAGTGGCTCTCCATTAAAGCAAGTCCTTCAAATTTTTTCTTATGAAACCAGCAGAAGGTTTTCCGTCCAATTATTTCCCAATTGGATTCTCTCTTGGAAAAATTTTAAAGATACCTTGCCTCACCAAAGAGAGCCCTTTGCTAAGCGCAACTGGGGACATGAGAGACATTCTCTTTGTTCTTATATGGGAAAACTGAAACCTGCAATTTCTCATCACTTGGTAAAAACTTTTGTGCCTAAAGGTGGAAAGGTTCTAGATCCGTTTGTAGGTGTTGGAACAATTCCATTTGAAGCGGCTTTACAAGGTAAAACTTCTTATGGTTTTGATATTAGCCCTGCTGCGGTAGTGATTGCAAACGCAAAAACTCAAAGGGTTTCCCCTGAGAATTGCGTTCCGGTGATTGACGCCCTGGAACACTATATCAAAAGCAACAACGCAACATCTAATGAATTGGAAGAAGTAAAAAATTTTGGATTCAATGGAAAAATAAAGGAGTATTACGAAGATAATACTTTACGTGAAATACTTCTAGCACGAAGACACTTTAGAGCAAATCACCCTGAAACACCTGGCGCAAGATTCGTTCTTGCCTCTCTGTTACATATTTTGCATGGAAATCGTCCTTATGCTTTGAGCAGAAGGTCTCACCCTATTACCCCTTATAAACCGCAAGGAGATTATGAATATCGTTCACTAATAGAGAAACTCAAGGAAAAAGTATATCGAAGTCTAAGTTATGAATTGCCATCAGATTTTGTTGATGGAAAAACCTACTTGCAAGACGCGACTGGATGGTGGCCTAGAGAAATCGAGCAACTTGATGCTGTAATTACATCACCACCGTTTTTTGATAGTACGCGGTTTTATGTAGCAAATTGGCTTCGTCTTTGGTTTGTTGGCTGGTCAAAAGATGACTTTACTACACGTCCACAAGGATTTGTAGACGAACGCCAGAAGAAAGATTTTAGCGTCTATGAACCAATTTTTCGACAAGCAAGAGAACGACTGAAGTCGAGCGGCGTTTTAGTATTGCACCTTGGCAAGAGCAAGAAGTGCGATATGGCTGATGTCTTGCAAAAAATGGGAAAACGGTGGTTTCGACAAGCCGATATTCTGGATGAAAGCGTCGAACATTGCGAAACGCACGGAGTAACCGACAAAGGCACTGTTACATCCCATCAGTATCTTGTTCTCTATTAGCCAAGTCTCCAATCGCCTCATTCGCTCTGTCAATCCAAGACCGTGAAATAACTTGTGAGTGCGCAAAGAAATCAAACCCTTCACGACGAAGTATTCGATTTCGCAACTTGATAAGTTCGTCAATATAAGGCGAGTATTTGCTCAACAAACCATCAACCACTTCATGATTCCTGAGCCGTTCAATGGCTTCTGGATTGAAATGTGACTCTGACTTCAATAAGTCATACGATATTCCAGTAATCACCGACAGCCGTCTCAATTCTTGATCGGAATAGTAAAGCGAAGGCCATTTTCCAGATTTTCCGCCATTACAATCTCTGCAAAGTAATGTTGCATTTGCAGTTGTTAAAGGCCAAAGAAATACTACTGGCAACGTATGATCTAAAGGGCGTTCGTTCTGGTTTTTCACTGTTCTTAAGTCTTTTCCACACTTAAAACACTTGTAACCATATTTTTCGTATATCGCTTGACTGTCTATTTTTGTCCCGCCTGATAAGTCGAGATACATTCTTCTTTTTTGAGCGGCCTCACGGTGCTGATCAGTTATCCGTGTTTGGTTTTTAATCGAGTTATATACTGCTTTACACAACCGACATTCGCCTTGCCTGCCAGATTGCCTTGCACTGTGCCTGTCAAACAAATCCAATGGCTTTAGCGTATTGCAAATCAGACAATACTTGTATTCCTTCGCTTCGGCTACGTAATCGTCGTGTAAGATCGTAAAGTTTCCGTCTTCAACTATGGTTGGCGGATTGCTCCGTATGTCCAACATTTCATAAGAGAAAAATTGTGTCTCGTCACCAGAACGGAGTACAAATCCACATGAAGGGCAGGTTATTTCAAATATTTCCCCGATTGAATCCTTTCGTACAAAAATAAACTCTTCGCATTCGCTGTTCAGGCATTGGAAGCCCTTAAAAACCACATCCCCCATGCCTTTAACGTGGTTCGCTCTGACTTCATTAATTCGATTAACACGAGTATAAGGAGATCTTCTTGGCATTAGTTCATCCTTTTGATGCAAAATTATAACTTGGTTCTTCATAAGTAACTATTCAGCCTATTGGAGCAAAAACCACTGCTTGTGGCAAGAAAGGTCAAAATCACAATTGCTAGCCATATGTAGCCGTCCTAAATGTGGCATTTTTTCGCCAAAACTGGCCTATGCCGCCAACTGTTGGGCTTTCAACGCTATGGCTGAATAGATACCTTGGTTCATAAAATAAATGGCCGAGACAGAGCGGCGATTGACAAGAAGATAAGGCAAGTTTCCAGTTCCCCCTTTCTCTCTCTCCCATCTGATACAATACGCCCAATTTCGATACGCTCAACCTAAACGTCCAATCTCGAATCTCGATTGATCTACCATCAGACCCCCATGACCACAGACACAAAACAAGTCATCTACTCCATGATGCGCGTCGGGCGCATCCATCCTCCCAACAAACAGGTTTTGCGCGATATTTCGCTCGGTTTTTACTACGGCGCGAAAATCGGCGTGCTCGGCCTGAACGGCGCAGGCAAATCTACCCTGCTGCGCATCATGGCCGGCGTCGATAAGGATTACGTCGGCGAAATTGCCATGAGCAAGGGCTACACGGTCGGATTCCTGCCGCAGGAACCGGAACTCGACCCCGAAAAGACGGTCATCGAAATCATCCGCGAGGCCGTGCAGCCGGTGGTCGATATGCTGGCGCGCTATGAAGAAGTCAACGCCAAATTCGCGGAACCGGACGCGGATTTCGACGCGCTCATCGCAGAACAGGCCAAATTGCAGGATGCCCTCGACAAAGTGGATGCCTGGAACCTGGATTCGCATTTGGACGTGGCGATGGAAGCGCTGCGCTGCCCCCCGGCGGATACCGCCATCAAAGTTTGTTCTGGCGGCGAGAAGCGGCGCGTCGCCCTGACCCGACTCCTGCTCACGGAACCCGACATCCTGCTGCTCGACGAGCCGACCAACCACCTCGACGCCGAGTCCGTTGCCTGGCTGGAACACCATCTCCAGCAGTACAAAGGGACGGTCATCGCTGTGACCCATGACCGCTACTTCCTCGATAATGTGGCCGGCTGGATTTTGGAACTCGACCGGGGCTACGGCATTCCCTGGAAGGGCAACTATTCCTCGTGGCTGGAGCAGAAGCAGGAAGCCCTGCGCCAGGAGGAAAAAGTCGAGAGCAAACGCCAGAAGACCCTGGAGCGCGAACTGGAATGGATTCGCATGTCGCCCAAGGCGCGGCAGTCGAAAGGCCAGGCGCGCGTCACTGCGTACGAGAAACTGCTCTCGCAGGAGACCGAAAAATACCGGGGCGAACAGGAAATCTACATCCCGCCGGGGCCAAAACTGGGCAAGACGGTCCTCCAGTTAAACGGGGTCAGCAAAAGCTATGGAGACAGGCTGCTGCTGGATAATTTCTCAGCAAACATCGAACCCGGCTCGATTGTGGGCATTGTCGGCCCGAACGGCGCGGGAAAAACTACCCTATTGAGAATGATTGTCGGGCAGGAAAAACCCGACAGCGGCGACATCCACATTGGAGAAACGGTGAAACTGGGCTGCGCCGACCAGAGCCGGACGCTCGACCCCGAAAAGACGGTCTACGAGGAGATTACCGGCGGCGCGGAGATTTTGGAACTGGGCAGCCGCAAAATCAACGCGCGCGCCTATTGTTCCTCGTTCAACTTTGCCGGGGCCGACCAGCAGAAGAAGGTCGGGGTCTTATCGGGCGGTGAGCGCAACCGCGTTCACCTGGCGAAGATGCTCAAGGAAGGCCACAACGTCATCCTGCTCGACGAACCGACCAACGACCTGGATGTGAACACGCTGCGGGCGCTGGAAGACGCGCTGGAAGAGTTCGCCGGCTGCGCGGTGGTGGTCAGCCACGACCGCTGGTTCCTCGACCGCATTTGCACCCACATCCTGGCCTTCGAGGGCGATTCTCAGGCGCGGCTGTTTTTGGGGAATTGGTCGGATTACGAGGCCGATTACAAGCAGCGCTATGGCAAAGATGTCAAGCCGACGCGGGTCAAGTACAGGACGTTGAAGCGGTAGGACGTAGACAGGGAATTTGAACAGGCAAAGCCCCGTGAGATTGACGTCACGGGGCTTCCTGTTTACTTGCTTGGCGTTGTTTTTGTCTTTGGGGATGGTTTCTTTGTCGGCTGCTTGACCGGCGTAGGATTGGCGGGCGGTTTGCCAGTTTCTGGCCTGGTGGGACTGGTTTTGACCGCCGCCGGTTTTTTGGCGGGAGCAGGCTTCCTGGTCGTTGCGGTGGCCGCTTTCCCGGTTGTGGCTGCCTTGTCTTTGGCGGCTGGTTTCTTCGCGCTGCTTTCCGTTTTCTTGCCTTTCGCAGGCTCTTTAATCAATTCCATCTGCCCGGTTTTTGTCCGCTTCTCCGTTTTGCCATCCATTCCCGAATCCGTTTTTTCGCCTGCCTTTGGTACATATTTTTCCACCATCCAGCCATCGGTCAGGCCAACCAGCGCGTCGCCGGGTTTGACTTCGACCACCAGGTCGCCGCGCGCGGTGGCGCGTTTCTTGAGACCGGCTTCGTCGAGGCGGGTCTGTTTGGCGGCGGCTTTGCGCAGGTGCAGGGTGACGGTGGCATTGGGTTTGCCAATCGCCAGCCCGGCCAGGCTGACGCCCAGCGGCAGTTCCCAGGCGATGACGCCCTTGCCGTAGCGCCCCTGAACGGGAAATTCTTTGAGCGGCACGCGCTTGGCCTTGCCGTCGGAACAGACCAGGAAAACATCCGTTTCAGTTTCCGTTTTTCCGTTTCGTCCGTTGTCTGCTCCGTTGACCACTTCCGCGCCTGTCACCTGGTCGCCAATCCCCAGTTTGATGCCGTTGACGCCGGCCGCCACCAGCCCCATCGGGCGGATGTCGTCTTCTGGGAAGCGGATGCCAAAGCCGAGGGCGGTGACCAGCAGGAGTTCGCGCTTGCCGTCGGTCAGCGCCACCCAGCCGAGCGAATCGCCGTCGTTGACTTTGCACAGGTAGAATGCCTGCGCCGAGGGGCCGGGCAATTCCGAAACCAGCGACTTCTTCAACATCCCGCCGCGCGTAACGGTCAGGATGCAGGTCTCTTCGGGCAGTTTGGCGCGTTTGGCGGGCAGGGCAAAGGCCGCTGCGGGGCGGTCATCCGCTTTCAGGGCGCAGGTTTTATGGAACGGGGCGCCATCGGCCAGTTTATCGGCCTCCGGCAGGGTGTGGACGGCGACTGCCGCAGCCAGCCCGCGCTCGGAGACGAGGTACAAAGTATCAGTGGAGTTGGCCCGCGCGAGCAATTTTGGGGCGTCGCTGCCGCTTGGGCGCGGGGGCTTTTCGTCCCTTGTCCTCGATATCAACCCCTCCGCGTTCATCCCCACCCAAACGACCTGTTCGGGCAGCAACTGGGTGGAGGTCAGGACGTGTTTCTTTTCCTTGCCCGCTTTCAGATTGACGATTTGGGTGCGGCGTTTGTCGCCGTAGGCGGCTTTGACTTTGAGTAATTCTTCGGAAGCCAGGGCGCGCATCTTGGCGGGCGATTTGAGTAAACTTTCGAGTTCCTTGATGAGCGCGAGGATTTCTTTGTATTCGGTTTCGATTTTCTTGCGCTCGAGGGCGGCCAGGCGGCGCAATTGCATTTCGAGGATGGCGTTGGCCTGGATTTCGGTCAGTTTGTAGCGCTTCATCAGCCGCTCGCGGGCGGTTTCGACATCCGGCGATTTTTTGATGAGTTCGATGATTTCGTCGAGATTCTTGAGCGCGACGAGATAGCCCTCGAGGATGTGCGCCCGCGCTTTGGCTTTTTCCAGGTCGTATTCGGCCCGGCGTTTGATGACCGTTAAACGGTGTTCGACATACACCCGCAGGGCTTGTTTGAGCGTCAACATGCGCGGCTCGCCATCGACCAGCGCCAGCAGGATGACGCTGAAGGTGGTGCGCATCGGCGTTCGTTTGTAAAGTTCGGCCAGCACTTTTTCGGGGTCGACGTTTTTGGTCAACTCGATGACGATGCGCATGCCCTGGCGGTCGGATTCGTCGCGCAGGTCGGAGAGGCCTTCGATGATTTCCTCGCGCGCCAGTTCGGCGATGCGCTCGATGAGGCTGGATTTGTTGACCTGGTAGGGCAGTTCGGTGACGATGATGCGGCTTTTGCCGCGTTCCATTTCCTCGTAATGCGCGCGCGCCTGGAGGGTGATTTTGCCCCTGCCGGAGCCGTAGGCTGCCTCGATGCCTTCCTCGCCCGCCTCCTGGAGGATGACGCCGCCGGTGGGAAAATCGGGACCCTGGATGAATTGCATGAGGTGGCCGAGGTCGATGTCGTCGAGTTTTTCCCAGTGCTGGAGCATGTAAACGAGCGCGTCCACCACCTCGCCCAGGTTGTGGGGCGGGATGCTGGTTGCCATGCCGACGGCGATGCCGGTCGCGCCGTTGACCAGCAGGTTGGGGATGGCGGCGGGCAGGACAAGTGGTTCGGTCAGGGTATCGTCGAAGTTGGGGCCAAAATTGACGGTGTTCTTGTTCAGGTCGACCAGCATATCGAGCGCGGCGGAGGTCAGTCGGGCTTCGGTGTAACGCATGGCGGCCGGCGGGTCGCCGTCGATGGAGCCGAAGTTGCCCTGGCCGTCCACCAGCAGCGCGCGCAGCGAGAAATCCTGCGCCATGCGGGCCATCGCTTCATAGACTGCCGCGTCGCCGTGCGGGTGGTATTTACCCAGCACTTCGCCGACGATACGGGCCGATTTTTTGTATGAACTGTCTGCGCGCAGGCCCATGTCGTACATGGCGTATAAAATGCGCCGGTGGACAGGCTTCAGCCCGTCGCGCGCATCGGGCAGGGCGCGCGCAACGATGGTGGACATGGCGTAGTCGAGGTACGCCTGCTGCATTTCGTGGTCGATGTCGATTTTGCGGACGAGGCCGAGTTCCATGAAAGTTCCTTTTTTGCCACGAAGGACACAAGGTTTTTTTGTGCTTCCGTGTTTATTGAATTAAATCGCTAAATCAAAAGGTAAGTCACTGATGTCACGCAGCCGTTTTCCGCTGACCAAAATATCCAACATTTCCAGCACGGCTTCGTTTTGATAATCTACTGCCGCGCTTTGCAATTCCGGCAGGGCAATGTGATAGACACAGTCAATATCCCCCGTGCCAAGCGCGAGCGATGCTATTCGTTGTGGATAGGGTTCAGCCGTGACAATGACGATGTGAGGGGTGTTCCCTTTGCGGCTGCGAATCAGATTCAACCCCTCGGTACGCGCATTTTGCGACCGGTCGCTGCGAATGGTCCATTTGCACGAGATACTGGCGTGCAAAATCGGCCTGGATGAGTTGGATTGCCTTAACGGTGTATGGGCCGCGAATTCCCCGTTCAGGATTTCGCCTCCCTTGTTAATTTTTTCATCACGAATTGGCTGCCGGCCAATCACAATATCGGGTTTGATGATGTAATCGCCCAGAGTGGCTCGGAGTTCCTTCAGGGTGGATAACGCACGGGATAGGTCTGCCAGGTGTTCGTATTGCTCGAACTCCTCTACTCGTTTGTTCACTGAAAAAATCCAGTTTCCAGGGCGCAAATGGCCTAATAATGAGAAAGCCCTTTCGAGATATGCAGCAGTGACTTGCTCGAACATGTTTCCACTGGTCTGGCCTGGAGGTCGGGTTGGGCGTAAGGGATAGCCGAGCCGTTGGAAAATGCCGCGCGCTAACGCAGAACTGATGTCGCTGTGTTTGTCCGCATTGTTGGGAATGCCGTGCGCATCAACGAACATCACCTTTTCACAGACTGCCCGGTGATATTCCGCCCGTAAGTTTTTCATTTATGCCTCCGGTTTTATGAAGCCGAGTACATATTCCTGGTGCATTCGGGCTTCAATTTGCGATGTGATGTCTCGGTTGCCGTTGTTGCGTGCTGGCAGCATTCGCTTGTCGCGGTCCAGGTTTCGGACACCGATTTGCACCAAGTCAAACCCTGCCTGTTTGCCAATTTCTCCAAGACAACGGTCAGTTTCAGTGCTGATACCTCGCATAATTGAATTTCCCACCACCACGACGGCAGCTTTTCCAGGTTTCAAGACGCGATACATTTCGCCCAGCGCCAGCGTCATTTCTGAATAATAGCGATGCAATACTTGGGCTTTCTTGTTGTCTACTATCGCCAACTGCGCGACGACAGCCTGGGAAAAACCTGGTAGGGGTAGGAGGTGGATACCTCTGAGCGCATCGCCCCCGATATATTTTTGACGTAGTTCGCTCAAGGCTGGTATCGGGTATCCCATCCATACGAGCGAGAATTTATGGGCCCGCATGTAATCAATTGCGTTGCTGGCATACGGAGGCGAAGTCACAATCAAGTCTACGCTGTTTTCTGACAGAGGCAAATTTTCGATATTCCCCTCCGCTGTCAAAAAGTCCACATATTTGAAATCGTGGTCAGCAATGTTTTGCAGGTTTTTCTTAAGCCGCTTGCGAAATTCGAGGATAGCGGGTTTTATTGTCTTGGACAAATTTCGATGAGGGCGGGTGTGGGCAAGGTCAAGGGCCAGGGAAACACCACCCGATTTGGTGATAATGATTGCCGAAAAATTGAGCAACAGAAACGACCGGATGGCGTCATTCTTGATGGATTCGATTTCTTCCAGGAGAGCCAACAGTTCGAGTTGTGTAGCAGGCAGGAACCAATAATTGATAAATTCCAGGTTTTCTGCTTTGAGCCGGGAATGCAATTTTTCCAGCAAGCCTGCCGGGTTTTCTTGCAACTGGCTTTGTGCGTTAGCAGCCACCTGCTCGCCTGCCTCTTTCAAAATATCCACTTGGTTAGGATTTAATTTTGTATGGCTAATTCTTAATGCCAATGGGTCAATGTCAATGCCAACGGCGCGGCGATTAAGTATGGCGGCTTCTAACAAAGTGGTGCCAGACCCCATCATCGGATCGAGGACAATTTCACCTGGCGCAGTGAGATTTTCAATGAATGTGCGTGGAATTTGAGGCGGGAATTTTGCAGGGAAAGCATGAATGGCGTGGGATGAATAGGTGCTGCTTTTCCCACGGAAATCCAAATCGCTCTGCAATAATTGAGAAAGACGGTCACGATAAAGCGATGGTTTGAGTTCTATTTCATTTTGACGAAAAGAGATTTGCATTTTACGACCAACTGTTCTATAAAGATGTGCCAATCTTAAGTTGAAAGACTCAAAGCGTCAAGCCTGCTTAAAGACATCTTTCCTCTTTCATCTTTTCACGAGACGAAAGAGGAAAGAGTAGGTATATTTGAGGCTACCTGTTCCTGAATTCCAATACTTTGGTCACACAAGCGCCTTTCAAGCCCTGTTCGGTGCAGAGCATGATGATGGCCGTTTGTTTGTTGGGGCGCGGGTCCCATTTGTAGTAATCGCTTTGCACATAACCGGTGCCGCCCGGCAGGAGCGGGGAGATGTTGCGGGCAACGATGCACTGTTCCATCAAGTCAAAGGCCAGCATGGATTTTTCGACAAATTTGTTCTGCCTCTGGTCGGTTACTTTGACGTAAGCTGAGCGGAATTGGACGCTGCCTGTGTTGACAACGATGAAATCGGCGAAATACCGGTCTTTGCAGGTGTCAAATTTTCGGAATTCCACCGTGAAATTGGGCGCGGCGGTCGGCGAGGGCGGGGGAGTGATTTGCGGCAGGGCGGCAATCCCGCCGCTGATTTTGATATTGTTCTCCAGGATATAACACTGCTCTTCGGGTCGGTCCGGGTTTTGGACGAAGACAAAGCCTCCGCCCAGGTCGCGGGCGATGATGTTCAGGATTTTTCCGGCCTGGTAGGTGGCAACCAGGTCATACCCGCCGGCCGGGCCGATGCGGCAGTTCGATTCCCGCGCCACCTCGGCAACCGGCGGGACTTCGGTTGGCGTGGCAGACGGTTCAGGGGCGGGCGTTTCGGTGGCGGCGGGCGTTGGCATGAGTGTTTCGGCTGGCGGCGGGGGCGTCTCTGTTGGCGGGAGCGGCGTCGAAGTCGCAGCGGCCACGATTTCTTGGGTTGAGGTTGCGGGCTGCTCAGTTGGCGCGCCGCCCGGTAAATTGCAGCTTTGCGCGAACAGGATGAAAATGGATATCAGACCAACCATGCGAAGCGGTGTAGTTTTCATGTTTTCTCCCGGATATTAATTCGCTATAACAATACCGAAAAACGTCCAAAGATGCAAGCCTGCAATGATATTAAACCCAATCGCAATCAAAAAGGCGGCTCATATCGAGCCGCCTTTTTGATTGCTGCCAGTCTAATCACCTTCGGCGGGCATTTCAACCCACTGGGTTGGGCCAGGGGTGGGCGTTTTTTCCAGTTCGGTGAAGCGTCCGTGCTTGAATCCGGTGCCAGCCGGGATGAGTTTACCGATGATGACGTTCTCCTTCAGGCCGTAGAGCGGGTCGGTTGTGGAAGCAATCGCCGCGCCAGCCAGTACCTTGATGGTGTGCTGGAAGGACGAGGCCGAGAGGAAGGAGTCGGTCGAGAGCGATGCTTTGGTCACGCCGAGCAGAATTTCGCTGAAGCGGGCTGGCTGCTTGCCTTCGGCCAGTATTTGCTCGTTGATGCGCTTGATTTCCAGCCGGTCGACGGTATCGCCAGGCAGGAAGCGCGTATCGCCGGGGCGGGTGACTTGCACTTTGCTCAGCATCTTGCGGATGATGACCTCGAAGTGTTTGTCGTGGATGTTCTGGCCTTGCGAGCGGTACACTTTCTGGATTTCGCTCATCAGGTACATCTGGCAGGCGTCGCGCCCTTGCAGTTTCAGGATTTGGTGCGGGTTGAGCGAACCTTCGGTGACGGGCTGCCCGGCTTTGACGTGTTCGCCATCTTTGACCAGCATGCGCAGGGTGGTCGGGATTTCGTGTTCGACTTCCTCGCGCTGTTCGTAAGAGACGATGACCTGCTGGCCTTCGATGCGCACGCGCCCGGCGTGCTGGGCCGCGATGGTGGCTTCGCCCAGGCTGGCAAGGGTCTCACCAGCCTTGACTTCGCCTTCGTCCTTGGTTTCAATCGTCCACTCTGCGGGGATGTCGTAGGTGTCAGAGACCATCTCCGCGTGTTCGATTTTGACCAGGCGCAGGTCGGTATATTTATCCGACTGGATAACGCGCACGACGCCGTCGATTTCGGAGACAACCGCCTCGCCCTTGGGCGTCTTGCGGGCTTCGAACAACTCTTCCACGCGCGGGAGACCGGTGGTGATGTCGCCGCCAGCCGCCACGCCGCCGGTGTGGAAGGTGCGCAGGGTCAGCTGGGTGCCAGGCTCGCCGATGGATTGGGCCGCTACGATGCCAACCGCCGAACCCATCTCCACCATGCTGCCGCGTCCCAGGTCGATGCCGTAGCACTTGGAGCAGATGCCGTGAGTCAGCTGGCAGGTCATGGCCGAGCGGACCTTGATGTCGGTCAATCCGGCGGATGTGATGCGGCGGGCATGGTCGTGGGTGATGATTTCATCGCGGTCGACCAGCACTTCGCCGGTGGCGGGGTCGATGACCGGGTCGGCGGCCAGGCGTCCGTACAGGCGGCTGGACAGGCTTTGCCCGGCAACATCGTCTGCTTTGCGAATCCAGATGCCTTCCGTTGTGCCGCAGTCGATTTCGTTGATGATAATGTCTTGGGCAATATCCACCAGGCGGCGGGTCAGATAACCGGCGTCTGCGGTGCGCAGCGCGGTATCGGCCAGGCCTTTGCGCGCGCCGTGCGTCGAGATGAAGTATTCCAGCGCGGTCAGGCCTTCGCGGAAGTTGGAGCGGATGGGGAGCGGGATGATGCGCCCGGAGGGGTCGGCCATCAGGCCGCGCATCCCAGCCAACTGTGAAATCGGGCCGAATCCGCCTTTGGTCGCGCCGGAATTTGCCATCGTCGACAGGTTGCCGCTTGGGTCCATGTTGCTTTTGACCGCTTTGGCGACTTCGACGGTCGTCCGCTGCCAGATTTGGATGATGCGTTCGTTCTGTTCCTGTTCGGTCAACAGGCCGCGCCGGAAATCACGCTGGACGACTTCCACTTCCTTGAGCGCGCCGGCGATGATTTCTTCTTTGGCTGCCGGAACGGCGATGTCGGAGACCGCCAGGGTGATACCGGAGCGCATGGCATATTGGAAGCCAATGTGCTTGACCGAATCAGCGACGGTGGTGGTCACTTCCTGCCCGCAGATTTCATACACATCGGCAATCAGGTCTTTTACGCCGCCTTTTTCCAACACTTCGTTGACGAATTGCACTTCAGGCGGCAGGACGCGGTTGAACAGCACGCGCCCGGCGGTGGTTTCAACCAACCGGGTTTGCGGTTCGACCATGCGGCTGCCGGTTTCGTCGTACCAGGTCTCCGTGCGGACTTTGATATTGGCGTGAACATCCACCTGACCCAACTGGTAAGCCAGGTCTACTTCGTCCATATCGGCAAACAGGCGGCCATCGCCTTTATGCTTACGACCGTCGTTCATGGTCAGGTAATAGACGCCCAGCACCATGTCTTTCGAGGGCGAGATAATCGGTTCACCGTCGGCGGGTTTGAGCAGGTTCTTGGAGGCCAGCATCAGTTTGCGGGCTTCGGCGACCGCTTTGCCGGAAAGCGGCACATGGACGGCCATCTGGTCGCCGTCGAAGTCCGCGTTGAAGGCGGTGGTGACGAGCGGGTGAAGTTGGATGGCCGAGCCTTCGATGAGAATCGGCTCGAAGGCCTGGATGCCAAGGCGGTGCAGGGTGGGCGCGCGGTTCAGCATCACTGGGCGTTCCCGGATGACTTCTTCCAGCACCTCCCACACTTCGGGGCGGTTGCGTTCGATCAGGCGGCGCGCGCCCTTGACGTTAGCGGCGTAGTTGTGCAGCACCAGGCGGGCAATTACGAAGGGCCGGTAGAGTTCCAACGCCATCGTTTTCGGCAGGCCGCACTGGTAGAGTTTCAACTGAGGGCCGACCACAATCACCGAGCGGCCCGAATAGTCCACGCGCTTGCCAAGCAGGTTGCGGCGGAAGCGGCCTTTTTTGCCTTTGAGCATGTCGCTCAACGATTTCAGTTCACGGCGTCCGCGCCGGCTGAGGGCCTTGCCGCGCTGGGAATTGTCAATCAGGCTGTCGACCGCTTCCTGCAACATGCGCTTCTCGTTGCGGACGATGACATCCGGCGCGCCGAGTTCGAGCAGGCGCTTGAGGCGGTTGTTGCGGTTGATGACGCGGCGGTACAGGTCGTTCAGGTCTGACGTAGCAAAGCGGCCGCCGTCCAACTGCACCATTGGGCGCAGGTCGGGCGGGATGACCGGCAGGATGGTCAAAATCATCCACTCAGGGCGGTTGCCGGAGCGGCGGAAGGCTTCCACTACCTTGAGGCGGGTGGTGGCTTTCTTGCGCTTCTGCTTGCTCTTGGTGGTGCGGACTTCTTTCCAGAGATCTTCGGAGAGCTTATCCAGGTCGAGGCGGCCCAGGATGTCGTGGAACGCCTCGGCCCCCATGTCAGCGCGGAAAACCTGGCCCCAGCGCGATTTCAGCTCGCGGTAACGGCTTTCGCTCAGGAAGGTGAAGGGGCGCAATTCCAGCAGCTCATCGCGCACATGCGAAGACTGGTCTTTGCTGGTGGATGCCTGGTCTTCCAACTGGTTGCGCAGGCTTTCCATCTGCTCGGCGGCTTCGGCGCGGGTGCGTTCGATTTCCAATTTGATATGCTCGAGTTCGCGGGCTTTCTGGTCTTTCAGTTCGTTTTCAATCGATTCCAGTTGTTCGCGCACATTTTTCTGGATTTTGGAGATATGCGAGGCAGCGATGGTTTCACCCGCCTTGACAATCACCTCTCCAGCAGCATTGAACACGATGGCTTTCGCGGCTGCAACGCCATTCTGTTCCTGGAGTTGGGTTTCGAGCCGTTGGCCTTCCTGGGTGACCGGCTCCAGGCGGGAAGCGATTTGCTCGTCATACGAGCGCTCAATATCCGACTTGCGTTGGTTGAGTTCAGCAACAGCCTGGTCGCGCTGGGTTTTGACTGCCGCGATTTTGGTGTTGATGGCCGCCGCCTGTTCGCGCTCGGAGACGGAGAGTTCATCTTCCAGCCGCTTGAGTGCTTTCTGGCGGGCTTCTTCATCTACATAGGTGATGATATACTGCGCAAAATAAAGTACCCGGTCCAGGTTGCGGCGCGAAATATCGAGCAACAATCCCAGGTAAGAGGGGATGCGGCGGGTGTACCAAATATGCGCAACCGGCGTCGCCAGGGAAATGTGTCCCATGCGCTCGCGGCGCACAGCGGCGCGGGTAACTTCCACCCCGCATTTGTCGCAGGTAATCCCCTTGTAGCGAGGATTCTTGTATTTGCCGCAATAACACTGCCAGTCGCGGGTCGGGCCAAAGATGGCTTCACAAAACAGGCCATCTTTTTCGGGCCGCAAGCGGCGATAGTTGATGGTTTCCGGTTTGAGGACCTCGCCATACGACCAGGAACGAATGGTTTCAGGCGAAGCCAGGCTGATGCGGAGAGCGGTCAGGCCTTTGGTTTCCACGGAGTCCTCCTAGAATAAAAAATCCGGTTCTATGCCCCAATGTCCGCGCCCAGGAGCGTTCCCTGAGACAAAGAAAGGCAAGCGCGAGAGACTTTCCTCGTCTCAAGCGCTCGCATACAGGGCTGAAGTTTTAACAATTGGACATCAATCGGAGGATTATACCGCAAGCGCGGGGGAGATGCAAGCACCAATTTTTTTGACTCTGGCCTTGCCTGCCTTCTATCTTTATCCGCGCAAGGATGCAGAATTTTTGTCGAAAAAGTGCATTATTATCAAGTTCGATGTTGTTTTCGGAAAAATCGATTTGCCTGGCAACCCGCTCGAACGTATAATAGAGGCGTAACGCGTAATTCATTCCGCAGCCACCCCGCAGCATCCTGCCTAGGATGCGGGACAAGAACTACATAAGGAGAATCCCCATGCCACACGGTTACAACGGAAAGATACTGCACGTTGATTTGACCGCCGGTACGCTGACGGTGGAAACGCCCCCTGAATCGTTCTATCGTACCTATATGGGCGGCTCGGCGATGGGGCTGTACTACCTCCTGAAAGGGATGCCCGCCGGGGTTGACCCGCTCGGCCCCGAAAATGTGTTGACCATTTTCACCGGCGTCACCACCGGGGCCAGCGTCAGCGGGCAGAGCCGGGTCAATATCAACGCGAAATCACCCATCAGCGGCGCGATTGGCGATTCGCAGGGCGGCGGCTTCTTCCCGGCGGAGATGAAATTCGCCGGGTTCGACGGCATCGTCGTCAAGGGAAAATCCCCGAAGCCGGTTTACCTGTGGATTAAGGACGGCGTGGCAGAGTTGAGAGATGCTTCTCATCTTTCCGGCAAAGTGACCGGCGAGGCCGAATCGGCGCTGAAACAGGAATTGGGCGGCGAAAAAATCGAAGTCCTGCAACACGGCCCGGCGGCTGAAAAAGGCGTCCTTTTCTCCAGCGCGGTCAGCATGTCGAACCGCAACAACGGACGCACCGGCATGGGCCTGGTAATGGCGTCCAAGAACCTGCGGGCGGTGGCCGCGCGCGGCGCGCAAAAACCGACCGTCGCCGACCAGAAGGCGCTGGCGGCCATCCACCGCTTGGGGCCGAAATGGATGCCCGACAATGCTGATATGGCCGGGCTGGGAAAATATGGCACGGCCAGCGTGGTCATGCCGCAGCATTCGATGGGCACGCTCCCGACCCGCAACTACAACGAAGGCGCGTTCGAACTGGCCGAGGAAATCAGCGGCGAACGGCTGTATGATGTCTACCTGAAGGGCGCGGCGGAAGGCAAACAGGACAAGCAGGGCCGCGATACCTGCTACGCCTGCGTGGTGCGCTGCAAGCGCGTGGTCGAACTGGAAGGCAGATACCCGGTCGATGAAAAATACGGCGGTCCGGAATACGAGACCATCGGCACATTCGGCTCGTACTGCGGCGTGAAAGATTTGGCCGCCATCTCGCGCGCCAACCAGGTCTGCAACGAGTACGGCGTGGATACGATTGCCTGCGGCGCGACGATTGCCTGGGCGATGGAATGCTACGAAAAAGGCATTCTCACCAAAGACGATACCGGCGGAATCGAACTGAAATTCGGCGACGCTGACGCGATGCTCGAAACCCTGGAGCAAATTGTCACCGGAAGCAGTGACTTTGGCCGTCTGTTGGGCCAGGGGTCGGAGCGCGCCGCGCAAGCGATTGGCAAGGGCGCGGATGAGTGCCTCGTCACGGTCAAGGGCGCGGAAGCCCCGGCCCACATGCCGCAGGCCAAGCGCTCGCTGGCCCTGATTTATGCCGTCAACCCCTTTGGCGCCGACCACCAATCGAGCGAACACGACTGGATGTATGAAACCGGCATTGCTTCTGACCTGTACTTGAGCCGCCTGGCCCTGCTCGGCCTGACCGAGCCGCAGGAACCGCTCAGCCTGGGCGCGGAGAAGGTCAAATTCGCTTACCTGGGCGAAGCCTTCTATTCGATGCTGGACTCGGTCGAACTCTGTCAGTTCGTGTGGGGGCCGGGCTGGACGCTCTACGGCCCGAAAGAGACCGTCGAAATGGTCAATGCCGTCACCGGCTGGGATGTGACCGTCGAGGAACTGGTGCGGGTTGGCGAGCGCCGCCTGAACCTGATGCGCGTCTTCAACGCCCGCGAAGGGTTCGACCGTAAACAGGACAAGCTGCCCAAGAAGTTCTTCAAAGCCCTGCAAGGCGAAGGCCCCACCGCCGGGATTGCGCTCACCCACGAGGAAGTCGAGTTTGCGCTGGATGAATACTACAAGCTGGCCGGATGGACGAAGGATGGCAGGCCGACCAGGGCGCAGTTGGAAAAACTCGATTTGGCCTGGGCGGGGGAACTCCTTTGAATGTCAAGTTTTTGGGTGTCAGGTGTCAGGAATTTTGGCACCTGACGCTTATTTTGCCAAGGGATAAATTTCATGGCCCTGATTGGCGGATTCAAACATTCCCTCAAACCCTGACACCTGACACCGGAGCACCTGACACATGACACAGTTATACGACCAAAACTTCCCGCATATCTCCCCCGTCTGGTCGCGGATATTCCCCATCGAAGCGGAGCGCGCCGAGGGGAGTTACATCTACGCCACCGATGGCCGCAAGTACCTCGATTTCACCTGCGGAATCGGCGTTACCAACACCGGCCACTGCCACCCGAAGGTGGTCGAGGCCATCCGCGAGCAGGCCGGCTTGTTCCTGCACGCTCAGGCCAACATCGTCGTCCACCAGCCGATGCTGCGATTAATCGAGGAACTGCGCACGATTGTCCACCCTTCGATGGACGGATTCTTCTTCAGCAACTCCGGCGCTGAGGCGGTCGAGGGCGCAGTCAAACTGGCGCGCGCGGCCACCGGGCGGCAGGCGGTTATCGTCTTTACGGGCAGTTTCCACGGTCGCACCGCGCAGACGATGATATTGACCACCTCCAAGACCGGGTACAAGGGCAATTCGCAGTTGTTTCCCGCGGGGGTGTATGTCGCCCCATATCCGTATGCCTACAAATTGGGCATGACCGAGGCCGAAGTCAGCGATTATGCTCTCGAATCGCTCGAGGAATTGCTCGTCAGCCAGGTCGCCCCGCATGATGTGGCCGCGATTTTGATTGAACCTGTGCTTGGCGAGGGCGGCTACGTCCCGCCGCCGGCTTCCTTCCTGAAAGGACTGCGCGAACTCTGCGACCGCGCCGGCATCCTGCTGATTTTCGATGAAGTCCAGAGCGGCTTTGGGCGCACCGGCAAATGGTTCGCGCAAGACCATTACGGCATCATCCCCGATATTATGACCGTTGCCAAAGGAATCGCCAGCGGAATGCCGCTTTCGGGCGTCTTTAGCCGTCTCGACCTGATGAAGAAATGGCCGGCCGGTTCGCACGGTGGGACTTATGGCGGTAACGCCGTCGCCATGGCAGCGGGCGTGGCAACCATCCGCGCGATGAAGGAAGAAAAAATGCTCGAAAACGCGGCAGCGCGCGGCATCCAGCTCCAGACCGGCCTGCGCAAACTTCAGGAAGAGTACCCGCAAATTGGCGACGTGCGCGGCCTGGGGTTGATGATTGGCTCCGAGTTCGAGGTCGATGGGCAATACAAAAAAGCCAAAGACCTGGTCAAGCAGGTTGTCAAAGCGGCTGAAAACAAGGGCCTGTTGTTGCTTTCCTGCGGTACGTATGACAGCACCGTGCGCTGGATTCCGCCGTTGAATGTGACGGAGGGGCAGGTTTCTGAAGCCCTGACGATTTTCGAAGAGTCCCTGAAACAGGTTCTATAGCAATCAACCAGGCTGGCAAACGCGCCAGCCTGGTTGACTTACGAATGATAGGTCTTCCCGGTCAGCAGCCAGGTTTCCATCTCGCCCTTGCCCTTGACGAAGACCTTGCCGCGTGGGACGCAGATGAACGCACTTTCCAGGCATTCATGGGTTCGGCAGGTAATTTGAATCCCGCCGCCGGGCGCGCTGCTCGCCATGCGGCTGGCAGTATTCACCGTATCGCCCCACAGGTCATAACTGATTTTCTTTTGCCCAATCACGCCAGCCACCACCGGGCCGGTGTGAATCCCAATCCGAAAACTGACCTTATGTTCCGTCAGGCGGTAGTTTTTAACGAACGCCTGGATTTCGAGCGCAAGTTCGGCCAGCGCCTGGGCATGTTTGGGTTGTGGATGAGGCAGACCTGCTGCTACAATGTAACAGTCTCCTACCGTTTTGATTTTTTCGAGGCCATGCTTTTCTGCCAGGCGGTCGAATTGCGAAAAAATTGTGTTCAAGAGGCTGACCAACTCCCTGGCCGATAGGCGGCTCGTGAGTGGAGTAAAACCAACCATATCGGCAAACAGCACGCTGGCATCGTGGTATTGCTCGGCGACCGCCGGAACGGTGCTTTCGTCCAACAGGGAGTTTTTGACCTGGGCAGCCACCCTGGCCGGGAAAATGCTGGTCAGGAGACGCTCGGTTTTGTCCTGTTCCTGTTTCAAGTTCTGCATCAGGCGGTTGCGCTGCGCCGCAAAATAGAGCGAGAGCAGGTAAACCATGCGTCCGGTCACGAGCAGGTTTGCGCCAAACCAGGCCAGGTTCAGCCAGGAGGTCGGGCCAGGCGGAATTTCCAGCCAGTACGTTACTCCCAGGCTGGCAAGGGCCAGGGCAGTGAAAAAAAACATCATCCGCCCGGCAGCGCGCGGAGCGAGGGCCTGCACCAGGGCTGGCGCGGTCAGGGCATAGACAAGCAGGCCGGTTTGCAAGTAGTCTCCCAGCAGCCAGCCAAGCGCAAAAACGGTCAAGAGCGTCAGCGCGGCATGGACGATGGGCAGGTTTTCTCCCAACTTGCGCGTGCGGCCCAGGCCAGCCAGCGCCAGCAAGTGCCAGGAAAACCAACCGAGCAGCAGCCATCCAGTTTGGGTTTCTCCCTGGAGGAGAAAGAGCAGGCCAAACAGTCCCATCACGAGTCCGCCAGGGGCCGTTCCCAGCACAAACAAACGTTTGGCGGCCTTCTCTTCCGGTGCATCGTCTTGGGCAACGCCCAAGTTCAGGAAATCCTTATAATATCGTTTCACAGGTCTGATTTTATCAAAGGACGCCCATTTGGAGGTTATGACAATGATAGACCGCTCCCGCCTCGCAGTTTTGCTCCGCTCCGAGGAGCAACTCTTCCACCAGAACCACCCCAAATCCTACCAACTCTACCAGCGCGCGCGCAAATCCCTGCACGGCGGCGTGCCGATGTTGTGGATGATTCGCTGGGCGGGGTCTTTTCCCGTCTTCGTCAAGGAAGCCAGGGGCGCGCATTTCAGCGATGTCGATGGAAACGATTACATCGACTTCTGCCTGGGCGACACCGGCGCGATGACCGGTCATGCCCCCGCTGCCACGCTCGAAGCCATCGCCGAACAGGCCGCCAGGGGCATCACGCTCATGCTGCCCTACGAAGATGTCATCAGCGTTGGCGAGGAACTCCAGCGCCGCTTTGGGCTTCCGCTCTGGCAGTTTGCCCTGACTGCCACCGACGCCAACCGTCACGCCCTGCGCATGGCGCGCATGATTACGGGCCGTCCCAAAGTGCTGGTGTTCAACTACTGCTATCACGGCACAGTCGATGAAACCTTCATCGTCCTCGACGAGGAAGGCACGCCCATCTCGCGCCCCAACAACATGGGGCCGCAAATCGACCCGCGCGAAACCACCAAAGTCATCGAGTTCAACGATGTCGCTGCGTTGGAGATTTCGCTCTCCGCCGGGGATGTGGCCGCTGTTTTAGCGGAACCCGTTATGACCAACATCGGCATCATCCACCCTGCCCCCGGTTTCCACGACGAACTGCGCCGGCTGACGCGGAAATATGGAACTTATCTCATCATCGACGAGACTCACACCATCTGCGCCGGCCCGGGCGGATACACTGCTGCGCACGGGCTGGAGCCTGATTTCCTGACTATCGGCAAGCCCCTGGCAGGAGGTGTCCCCGCCGCTGTGTACGGATTCACCCAACAGGTGGCCGATGAATTCACCGCCCGGCTGGATGTCGATGATTCGGATGTCGGCGGCATCGGCGGAACCCTGGCCGGGAACGCGCTTTCCATCGCGGCCATGAAAGCCACCCTGGAGAACGTGCTGACGCCAGAGTTTTACGAAAAAGCCTTCGCCTTGCAGGAAAAATTCACAGCCGGGGTCGAGTCGGTCATCGCCGAGTACAACCTGCCCTGGATTGTTAAACGCCTGGGCAACCGCTCCGAATACTGGTTCCGTCCCACTCCGCCCAGAAATGGCGGCGAAGCGGCGGCCGCCATCGACCACGAACTCGACCGTTACATGCACCTCTACATGCTCAATCGCGGCATCCTGATGACCCCCTTCCACAACATGGCCCTGATTTCTCCCGACACCACCGAAGCGGATGTGGAGTACCACACCCAAACCTTCCGCGAGGCGGTCAAAACGCTGCTCGGCTGAACGAGGCGCTTGGGGATTTTCGAGTTAAGAGCCGGTGGGAACGTCCACTGGCTCTTTTGTCCCATTCTTAATCCAACCATAACATTGCCGCTTTGATTTCTCCCCCTATTTTGCTATACTTACTCCAATATCAGAATCAGAGAGTTGATACCGTCCCGAAGGTTTTTGATGAGTAAATTTTAGTTCCTGCCGGCAACCTTCGGGACGTTTTCGCTGTATAACCAAGTTCAGAGAGGAGAGTGCATTATGATAGGTTTCGGTTTAGGCTTGGTGGTGGGATTCCTGGCCTGGTTTTTCCTGCGCTACGTCCTGGCATCGTTCTACACGGTCGACCAGAACGAGCGCGCGGTCAAAACCATCTTTGGGCGCGCCGAGCGGGTGGGGAAGGCGACCACCGCCAACTCGCCGCTCGGCGAAACGTTGAGCGAGGAGCACAAACAGCGCTACAACTATCCCCAGGTGCGCGTCATCCAGCCGGGCGGGCCGTACTTCAAATGGCCCTGGGAGAAAATCCACAAGGTCTCCATCGCCACCCAGACGATGAACATGGCCCAAGACCTGGAAGACCCGCGCGCGAATTCGGGCGGCATGCTGCTGGAGGCAGTCACCAAAGACCAGTTGAACACCGGTCTGACCGGGCAGATTCGCTATCGCGTGGCAGAGAGCAATCTGTACGCCTACCTGTTTGGCGTCAAACGACCCATCCTGCACATCATGGGCTACTTCGTCTCGGTGCTGCGCGAACGGATTGCCGGCTTCGAGGCTCCCAAATCCAGTGAAGAAGGGCTTGGCGGTCTGAGCGGCGTTTCGGGCGTCTCCATCAACGACCTGCGCAAGAACCTGCGCGACCTGAATGAACACATGGAACGGGAATGCGCCTCGTCCGCGGCGCGTTATGGAATCATCCTCGACGCCTCCTTGATTACCGGGATCGACCCGCCTGCTGATGTGGAGTCTGCCCTGGCGGCGATTAACACTGCCCATAACGAGGTCTCGTCCGATATCAGCCTGGCCCAGGCCGCCGCTGACCAGAAAATCGTCCAGTCGAAGCGGGCGGTCGAAATCGAGACCCTCAACGCTCAGGCGGAGGTCGAACCGCTGGTCGCGCTGTCCGAGCAGTTGACTGCCCTTCAGAAAAGCGGGCCGGGCGCTTTGCAAGCCTACCTGCGGAATGTCCGCTTGAAACTCTATGGCCGCGCGCAGCAAGTTGTGCGGGAGGTGGAATGATGGTCGAACTTGAATTCGTTAGTTTTCTGGTCGGTGGTGCGATTTCTTTCTTTGGCATGTGGTTCGTCATGCCGATTTCGCTGTGGTTTCTGCGCCATCTCGGCTTTTACACCACCGTCGACGAGGGTACCTGCCAGGTTTACATCCTGTTTGGCCGCGTGGTCGGGATTTTACGGGAGCCGGGATTGGTCTTCCTGCCGCTCAAACTTGGGCCGAGCGCCTTCCTGGTCAACTGGCTGGGCAGCCGCCGGATTCTGGACATGCGCATCGACCAGCAATACCTGCGCAGCACCCCGGTCAACTCGGAAGAAGGCGCGCCGATGGGCGTGGGCATCTGGTACGAGATGTACATCAGCGACCCGGTGTCGTACCTGTTCAAGAACGCCGACCCGCGCGGTTCGCTGGCGGCCAACGTCAGCAATGCAGTGGTGCGCTCGTTGAGCAACATGCCGCTCGAAGAAATGCTGATTGACCGGCACGGCATGAGCCGCACCGTGCGCGAGGAAGTTTCGCCGCGTTCGAACGAGTGGGGCTACAAACTCGGCTCGGTTTACATCCGCAAGGTGCATTTCCGCGATATCGGCATGATTCAACAAATCGAGGCCAAGGTGGTCAACCGCCTGCGCCAGGTGACCTCGGCCATCAAACAGGACGGGGCCAACCAGGTCAACATCATCACCGGCACGGCAGAACGCCGGGCGGCGGTCGAGTTCGCCAAGGCCGCGGCCATTCGTCCGCGCATTGTGGGCGAAGCCATGCAGAAGATTTCCGCCGACCAGGAAGTTGCTGCCGCGCTGTTCGAGATTCTGGAGACGCAGAATATTCTCGAGGGCAAAGGCAAATTGACGCTGATACCGCCGGACAGGGAACTGCTCACACAACTGCTGGCGGCAGGCTAGTCCCAGGGCGCGCGCTCGAAAAAAAAGAGCCAGCGGATTTTCCGCTGGCTCTTTCACTTACCACTCGTCACGATTTACTTTTTTCGGGACTCCACATACACCTTGACCGCTTCGCGCACGAACTCGGCCAGTTGCGGGTGCATCGCGTCGAAATTGGCGCGGAAGCGCGGGTCATCGACGTAGCCGTTCGCCAGGCCGAGCAGTTGCTCCAGGCCGGGCGTCCAGAAGTAGTCCATGTGTACCCGCCAGCGTTCGACAATTGCCTGGGCTTCGGTGGAGGCTGCGCCCTTCGGCAGGACGGCAATCATATCGAGATAAATCTGGCTGCCCTCGGCCAGGATGGCTTGTTGCTTCTCTTTGCCGTAAGCCTTCCATTGGCGGTTCGACTCGCGCACGGTTTCGGGGTCATACATTTGCTCGGCCTCGGCGGCCAGTTTTTCCTGTTCCGCTTCGCTAAACGCAGCGAAAAGTTGTTTTTTGCTCATCTCTTTTTGTCCTTTCATGTATAAAATCGTCTGCTCCACCGTCTCTACCAGGCGCAACAGGCGCTCGATGCGTTTCTCCAGTTCCAGTTTGTGGTTTTCCAACGCCGCCAGCGCGTCGAAATCACGGCGTCCCATGATTTTGCGAATCTCATCGAGCGGCAAACCCAGTTCGCGGTAGAACAGAATTTGCTGCAAACACAGCAAGGACTCCTCCCCGTAGTAGCGATAGCCGTTTTCGCCCATTCGGGACGGCTTGAGCAGCCCAATCTGGTCATAGTGGCGCAGGGTGCGGGGCGTGACGCCCGCCAAGCTGGATAACTGTTTGACAGTGAACATGTCCCTACTATAAACCCTGACGTAACGTTAATGTCAAGGGAGGGCGCGCAGCGATTCTCGAATTCGTTTCAAACCGTCCCGAAGGTTTCTCAAAGTCATATCAATTGCGCCCCGAAAACCTTCGGGACGTAACTTGTGAGATAATTGGGAAAACCCTTCAAGGCAACAGCAAACTATGCCCTGCAAACTCGCCATCGACTTCGGCACCACCAATTCCGTCATCGCCCGTTGGGATGAAAAGACCGCCACTGGGCATACTCTCGACCTTCCGCCCCTTAGCCTGGCAACCGGCTCCGGGGCATTTCTTATTCCCACGCTGTTATATGTAAAAAACGGCCAGACCGGAGAGATTGTCGTGGGACAGGCGGTGCGCGCCGAAGGGTTTGACCTCCAACCCGGCAATCGCCTGTTTCGTAACTTCAAGCGCACCATCGGGGCCGATTCGCTGCTGGAATCGCGCATCATCGACGGCGCGCCCTGGACCGAGGAGCAGGCCGGCAAGGCCTTCCTGCGCCGCTTGCTGGCCTCGCTGCCTTATCACGCCGAGGAGATTGAGCAACTGGTCATCACTGTTCCAGTGGCGGCCTTCGAAGGCTATACCGCCTGGCTCAGCCGCTCACTGGATGGTTTGCCCCCTGAAAAAGTCCGCATTGTCGATGAATCGACTGCCGCAGCGCTGGGCTGCGCCGTTACCGAGCCAGGCGCGATTGTGCTGGTGATTGATTTCGGCGGCGGGACGCTCGACCTGTCGCTGGTGCGCCTGCCCGAAAGCCGCGAGAAGACCGGCAAAGTGTTATTTACGGATGTCAAAGAGTATGGCGGCGAAAAGGCGCGCGTGATTGCCAAAGCCGGAGTCTCGCTGGGCGGGTCGGATATCGACCAGTGGATTTTGCAGGAAGTTCTCCAGCGTGAGAATCTTTCGCTCGAGGCGCTCGGCGCGGGGTATCCGGGGCTGCTTTCGGCCTGCGAGAAAGCCAAAATCGAATTATCCAATGCCGAATATTCGAATATCGAATACGCGAGTATTCGCGCCTCGCTGACCCGCGCCGAATTCGAATCTTTAATGGCCGCCAACGGTTTTTATGCTGCCCTGAAGCAGTCCCTCGAAAAAGTGATGGGACTGGCGCATCAAAAGGGCGTTTACCGCGAGGATATTCAGCATATTTTGCTGGTGGGCGGCATCTCGCTGATTCCCTCCGTCCAGCAGACGCTCGATGAGTTTTTCCGCGCCATCACCCAGCGCAAGCGCAAATCCATCACCCAGATGCCGACCTGGCCCGCCGCCACCTGGAACATCGAAAACACTTCCATTCGCGTCGACAAGCCGTTTACCGCAGTGGTCGAAGGCGCG
Source organism: Anaerolineales bacterium (assembly GCA_034432975.1). GTDB lineage: Bacteria > Chloroflexota > Anaerolineae > Anaerolineales > Villigracilaceae > UBA5195. The sequence continues at coordinate 30,036 of DAOUAZ010000190.1, read as the reverse complement.
CTGCAAGTTTCAGCCGGTTTTGGCCTCGACGACCAATTGGCGCATGGCTATGGCCTGCGCATCCTTGACGAAAACGGCCAGCCGCGCTTCGATGAAATCCTCCCGATGGGCAGCAAGTATCCGAGCGAGAAACCCGTCCGCGTGATGTTAAGCGCCTCGCGCCCGAAGCAGGAGACAGCCGAATTTGTCATCGGACAAATTGACACCGACGCGGTCGCCTCGCTCGAAGTCAAATATGAGGGCGGACAGGCGGTTTTTATCGCCCAGGCCGGAGAAAATGCCCAAAAAATTGTCCCGCTCAATGCCGCCGAACCCATCACCGTCAATCTTGACCCGCCCGGCCAGCCAGGCCAGGAACGATTGCGCGCCGATTTTCGCGTCGATGCCATGCGTCAACTGCGCCTGACTGTTACCGACCTGAAAACGCGCAAAATCCTGTTAATCGATGCGCCGGCGGCCAATTTGCGGGGCGAAAAACCTGAATTCGACGGCGGCCAGGCGCTCACGGGGCGCGAACCCTCGATCCCGAAGCGTGAAAAGACAGGCTTCCGGTTGTCGCTGAAGGGGTTGGCTTCCATGCTCAATCTCCTGCCGCCCGACCAGATTTCGGTCGAGGCGTATGCCGCCGCGCTGCGTTCCGACGAATGCATGGCGCGCTTCAACGCCGCCGACATCCTGGCCCGCCGGGCCGACCGGGAAGCGCGCCTGGCCTTCGAGGATGTGTTAAAAACCGGCACGCCGCACCAGCGCGCCAGCGCCGCCGGACACCTGTATCGCTTCTCGTGGTTTGCCGCCGAGCCGCTTTACCAGCGCGCCCTGGCCGATGACGACCACCGTGTACGCGAAGCCGCCGTTTTTGCGCTTTGCAAAATGCGCCTGCCCGAAGCCTACGCCCTCGTCGCCGGTATTTTACAGGACGGGGCAGATTCCATGCGCCTTTCGGCTGTCTGGGGACTGTACAGCCGCCCCGACCCTGCGGCCGTGCCGGTGCTTGAAGTCGCGTTGCGCGCCGAGAATCCCGAAATCCGCGAATTGGCGTTGGAAGTGCTTGGCGCGACCGAAAATCCTGCCGCCATCCCGGTGGTCAAGCGCGCCCTGCGCGACCCGCGCCCCGATGTGCAGTACGCCGCCACGCTCTCGTGGGTCGAACTGGCCCGCGAAAGTTGTTTCGCCGAACTGTCGGAATTAATTGAGCAGACTCGCGGCCTCGAGCGGCGCGCCATTTTGCGCGGATTTTTTCATGCTACGAATTATATGGGGATAGAAACCGGCTTCGCGCCCGGCGCCGTCGTCCTGATTAATGCGCTGGATTCTGCCCTGGGCGATACCCTGCCCGAAACCCGCCTGAGCGCTTACCTGCCCCTGTGCTGGATTCGGCATCCCGAGGCTGAATCTGCCCTGCTCGATGGCTTTCGCCGCGAACCGAACAGCGATGTCAAAGCCCACCTGCTGGCGGCCGCCATGCATCTCATGTCGCCGGTGGCGGGGAGGCTGCTCGAAGAATCCCTCACCAGCCCCGACCCGTTGCTGCACCAGACGGCTGAATATCTGTCCAAACCGAAATGAAATTTCCTGCGACTGCGCATTGCGAATTGTTACCGCGACCCGCCTGGCTGCGATTTGCAGCGCAAGCTGTGGCATAATCGGGAAAACTCTCCACAGGAAAACAACCATGCCTTTAGTGTTACTCATTCGCCACGGCGAAAACGATTTTGTCAAAACCGGCAAACTGGCCGGGCAGTTACCGGAAGTCCACCTGAACGAAAAAGGCCGCCAGCAGGCTGAAGAATTGGCCCAGGCGCTGGGAAACCTGCCGCTTCAGGCGATATATTCCTCGCCGCTGGAACGGGCGCGCGAGACGGCCGCCCCGCTGGCTGCGAAACTGGGACTGGAAGCGCAGATTCGCCCCGGATTGATTGAAACCGGTATTGGGGAATGGGCCGGGCAGGAACTCAAGGCGCTGCGCAAATTGCCGGAATGGAAGACGGTGCAGGCTTCCCCGTCACGCTTCCGCTTCCCTGGCGGCGAATCGTTCGTCGAGTGCCAGGCCCGGCTGGTGGGTGAAATCGAATCGATTGTCACGGCCCACAAGTCGGAGGAAATAATCGCCTGCGTTTCGCATTCCGACCCGATTAAGTTGATTACCGCCTACTACCTGGGGATGCCGCTCGACCACTTCCAGCGGCTGGGCTGTGATACCGCTTCGGTGACGGTCTTCCTGCTTGGGGAAAAGGGTGTCCTGCTCTCGAAATTGAACCAGCGACCGCCGTTCAGTTTTCCTGTATATGCGAAGGGTAGTAAGCGCAAAATACTATGATAAAACGTAGCCTTGCTTCTCGACATTCTTCTGGGGATGGGCTGTGAGTAAAAGAAAATTTTTTCAGGCTATGAAAAATATCCAAAGCGTGGTTTCAAACCCTGCTTTGCGCATCCTGGTTTGGGCTATGTTATTTTGGATTCTCGATGAACATCTTTTGGGCTGGCCGCAAATTCATTTGCTCTTATTTTCGCGCTTCTTTCACCCTGGTTTACAGACCATTTTGTATTTGACAACCATTCTCTCTTTTGGCCTCTTGGTTGCTTTTTTATGTATGCTTCGCTTGGCCGCTGCGTGGGGTAAGGTTATCGTTCTTGTTTTTTTGGGCGCCGCCATTTCGGTCCAATACTCCTTTCAAACGCTTCTGGGCAGGTTTATCGTTCCTGGCGACGTTATAATGGGGCTGAATTCGGGGTTTGATGTTTGGTTTGATGCCAGTACGCTTTACTGCCAGCCAAAATCCCTTATTCCAATGGCCGCTATTGGGTTGTTTTTGCTGTTGAATCGCGTACCTTCGCGGCCTAAAGAGAGCGGGTTGATTTTTACCGTCATCTTGGTTTCGCTTGTCCTAATGGGGGCAATTCCTGTTGAGAAAATAACCACTGCCCAAGCCGATAAGGCAATCAATTATGGATGGTCATCTTTGCAGTTTACGGCAACAGTTGTCCAGGCAGCAAAGCAAAAGGTCATAAAACCTGAACGCCAGGAATTAGACCTTTCTCTTTATTCCCTTGCCCCCGCAACAAAAAAAAACATAGTTCTCATCATAGACGAAAGCGTTCGCGCGGACCATCTTGGAGTGAATGGCTATGTCCGCCAGACAACGCCTTATATCTCATCATTATCTACGGAAAGGGCCTTATTCCACAATTGGGGAATCGCTGTGGCTGGTGCTACTTGCAGTGAACTCTCGAACGGCTTGATTTTAACCGGTCTGCCCATCGAACCTGATAGTCCTTCAAAAATTAGGAAAGCCCCAACATTGTTTCAATACGCTAAGGCAGTTGGATATGAAACCTACTATCTCGATGCCCAAACCACTGTTTTTTGGAATGGGCTTTCAGAGAAGGATATCGTTTATATTGATTACCTATATCGAGCCAATCAGTTTGGCGACAACCCCATGGTTTACGATTTCGTAGCTGCAGAAATGATACGAGAAATGGTCATATCTGGCTCTGGGAAGTTCATCGTTATTAACAAAAGAGGCGCGCATTTCCGTTACGAAAGCAGTTACCCTCAGGACCATAAGGTGTGGCAGCCCGTTCTCGGCCCGGGGGATTTTTATGGTGATGCGCCGGAGATGGTGACGAACTCATACGACAATGCTATACTCTTTAATGTAGATGGCTTTTTCAGGAAGCTCTTTCCCAATATCGAAAGTTTTCGCCGCCTGACTCGTGACACCATTTTCATCTATACTTCAGACCATGGACAAAGTCTTTATGAAAATGGTGCTCTCTCCCTCCATTGCGGTAAAACAAGTCCAGAGGCACGGGTGCCGCTGATTGTCTTGGGGAACTTGGGGAAACCGGTGGATACAAACTATCAATCCAGCCATAGTAACATTTTTCCAACTTTTCTTGACATGATGGGAATAGACCAATCTTTGTGGGCGCATGATTACGATGCGTCACTTTTGTCGGCTAGCGGCGGGTATGTTCCAGCGAGGCATTATTTCAATGGTCAAACCAATGAGATACTCATCTACAGCGATTTGCCATAAGTTTGATGTTTCATGCCACTTGGCAGACTTCCATCCGATTGCCGTCGGGGTCGTAGAAGCCGAACCAGCGCAGGCCGTTGTTTTCTGTGAGCGGTTCGGTTTTGACTCGCTGCGATGCCAGATTCTCGTGGGCGGCCTGGATGTCCTCGGCCAGGAAGATGGGGTAGGTGCTGGAGGCTGCCAGCTTTTCCTTTTCTTTCAGTTGCCAGAGGGTCAGGCTGGTCGTCCCTTGCAGGTCGAGGACGACCAGTTTTTCGTCGTCATCGCTGTAAGTGGGGCGGAAGCCGAGCTTTTGCTGGTACCAGGCGCGGGCTTTTTTGATGTCCCTGACGCGCAGGATGACGGTGTCGAGGCGCAGGAAGGGGCGGCGGGGTTTGGGCATTGTCAACTCCTATGGAGTCCGTCGGCTTGCCGCTCGACTCCATGTTAATAGCGCGGGGTGGAATCTTTGGATTTGGCGGTCATCCCTGCCGGGTGGTAGGTCGGTTCGGGGCGGGAGATGACTCCGTTTGACGGCGAGAAAGGCTGAGGCCGGGCCGGTCGCGCCGCGAGGGTGTTCGGGCGGAGAGTCTGCCCGGGGCGGTTGGATGCGGCCTGGGGCCGGCAGCCGCTTCGATTTTCATCCAGCGTGAAGAGCCGTTCGCCCGCCAGCGAGAAGGTGCCGATAATGAGAATGCGGATGACCCAGACCATGACGGCGACGAAAACCGGGACGATGTTGGTGAGGGTGGCGCGTTCCATGATGGCGGCGCTGGCCGGGGTGTGGTTGGCGAGGGCGAGCGAGATGCCCCACCAGGTGAGGGTGGCGTTCATGGCGGCGGCCAGAATCCACGCCCCGAACAGGTACCAGACTTCGGCGGGTTCGTCGCGGCCCTGTTCGGGGGTGAACAGGCGGGCGATGCCGGCGAAGTCGATGCCGCAGAAGGCCAGCGAGAGCAGGGTGGCCCAGCGGATGCCCATGAACTCCAGGTTGCCGAGCAGGTCGCTCAGGGCATAGTCGGTGGTGGAGTAGTTGAAAACCTCGAAGGCGATGAGCGCGCCGAACAGGATGAAGGCGAAGGCGGCGCCGCGCTGTTTGCTGGCGCGCTTGAGCGCGGGAAAGAGTTGGAGTGGGTTACGGTTCATCATTTGAGCCTCCCGTTGAATGGGATAAGGGGTTACGGGATGCTCAAATTATAGAACAATTGTTCTAAATGTCAAGATGATTCACGAAATTGCAATTAATCCCCGATGAATTCCATGAAAACCCGGTTGCCGAGCAGGCGGCCGCGCTTTGTCAGGCGCAGGCGGCCCTCATCCTTCGGCTGGCTCAGGACACCGCCCCTATCCCCTCTCCCGCGGGGCGAGGGGGACTCGGCGGCCCATTCGAGCAAGTTGAGTTTGACCAGCCGCTCGATTTTTTCCCTGTAGATGTCGGTCAATTCGACGCCGAAGCGCGCGCGGAAGGCCTGGGCGGAGATGCCTTCGGTTGTCAGGCGCAGGCCGGTCATCATGGTTTCGTCCATGTCTTCGCGTGGTGAGTTGCGGTGGTGGTTGACGGCGGCGGGGGAGAGGGGCCAGTTATCAGTACTCAGTGAATAGTTATCAGTTTTCAACCGCTCGAGATAGGTTTTGATGCGCAGGACGTTGGAGTAGCGCACCCCGTCGGCGTAGCCGTGCGCGCCCGCGCCCAGGCCGAGGTAGGGCAGGTTGCGCCAGTATTGCAGGTTGTGGCGGCATTGGAAGGATGAAGGATGAAAGATGAGAGATGAAAATTCTCTGTCAGTTTCATCTTTCATCTTTTCACTTTCATCTTTGGAGCGTGCCCAATTGGAAATCTCGTACTGCGCGTAGCCGTTATAGGAGAGGTGTTCATCCAGCCATTCGTACATTTCAGCGGCCAGGTCGGGGTCGGGGAGCGGGAGCAGGCCTTTGCGCGCCCAGCGGCCAAAGGGGGTGCCGTGTTCGAGGGTCAGGGCGTAGGCGGAGAGATGTTCGGGACGCAGGCCAAGCACCAGTTCGACGGTGTTTTGCCAGGATGCCAGGCTTTGTTCGGGCAGGCCGTAAATCAGGTCGAGGTTGAGATTGTCGAAGCCCGCGCTCCGCGACCAGCGCGCGGCGTCCACCACATCGCTGTAAGTGTGAATCCGTTCCAACATGCGGAGTTCGGCCGGGTTGGCGCTCTGGACTCCGTAACTGAGGCGGTTGAAGCCGATTTCGCGCAGTTCGTGGAGATATTGCGGGGAAACCGTGCCGGGGTTGGCCTCCAGGCTGATTTCGGCGTCGGGCAGAACGTCGAAATAGCGGTGGATGGCCTGGAAGATGTCCCGGTAGTAGGCGGGGGGTAGCAGCGAGGGCGTGCCGCCGCCGAAGAAGATGGTTCCGACTGGGAGGCGCGTTTCGGCTGCGCTATCGCTTCGCTCAACGCCTGGATGGGTTTCGGCTGCGCTAGCGCTCCGCTCAACGCTTGACCCGACAGCCTGTATCTCGCTGCAAAGGGCCTGGACATAGGCTGGGATGGCCCCCTCCTGCCCGGCGTAGGTGTTAAAATCGCAGTAGGCGCAGCGGTGGGCGCAGAAGGGGATGTGGAGGTAGAGGCTGATGGGCAAGGTTATTTCTTTTTCAAGACGGTAGTTTGTTCGCTGTCGTACAGCATTTCAAAATCGCCAGATTCCAGCAGCTCGTTTTTTCGAGCAAGCCCGGCAACTGCCCCATGTCTTCCAGCGCGTAAAAACCGGGTTGGCCGGTCGGCGGCTCGGCCATTTCGTGCAGCCAGGTGGTTTCAGCCGCTCTCGTATCCAGTCCGGGTCGTGGTAATGCGCCAACAGTTCCACAAAGCGTGATTGGGCATCGACGTACAGGCGCTCGTTGTGCCAGAGCGTGTCATCGGCATCGAAGGCAATTAAATCGAATTTGGACATGGGCTAATTCTACCACCTGCAACTTTCCCGCCTTTCCCGCATCTGATAAAATGAAAAAAACTTTATAACACGAGGCAACCATGTCTTTCAACCTGATCGGTTTTTCCACCCACTCCACATCTTCTGAAACCAAACGCGTCAAAGTGTTGATTCTCGGCTCAGGCCCGGCGGGGCTTTCCGCCGCGCTGTATGCCGCCCGCGCCGAGCTGGCCCCGGTGGTGCTGACCGGCATGGAACTGGGCGGCCAGGCCGGGCTGACCCATACCATCGAAAACTACCCAGGCTTCCCAGATGGCGTTGGCGGCCCGCAGTTGGGTGAATTGTTCCAGAAACAGGCCGAACGCTTCGGGGCAGTGGTTGAATTCGACACCGCCCAGGCTGTGGATTTGAGCCAGCGGCCCTTCAAAGTGACCACCGACAACGGCGCTTACCTGGCCGATTCGTTGATTATCGCCACCGGGGCGCGCCCCAATCATTTGGAAATTCCCGGCGAGTACGAACTGACCGGCAAAGGCGTCTCGTACTGCGCCACCTGCGACGGCTGGTTCTTCAAGGATAAGAAAGTGGTCGTGGTCGGCGGCGGCGATTCGGCGCTGGAAGAGGGTCTGTTCCTGACGCGCTTCGCTTCGTCTGTCACCATCATCCACCGCCGCGACAGCCTGCGGGCCGGAAAAGTGCTCCAGAACCGGGCTTTCAACGACCCGAAAGTCAATTTTGCGTGGAACACGGTCGTGACCGAGGTGCTTGATTCTGGCGGGGCCGGCAAAGTGACTGGCGTCGCTTTGAAAAACGTCCAGACCGGCGCAACATCCATGCTCGAAACCGACGGCGTCTTTATTTTTATCGGTCACACTCCCAATACCCAGATGTTCGAAGGCCAACTCGAAATGCGCGATGGCGGGTACATCGTCAGTAATATGCGCATGGAGACCAATGTCCCCGGCGTGTTCGTGGCCGGTGAAGTGGCCGATAACCACTTCCGGCAGGTTGTCACCTCGGCTGGCATGGGCGCGGCGGCAGCCATCCAGGCCACCCATTTCCTGGAGAAGGCAGAAGCGGTCAAGGCCTAGCCCGATGCGCCGCAGATGGGCAGTTCCCAGGTAACGAATCCAAACGGAGACCGGCGCAATTTGCGCAGGGTCTCCGTTTTGTGTGTATTTCGCTCGAAAGGGTGATAAAAATCATATCATTTTCCCTTTTGCAGTGGATAAAATGAAAATCATCTCTCGCGTCTTGGAGGAACAATGGCGAAAGTTACTATCGTTGGCGCCGGCATGACCGGCGCAAATACCGCAGTCTGGCTGGCCGGGCGTGAACTGGCCGACCTGGTCCTGGTGGACATTGTGGAGGGTATCCCGCAGGGCAAAGCGCTCGATTTGCTCGAAGCAATGCCCATCCTGGGCAGCGATGTCGAAGTGGCTGGCGCGAACGGTTACGAAGCCACTGCCGGTTCGGATATCGTGGTCATCACCGCCGGAATGCCGCGCAAACCGGGCATGAGCCGCGACGACCTGTTGACCATCAATGCGGAAATCGTTGGCAAGGCCGCTGCCGAAACGCTCAAATATTCTCCGGATGCGATTTACGTCATCCTGACCAACCCGCTCGATACGATGGCTTACATGGCGATGAAAGTGACCGGCCTGCCCGCGCATCGCGTGGTGGGGCAGGCCGGCGTGCTGGATTCAGCCCGCATGCGCGCTTTCGTGGCGATGGAGACAGGCGTCAGCGTGGAAAACATCCACTGCTATGTGATGGGCGGTCACGGCGACGAGATGGTGCCGCTGACGCGCCACTCCAACATTGCCGGTATCTCCTTGCGCGATTACCTGCCTGCGGATAAACTGGCTGCTATCGTCGAGCGCACCCGCAAGGGCGGCGGTGAAATCGTCAACCTGCTCAAGACATCGGCTTATTACGCCCCGGCTGCGGCAGTGGCCCAAATGGTCGAAGCCATCCTGAAGGACAAGCATCTGATTGTGCCGGCCGCGGCCTACATGCAGGGTGAATACGGCCTGCGCGATATGTATTTCGGCGTTCCGGTCATGCTGGGGCGCAAGGGCGTGGAAAAAATTATCGAATATGAACTGGATGCCGAGGAGAAGGAGTTGCTTCAAAAATCGGCGGCAGCGGTCAGGGAAACCCACGAGGCGCTCAAGAGCCTGGTGAAATTATCGTAACTCGTGATTCGCGGCCCTGTGGTTCGGGTGACGAGTAGTGACAATGAGGAGAACATGATGATTCTGCACGAAAAGATTACTGCCCAACTCCCCGGCTGGCGCGAGCGTTATAAGACGCTGGCCAAAGACTATGCGGATGTGGTCATCGACCAGGTGACAGTTGGCCAGGCTATCGGCGGCATGCGCGACATCAAGTCACTCGTGACCGACATCTCGTTCGTCGACCCGGCGACCGGCATCAAATTCCGGGGCCTGTCCATCCCCGAAGTGTTGAAGGCCCTGCCCAAGCCGCGCGGCGCGAAGATGCCTTATGTTGGCGGGTTGTATTACCTGCTGCTGCTGGGTGAAATCCCAACCCGCGCCCAGGCGCTGGAAGTGGAAGCCGAATGGGTCAAACGCGCCCAACTGCCGGACTATGTTTTCAAAATGCTGAAGGCCATGCCAAAAGAGACGCATCCGATGACGCTGCTTTCGCAGGCGGTGCTGGCGCTGCAAAACGAGTCGGTCTTTGCGAAGAAATATGCCGAGGGCATGAAGAAAGACGCCTATTGGGAACCGGCGCTGGAAGACAGCCTGAGCCTGACTGCCAGGTTGCCCGTCATCGCGGCTTTCATCTACCGGATGAAGTATTTCAACGATACGCGCAAGCCCAAATACAGCGCCCGCCTCGATTACGGCGCGAATTTCGCCAGGATGCTGGGCGTCGAAAACCAGAAAGATTACGCCGACCTGGCGCGCCTGTACTTCCTGCTGCATTCCGACCACGAATCGGGCAATGTGTCGGCGCACGCCATGCATCTGGTCGGTTCTGCGCTTTCCAGCCCCATCCTGGCTTTTTCCGCGGCCCTGAACGGGCTGGCCGGACCCCTGCACGGCCTGGCCAACCAGGAGTGCCTGGGCTGGCTGCTGGATGTGTACACTAAATTCGACCAGAAAGTTCCTTCGCGCGAGGAACTGTATCAGTTTGCCTGGGATACACTCAACGGCGGCAAGGTCATCCCCGGTTATGGTCATGCTGTCTTGCGCGTGCCGGACCCGCGCTTCATGGCGCAGTTGGAGTTTGCCAAAGCCCGCTTCCCCCAGGATGACCTGGTGCGGCTGGCCGACCTGGTCTTCGATGTCGTCCCGGCGGTGTTGAAGGAGCAGGGTAAGGCCAAGAACCCGGCCCCGAACGTGGACGCCATCTCCGGCACGCTCCAGTACTACTACGGGGTGCGCGAATTCGACTTTTACACCGTCCTGTTCGGCGTGGGCCGCGCCCTGGGCGTGACCGCCAACTATGTGTGGGCGCGCGCGCTCGGCCAACCGCTCGAACGCCCCAAGAGCCTGACGACCGCGATGGTGGAAGCAGCGGCAAAGGCAGCAGGGAAGTAAGTTTTTACCAGGCAACGATACAGCGGAGCAATGCGTCAGCCATTGCTCCGCTGTTTGTGTTAACGTTCCTGCCGCATCAGCCTGGCGTTTTACTATTCCGGGCAGTTGTTGATTGCGCTGTCTGCTGGTATTTGAGCAGTTCCAGTATCCCCCGCGCTGCCCATCTGCCGGTGGACAGGCAGCCGGTCAACAGGTAGCCGCCGGTGGGGGCCTCCCAGTCGAGCATCTCCCCGGCGCAAAAGACGCCCGGCAGGGCTTTGAGCATCAGCCGCTCATCGAGCGCCTCGAAACGGATTCCGCCCGCGCTGCTGATGGCTTCGGCCAGCGGGCGCGGGCGCAGGAGGGGAACTGGCAAGGCTTTGATAGCCGCCGCCAGCGCTTCGGGGTTGTTGAAGGTTTCGCGCGGCAGGAATTCCCACAACAGGGCCGACTTCACGCCTTTGAGCCCGACCGTTTTTTCGAGGTGACTGCCCATCGAGCGTGAGCCGCGCGGCAGCGCGAGCCGGTTCATCAGTTTGTCGATGCTCCAGTCGGGGGCCAGGTCGAGGGAAATTACCGCTTTGCCGCTTTTTTCGATTTCGTCGCGGAGGGGGGCGGAAAAAGAATAGATGAGACTGCCTTCGACGCCGTCCCTGGTAACGATGAACTCACCCCGTTTCGTGGTTCCGTCAAATGTGATTGTCACTGCTTTGAGCGGCGCGCCGTCGAATTTCTCGCGGAAAAACGGACTCCAGGCTGCGTCGAAACCGCAGTTGGCGGGCTGGAGCGGGGCGACCGGGACGCCGAGCGATTCGAGTATTGGAATCCAGCCGCCGGTAGCGCCGAGTTTGGGCCAACTGCCGCCGCCCAGGGCCAGCAGCACGGCCTCGGGATGGATGGTTTTTTCGCCTGTGGGGGTTTGAAAGGTGAGCGTTGCTCCTGTGTTCGCCTGGTCTCGATACGCTTCGCTACTCGACCGGCGATTGCCCGGAGCGACACCAATCCATCGATGATTGGTGTGGAAGACGACCCCTGAATCGGTCAGGCGTCCCAGCCAGGCGCGTAAAATCGGCGAGGCTTTCATGCCGGCGGGGAAGACGCGCCCGGATGTGCCGGTGAAGGTCTCGAAGCCCAGGCCATTGGCCCACTGAATCACCTCGCGCGGGCCAAAGGCATGGAGCATGGGTCCCAGGCGTTCGGGCTGGCTGTAACGGGAGATGAATTGCTCCAGCGGCTCGGAGTGAGTCAGGTTCAACCCGCCAACCCCGGCCCGCAGGAATTTGCGCCCGACCGAGGGCAGGGCTTCGTAGAGATGGACTCGCAGCCCGGCCCCGGCCAGGGTTTCTGCGGCCATCAGCCCTGCCGGGCCTCCGCCAATAATCGCAATCTGGGGAATGGGGGACATGGGTTTTCTTTAGCAAAACCCGTCTGGAAGCGGGCGCGGCTGTTCGGTGGCGCGGTCGAGCAGTTGCCAGCCGAGCAGGCACTCACAAACGGGAGAGTCGTCGGGGCGGGCGAACCTGACGTAGCGCATCCCGCCGGTTTCGTGGAGGCTGTGCGGGTGGGTGGAGATGGTCAGGGTCTCGCCCCACAGCGCGGGGGACAGGTATTGGATGTGGACGCGGCGTGCAGCCACTACCAGGTTGGATTCGGCCAGTTTACTGGGAGACCAGCCACAGTCAGCCTGGGCGCGCGCGGCGGCTTCCTCAGCCAGGGTAATGTATGTCGCGTTATTGACATGCTCCAGGCTATCCAAATCTCCCCATTCCACCCGGCGCTGGAAAGTGAAGGGGGCCGGGTGCGCGTCGATTTTGGGGAAGCGCTCGAAGGGGAAAGCGCGCGGGTCGTCGATGCGGAAGTTGTCGATGATGGCCTGGGGCGGGCTGGCGGGCCGCAGGGTGGCGGAATCCATGCAGACGATGTGCTGGCTGCCTCGCGCGACGACCTGGCCGCCGCTTTTGGCAAGTTCGAAACAGCGCGTGCCGCGCACCCGCTGCCAGTTGACCATCCAGATGGTGAAGTCGAAGCGGTCTTCGTGGCGCAGGGGCTGGAGGATTTGGAGTTCGGTCTCGCGGATGAGCCAAAAGATGCCCATCTGCTGGCTGTCGAGCGCGCCCAGGCCGAGCGCGTTACCCCAGTCGTAGGCGGTCTCGACCAGGCAGCGCAGGGTATTGGCGGGGCTGACGCAGCCGGTGGCGTCGAGTTCGGAGAAGCGGACACGGAAGTTGCGAGTGAAGATTTTATTCATGCGCCCAAGTGTAACGCGGAATTCAGGTTTGCGCCGCAGCGCGGCCCGCCCGCCCTATCCCAAATCCTTCGAGCGATAGACCGGCTTTTCTGCCGCTGCCAGTTGCTCCTCCTCGTCGCTGGCGTTATGTACCAATTGCAAATCGTGGATTTCGCGGTACAGGCCGCCCTGGGCCAGCAGTTCGTCATGCGTCCCCGCCTGCGCGATGCAGCCCTTGTCCATCACCACGATTTGGTCGGCGCGGCGCACGGTGCTTAAACGATGGGCAATCACGAAGGTCGTGCGGCCCTCCATCAGTTGGTCGAGCGCGCGTTGGATGAGTTGCTCGGTCTGCGTATCGACGCTCGAAAGAGAATCGTCCAGAATCAGGATGCGCGGAGCCATCAGCAGGGCGCGCGCGATTGCGACGCGCTGGCGCTGTCCGCCCGAAAGCGTCACGCCGCGTTCGCCGACAATTGTCTCGTAACCGTTCTCGAAGCCCAAAATGAATTCGTGCGCCTGGGCAGCCCGGGCGGCGGCGAAAATCTCCTCGTCGCTGGCCTCGGGGCGGCCGTAGGCAATGTTGGCCCTGATGGTGTCCGAAAACAGGAGCGAGGTTTGCAGCACAATCCCAATCTGGCTGCGCAGGCTGGTCAGGTCGACTTTGCGCACATCGACCCCATCGACCAGCACCGCGCCCGCGGTGACATCGTAAAAGCGCGGAATCAGGTTGACGAGCGAGGTCTTGCCGCTGCCGGTTGGGCCAATCAGGGCGATTAACTGGTTCGGCGGCACCCGCAGGTTGATATCCGAAAGGGAATCTTTTTTCTCGGCGAGATATTTGAGCGAGACATCCCGGAATTCGACCTCGCCCCGCAACTGGGGCAGGCTCACCGCCCCGGGCGGCGAGGCAATCTCCTCCTCGGCATCCAGCACCTCGAAGACGCGCTGCGCCCCGGCGGAGGCTTCCCCGGCGGCGTTGACCAGCCAGGTGAGCTGCTGGGCGGGCGTGGCAAGCATCAGCACGTAGGCGTTGAAGGCCACCAACTCGCCGACCGTCATTGTCCCATTCAAGACCATTTGCCCGCCGAACCACAAAATCAGGATGGTGCAGAGTGTGACGAAGAAATCGGTGGTTGGCATGACCCGCGACCAGGTATTGATGACCCGCACGCGGGCGTTGTAGTAGGCGCGATTGGTCTCGTCGAAGCGCTTCATCTCGTAGTCCTCGCGCGCGAAGGCCCGTATCACCTGTACCCCGCTGACGTTTTCCTGCAAACGCGAGGATAAATCGCCCAGCACGGTGTCGACCTTGAAAAACAGGGCGGTGATGCGGTTGCCGAAGTCGAAGGTCATCCAGACCAGCGGGAAAATCGGCAGGATGGCAATCAGGGTCAATTTCCAGTTGGCGGCCAGCATAATCCACAGCGCGCCGAACAGGAGCAGGATTAACTGCGAGAGTTCGACGATGGAACTGCCGATGAACTGCTGCACCGAACGGACATCCTCGATGCAGCGCGAGATGAGTTGCCCGGTTTGGGCGTGGTCGTGGTAGGAAAACGACATGTTTTGGATGTGGTTGTACAGGCGGTTGCGGATGTCGTAGCCGATGTGGCCGCTTATCCACTCGGATATGAAACGCTGGAAGCCGTTCATGGCGGCGGTCAGCAGTCCCAGCCCGAGCAGGAGCAGCGCCGAGCGGGCCAGGAAGCCGCTATCGGAGCGAATCAGGCCCTCGTCGATCACGTCGCGGATGATGGCGGGGATGTACAGACTGAGGGCGGTCAGCGCCGTCAGGTTGAGCATGCTCACGGCGATTTGGGGCAGGTAGGGTTTGACGGCAAAGCGCAGGCGAAGGAGGGGGGTGTTCATCATGATATGTTGGAGTTGTCGAAGGCTTTCTGGAGGATGGGCAGGGCTTCGCGCAAAGTTGCCAACTCGCCGGGGGGCAGGGACTGGAATTTCTGGTTCTACCGGAATTTGTGGTTAAGTGAAGAAATGAGGCATGATGGGCTAAAACTCTGCTCAGAGGATAGCCAACATGCCTCAACGAAAGTGTACCAAAGAACAGACGGAAGTTACAAGACCGCAAAAGAGAATCACGCTTCCAGTTGAAATGGAGCAATACAACGAAATTGTGGATGATTGCCAGGCCTATCGCGAATGGCTGGATGAGATGATTAGCAAATATCCAGAATTGTTTCCCGAAAACATCAGCGATAGTTATCTGTTGCATGATGAACGCAATTCTGCCAAATTGGAAAAGGTTCGGCTGCGCCGCATTTGCCTGAAAGCACGAGACCACGAAGGCAAGGAACAAGCGTTCACGATTGCGCCGAGTGGGGTCATGCCATGCTTTGTTGGCCTGACCGATGAAATCGAGAAAGCCCTGAATCACCGGAAGGAATCAGAGCCTTGACGCTCATCTGACTACATGATAAACTATTGCCCGCTCGAAAAATGAAAACGAGTAACTGGTCCCGTGGTGTAGCGGTTGAACATGCGGCCCTGTCAAGGCCGAGATCGCGGGTTCGAATCCCGTCGGGGCCGCTCGAAGTAAATTCGGGTGGACAGAACTCCCGAGAGAATTGAGTTCTCTCGGGAGTTCTGTTTTTTATGTAGGTTTTGTGAGATTTTTGGTTGATTTTGAGCTGAAAAGCGCCCAGCGAAGGGCGTTTTTGTTTTTTAACGCGCACCGATCCTTGTTTATTCCACAAAAAATGTATCGCGGTCTTGACGATGTGCCGCTCGCTGGTAGACCGCGATTTTCGTCATGACAGGTTAGAATCCCTTTTTAATAAGGAGTGCGAGAATATGAGCATGGTTTTGATGCCGCGCAATGGAATCAATAAAGTCTGGCTTTTTTCACCTGCTCGCGAAATTGCTGGGGTGTGACCCCGCTGAACTTCTTGAAAATGGACGAAAAATAACTTTGCGAGCCGTATTTGAGAAAGTAGCTGATTTCCGAAACCGAATAATCTGAATATTCGAGTAAAGACCGGGCTTCCTTGATGCGTTCACGGTGGATGTAGTCGATAACAGGTAGCCCGGTTTCGCTTTTAAATTTCCTGGACAGGTTTTTGGGGCTTAAGTGGGTCTGATCTGCCAGTTGTCCCAGGTCAATCTCATCGTGCAGGTGGGCGCTGATATATTCGCAGCAGGTTGAAATTGTGGGGGAGAGACGGGCTTTGCCCTGGGCAGCGGCCGCTTTTTCGGTGAAATCCAGGCACATTTCAAAGGCCAGCTTGGAGATTTCCAGGATGTCTTGCGAACGGTCAACCGTTTGGCAGTATATGTCACTCAACGAATAAGCCAGTTCCGGGTTCAACCCGCCGGCGATGGCGGCGCGCGTCACCAGGGTCACAAAACTGATGAAGGTATATTTCTCCTGCCGGATGGGGTCGCTGGACATTTTGCCCACTTTCCCGGATACGGGGGAAAGCAAAGCCTGTTTGAGTTTGGTGATGTTTCCTTCGCTAACGGCTTGCAAAACATGATGTTCGTAACTGGCCGGGGTGTGCATGACCTGGTTTTCGCGGGCGTCGAAAAGGGTGCGGGTCAGGGCGGCATCGGTGTTTTGCAGCAGGTTGGGGCGCAGGAGTAGGATTTCATCGGGGGAGACAAAGGCTTGGGTGAAGGTGTAGTTCACCAGCGAGACAGTGGTCAGGAAATTCCGAAAAGAAAAAACCGGGGCGCGATTTAATCCTTCACAATAGGCATTGCGCTGTTCGCCGGGAATGTTCCGGGTCTCGGCAAAGCGCCACAATACGCGGTCATCGTGGCGGATGGGGGCAACCGGCCCGAGCAGCAGGTAATAGTCGTCGTGGAGTTTGATGACCCCGATGAAAAAAATCGGGTCAGTGATTTCCACAAACGGGGTGGATGGTTGCGGGGCGGCCTGCTCGAATTTGTCGACCAAAGCCCGATTCGCTTCGGCGGAATCCGGCGTCTCGCTGCCGGGAAGCCAGTAGAGTGGAGTCCCATCTCGCTGGCAGACAACCAGCGGCAATTGGGCAACTTCAAAAAACAGGTTACAAATGTGTTCGAGCGGTTTTTCGGTCATCGAGCACCTTTTTTAACGAAAAGTCCGTTTTTTGATAGACCCCGGACTGCGAAACCGGTAAATTTAATCTACTCCATTCTACCCAAGTTTTACCAGGACGGTTCAACTTATGAAAATCAGTCACCTGAAAACCAACCGCATCGATCATCCCCTGGGGTTTGCGCTGGGGAAGCCATCTTTGTCGTGGATTGTGAATGAAACTGCCGACAAAAAACAGGCGGCAGCCCAGGTCTGGGTGGCGGCTGACCCGGCTTTTGCAGACATCCTGTTCGATAGCGGGAAACTCCCTGGAAGCGCCATCGACAGCCTGGCGTATTGCCCGCAACTGACGCTCCAACCGCGCACCCGCTATTACTGGAAAGTGCGCGTGTGGGGCGAGAGTGAGTACGCTGAAAGCGAGGCAGCCTGGTTCGAAACCGCCAAAATGGATGAACCCTGGCAGGCGCAGTGGATTACACCGGATTTCGTCAATGCCCAGTCGCACCCCATCTTGTTGAAGTCGTTTGACCTGCCCGCAGGTGTTTCACACGCCCGCGCCTATATTTGCGGGCTAGGGCTTTATCACTTCGAGATGAACGGCAAAAAGGTTGGAGATGAATACCTGACGCCCGACTGCAACGCCTACGACCAGTGGCTGCAATACCAGACTTTTGACATCACCGGGCAGTTGACCGAAGGTGAAAACCAGGTGTCGGTGATGCTGGGGAACGGCTGGTACAAGGGGCGCTACTGCGGCGATGGCGGGCAGCACGCCAACCTGTATGGCGACCGATTTGCGCTGATTTGCGAACTGCGCGTCACACTCAAAACCGGCGAGGAACTGGTGCTTGGCACAGACGAAACCTGGTCAGCCCGGCACGCGCCCATCCTGTCGAGCGACATCTACGATGGCGAAGTGTTCGATGCCCGGCTGGACTACCAGCCCGCGCTCCCGGATGCGCTTGTCGGCGTGAAAGCCATCGAGGTTGATTCCGGAAAACTCCAGGCGCGGCGTTCGCTGCCGGTGGTGATTCACGAAACGCGCAAACCTGTGGCGGTCATCACCACCCCGACGGGCGAGACGGTGCTCGACATGGGGCAGAACATGGTCGGCTGGGTGCGTTTCAAGACCAGCGCCCCGTCCGGAACAACGATTCAACTGCAATATGGGGAAGTGCTGCAAAACGGCAATTTCTACCGCGACAACCTGCGCAGCGCCAAAGCTGAATACACCTTCATCGCCGATGGGCAGACCCGCGAAGCGGAGCCGTTTTTTACCTTCTACGGCTTCCGCTATGTCAAAATCTCCGGCTGGGCGGGCGAACTGAACCCGGATGATTTCACCGGCTGCGTGGTCTATTCCCAACTGGAAACCATCGGGCAGATTGAAACATCCAACGAGAAAATCAACCAGTTGTTCAGGAATGCGCTCTGGGGACAGAAAGGTAACTTTCTCGATATCCCCACCGACTGCCCGCAGCGCGACGAACGCCTGGGCTGGACCGGCGACACGATGGTATTTACCGGCACGGCCTGTTTCAACATGGATTCGAACGCGTTTTTCTCGAAATACGCTTACGACCTGTCCCTGGAACAGGCCAAACGCGGCGGCATGGTGCCGATGATTGTTCCGGCGCTGGATATGCAGGGCGGCGGCTCAAGCGCCTGGGGCGATGTGGCGACCATCCTGCCCTGGAACGTGTACGAGTTCTACGGCGACAAGGCCATCCTGGAACAGCAGTTCGAGAGTATGCGCGCCTGGGTGGAATATATCAAAGCGGCTGACGAAGCCAGCGGCAGCCGGCGGCTATGGACGACCGGCTTCCACTTTGGCGATTGGCTGGCCCTGGATGGCTCCGACCCCGAAGGCCGGATGGGCGGCACGCCCGAGGATTTTATCGCGTCATCTTACTATTTTTACTCGGCGCGGCTGGTGGCGCGCGCCGCGGCGGTGCTGGGCAAGGCTGAACAGGCCGCCCAATATGACACGCTGGCCGCGGAAGTGCTGGCCGCCATCCAGCAGGAATATTTCACCCCCACCGGGCGGCTGGCGATTGGCACTCAGACCGGTTTCGTGCTGGCGCTATTTATGGAACTCGCTCCGGAAGAATACCGTCAGCGGGTGATTGCCGACCTGGCGCTTCGCCTGCGCCGCGACAAACTGCACTTGCGCACCGGCTTTGTCGGCACGCCCTACTTGTGCCGCGCCCTTTCGAACAACGGCGCCAACGAACTGGCCTACCAACTGCTGATGAATGAGGATTACCCGTCCTGGCTGTATGCCGTCAACCTGGGCGCGACCACCATCTGGGAACGCTGGAACTCGCTCAACCCGGATGGCAGCATTAGTTCGACGGGCATGAACTCGCTGAATCATTACGCCTACGGCTCCATCGTCGAGTGGATGTACCGCGATATGTGCGGCTTGAACCCATCTGCCGGCGATGACCGGATGACGGGTTTTCGCCATGCCCGCCTCGCTCCCAAGCCGGATAAAGCCCTTCGCTGGGCAAAAGCCAGTTACCTTTCAGCGGCGGGACGCTTTGAGAGCGGCTGGCAGATTGATGAGCAGGGCCGCCTGTCGTTCGAGTTCAACATCCCGTTCAACGCCGGGGCGCAGGTCATTTTGCCGGATGCAAATTTGGGCGAGATTAAAATCAATGGACAGGATTCCAGCACAGGCGTCCAGCAGGGAAAAGACTTGGCGCTGGAATTGGGCGCCGGGCGCTATTCCATTCACTACAAACCGAATCGGCCTTATATCCAAACCTACAACACCCGCACACCCATCGCCCAAATCCTGCAAAACGAACGCGCCAAAGCGGTTTTGACCGAGGTTTTCCCGATGCTGGCAATGCTCGACGCGTCCATGCTGGCGGCCATCGGTGAAGCGACCCTGCGCGAAATGGCGGCAACTCCTTACTTGCCGATGACCGCCGAGCAGTTGGATGCGGTTGACCAGGCCCTGAGCGGGATTGCCGGGTAAGGAGACGTAATGAAATACCAAACCATCATTGACCAGCTGACCCTGGAAGACAAAGTAGCGCTGTGCTCCGGCGCGGATTTTTTCAGCACGAAGCCCTTCGAGAAATACGGTATTCCGGCAATTTCGATGGCGGATGGGCCGCATGGTTTGCGGAAGCAGGAGGCTGCGGCTGACCAGTTGGGCGTCAACAAAAGCATGCCGTCTACCAGTTTTCCAACGGCCAGCCTGAGCGCCTGCTCCTGGGATCGGGATTTGCTGCGCGAGATGGGTGCGGCAATTGGCGAGGAGGCTTTGCAGGAAGGCGTTTCGATTGTGCTGGGGCCGGGCGTCAATATCAAGCGCAACCCGTTGTGCGGGCGAAATTTTGAGTACTTTTCCGAAGACCCGTACCTGGCCGGGGAACTGGCGGTGGGTTGGATTAACGGCGTTCAAAGCCGGGGCGTGGGTACTTCGCTGAAGCATTTTGCCGCCAACAGCCAGGAAACCGAGCGGATGACTTCGGATAGCATCATGGATGAGCGCACACTGCGGGAAATCTACTTGCCTGCTTTCGAGAAAGCCGTCAAAGCGGCGAAACCATCCACGGTGATGTGCGCTTACAACCTGCTGAATGGCGTGTATTGCAGCGACAATCGTTTCCTGCTGCGCGAAATCCTGCGGGATGAATGGGGCTTTGAAGGCGCAGTTGTCACTGACTGGGGCGCAATGAATGACCGGGTCAAAGCCTTTGAAGCCGGTCTGGATTTGGAAATGCCCGGCAGCAAGGGACATTTTGACAAAAAGGTTATCGCGGCAATTCAAAACATGGAACTGCCGGAAGAACGCATTAATGAGAGTGTTGACCGGTTGCTGGATTTGATTTTCACTGCCGTTGCCAACCGCCAAACGGATTTTCGCTATGATGTGGAAGGTCATCACCTGCTGGCAAAGAAAATCGCGGTGAACTCGGCAGTGCTGCTCAAAAACGATGAAAATATTCTCCCGATAGCAAAAGGCAAGAAGATTGCGCTGATTGGTGCGCTGGCGAAGTCGCCGCGCTATCAGGGCGCGGGCAGTTCGCACGTCAACCCGACGCAGTTGGTGAGCGTTTTGGACGGTTTCAACGCCCTGGGGCTGGATTTTGCCTATTTTGACGGGTATCCGCTCAAAGGCGCAGGGGATGAAACTTTACTTGCAGAAGCAATGAAGGGCGCAAAGGAATGCGATGTCGCCGTGATTGTCGCCGGGCTGCCGGAAGAATACGAATCGGAAGGGTTTGACCGCGAAAACCTGTCGATGCCGGAAAGCCACAATGCGCTGATTGCCAAAATCGCCGAAGCCAACCCAAACACGGTGGTGGTGCTGGTTGGCGGTGCGCCGGTGGAAATGCCCTGGCTCTCACAGGTCAAAGCCGTTCTGAATATGTATCTCGCCGGGCAGGCGGGCGGACTGGCGGCAGCGGAATTGCTGATGGGTATCGTCAACCCAAGTGGCAAACTGGCGGAGAGTTATCCGCTGGCTTATGCAGACGTGCCATCTGCCGGGGTGTATGAGACTGGCGGGAAGCAGGCGCAGTACCGGGAGGGGATTTTTGTCGGCTACCGATATTTTGATAAGGCACAGAAAGCTATCCTTTTCCCATTTGGGTATGGGTTGTCTTACACAACATTTGAGTATTCGGATTTGACGATTTCTCAAACGGAACTCTCTGCGCCGTATGAACTGCAAGTTTCAGTCACGGTCAAAAATACGGGTAGCGTGGATGGCGCGGAAGTGGTGCAGGTGTATGTTGGGGCGGTAGATTCGGCAGTTTTTCGCCCGGAGAAGGAACTGAAAGAGTTTGCGAAGGTGTTTCTCAGAGCCGGGGAATCCAGGCGGGTGCGTTTTGCGCTGGGTGCCCGCGCATTTGCCATCTATGACGGCGGATGGGTGATTCCGGGTGGGAAATATCACATAGCGGTGGGCGCTTCCAGCCGGGATGTGCGCTGTCAGGGTGAAGTGGATGTTCAGGGTACGGAAGCCAGGCGAAAGTCTGGGTTGGAGGGGGGTTGGTACCAGCACTTGAGCGGGAAACCATCCCAGGTGGAGTTCGAAGCCCTGTTGGGCAGGAAAATCCCATCTCCAAAAATATGGAAAAAAGGCGAGTACACGCTGGAATGTACATTCAACGATTTGAAGGATAGTTTCATTATCCGGCAGGTGGTTAAGGGGATTGAAGGCAGTATCGCAAAGGGTTTTGGCGGCGCGGATTACAGCAACCCGACTTTCAAGACGATCATGTCGAGCACGCTGAATACGCCGCTGAAAAACCTGAGCCAGCTCAGCCCGGAGAGTATGCCGTTGAGCATGTCCACGGGTATGGTGCATCTGGCGAACGGGCAGTTTATCAAGGCCATCCTGGCATTTACCAAAAAGGAGAAGCAGGCATGAGCAAGAACCAGTATCCGCAAGACTTCAAGACGATGTTTGGCGTTTCGACGATGGGGTTGTCCCAAATGGTGGCATATTCACTGATCACGGGCTTCCTGATGATTTACATCACCGATTATGCCGGGGTGTATATGGGCATTGCCGGGAAGGCCGCCCAGGTAGCGACGTTTATGCTGCTGCTGGGGCGGCTGTGGGATGGCATCAATGACCCGCTTTTGGGTTTTGTGATGGATCGCAGTCCGCGCAGCAAGTGGGGCAAGTTCAAGCCGTTCATGTTCTGGGGGACGCTGGTTTCGGGCATCCTGATTGTTGCGCTATTTAATATTCCCGCTGGGATGTCGGATATTGCCAAGGTGGCGCTGATCTACATCCTGTACTTTTTGTTCGATACGGCTTTTACGATGATGCCGATGACCCCGCTGATTCAGTCGCTTTCCAGCGATGCCGGGGTGCGGACGAAATTGCTGGTGGCCCCGCGCATCGTGACCATGCTGCTCTCGATTGTGATGTCATTTTTTATGGCGATTGCTATTTCGCTGGGATCGGATGGCGTGACCCCGAACATCGGGCTGGCGGTGATATTGTTCGTCCTGCCGACAATGGTGATTTCACTGATAGGGGTGGCGTTAATTAGGGAAGGCAATAACAACGCAGATGAAGACAAGGTAAGCATAAAGGATGTTGTGGCGATGTTCAAGGTGAACAAGCCGCTGCTGGTCTCGTCGCTCTCCGGGCTGTTTGGCGGTTTTGTTTTTTCGTTCATCATGGCGGCCATCACGTATTACATCAAATATGCCTTTGGGGCAGAGAACCTGGGCACGCAATCCATGATTTGGGGCTTGAGCATTTTGCTGGGCATCCTGGCGGGCACGTTCCTGGCGCAGTTTGTGCAAAAATTCGTCACGCCGGGAATGGGATCTATCGTTGCAAATACCATCACCATCGTGCCGCTGGTCATTTTGTGGTTGATCAGCCTGGGTGGGCCAATTAAGAATGCGGTGGTGCTGTATCCGCTGTTGTTTGTGACCCTGCTTGGTTCTGGTATGAATTACATCCCTGGTACGCTGGTCAATATGGAGTGCATGGATTTCAACAAGTACAAACTGGGCAAAAGCATGGAAGGCATGATCAATGCCGTCAGCCAGATGATCATGAAAATCCAGGCGGCGCTTTCATCTGCCCTGACCGGGGCCGTGCTAATCTGGGTGGGCTACGATGCCGAACTGTACAAAGATGCCGCCACCATCCCGGATTCGCTGTTCAGCGGGCTGGGGCTGGTGCTGTTCGCCATCCCGGCCGTGTTTGGGGTGATTGCGATTGCGGTGATGGCGTTTTATCCGCTGATCAAGAAGTCCAGGCGCGATGAGATGTATGCGGAGATTGAGAAGGCAAAACAAGGCGATAGCCAAGCGGGCTAGAATCCACCACGAATAAAGGTGCTTTGTGCGATGACTCTTTACCTTGCGATAGACCTTGGCGCTGAAAGCGGGCGTACCATTCTTGGCAGTATCGAGAATGGCAAACTAACCCTCACCGAAACCCACCGCTTTCCCAACGGCCCCATCCAACTGCCCGACGGCTTGCACTGGGACGTTCTGCGCTTGTGGAATGACATCCAAACCGGCATCGCCATCACTGCTGCCAAAGCGCCCCTTGTGAGCCTGGCCCTCGACGCCTGGGGCGTTGACTTTGCCCTGCTCGACCAGAACGGCGCGCTGCTCGGCAATCCACACCACTACCGCGACGCTCGCACTGACGGGATGCTCAAAAAAGCCTTCAGCCGCGTTCCCCGCGAGAAAATCTTTGCTCAAACTGGCCTCCAGTTCATGCAAATCAACACCCTCTACCAACTTCTTTCAATGGTGGAGCAAAAATCACCGCTTTTAGATACCGCCCACACCTTCCTGACTATCCCCGACCTGTTCAACTACTGGCTGAGCGGGGCAATTTTTTGCGAATTTACCAATGCGACGACGACTCAATGCTTTGACCCGGTTCGCCGCGCCTGGGCGTTACCCCTGCTCGAAAAGTTGGACATTCCCACCCGCATCCTGCCTCCCATTTGTGAGCCGGGAACCGCCCTCGGCAGCCTCCGCCCCGAAATCGCTGCCAAAACCGGGGCTGGACTCATCCCGGTTATTGCCCCCGCCTGTCACGACACCGGTTCCGCTGTTGTCGCCGTCCCCGCCGAAGGGGGAGATTTCGCCTGGCTCAGTTCGGGAACATGGTCCATCATGGGTGCGGAAGTGAACGAATCGTGCTTGAACGCAAAAGCCCTCGAATATAACTTTACCAACGAGGGCGGTGTTTTCGGAACCTGGCGCTTATCCAAAAATATCATGGGCCTCTGGTTGGTGCAGGAATGTAAACGCGAGTGGAACATCTCCTACGATGAAATTACCCAAATTGCTGCTGCGGCCCGGCCCTTCCTGGCCGTTATCGACCCAGATTCCGAGATTTTCCTCCACCCTGGTGATATGCCCGCCAAAATCCAGAAATTCTGCGCCGAAAGCGGCCAACCCGTTCCCCAGTCTCGCGGGGAAATTGTCCGCGTGGCGCTCGAAAGCCTGGCCCTGAAATATCGCCTGGTGCTCGAACGGCTCGAAACCCTGATCGGCAAACACCTTACCCCCTTGCACATCATCGGCGGCGGAACAAAAAACCGTCTGCTCAACCAACTTACCGCCGATTGTATTCATCGCCCCGTTATCGCTGGTCCGGTGGAAGCCACTGCCATCGGCAATCTCCTGATGCAGGCCATCACCCTTGGGCATCTTTCCAATCTGGGTGAAGCCCGTGCTGTGGTGCGCAACTCGTTTGATGTGGAAACCTTCATGCCAGGAAATTTCGCTGGTTGGGATGAAGCATATGCAAAGTTGTTGAAATTGACAAAATAATCGCAACAAAAAGGATGAATGATGCTAGAAGCCCCCTACCCCGAACTTGATGATTTGCTCAAAATGATGGGCGAAGCCGGACGTCACCTGGCTGAAATCGAAGCCAGCGAAGGTGCGGCAGGCAATATTTCCGTTTGTATGCGCTGGCCCATCGAGCCGCGTTTTCGTTTCCCGCTGGTGGCGGAGATGGAACTGCCCCAGGCCGTCCCCGAACTGGCTGGCGCAACTTTCCTGGTCAGCGGTTCCGGTCGTCGTTTGCGTGAAATCATTGATGAACCAACTGCCAACATTGCCTGTATCGTAGTCAACGAAGGCGGGCAGACTGGCAACCTGTATACATCTTACCAAAGCCGCTTTGAACGTGTCACCAGCGAGTTCAATTCCCATCTTGCAGTTCACTACGACCAGATTCTCGCCACCGGCACCAACTTTCACGCCGTCATCCATGCCCAACCGATGCGCCTGACCTATCTCAGCCACATCCCGCGCTACCAGGATGAAACCTACCTGAACACACATCTGCTGCGCTGGCAACCCGAAAACATCATTAATCTGCCTGGAGGGATTGGTTTTATCCCCTTTAAACTGCCCGGTTCACCTGAATTGATGGCAAGCAATGTCGAAGTCTTGCGCGCTCACCGCATCGTGATCTGGGCCAAGCACGGTGTCATGGCCCGCTCGGATATTTCTGTCAAACGCGCCGCAGACCGGATCGAATATGCCGAAACTGCCGCAAAGTACGAATATCTCAATCTGACGGCTGGTGAAATCGGCGAAGGTCTCAGCCCCGCCGAAATCCGTGCGATTTGCGCAGCGTTTAATGTGAAGCAGGATATTTTTTAGACCGTAGACGATAGACCGCAAACGATGGCTCCGCGGTCTATCGCCTATCGTCAAATAAAGGAAGTCAACATGAACAATATCCAACAATCCTACACTCTCGCCAAAGAGCGCTACGCTGCCCTCGGCGTGGAGACCGATGCAGCCCTGGCCGTACTCGAAAAAGTCGCCATTTCCCTGCATTGCTGGCAGGGCGACGATGTCGGCGGTTTCGAGAACCCTGGTGGCCAGTTATCCGGTGGCATTGCAACCACCGGCAACTACCCCGGCAAAGCCCGCAGCGCCGACGAACTGCGCCGCGACCTGGATGTGGTTTACAGCCTGCTGCCCGGTTCGCATCGCCTGAACCTGCATGCCATCTACCTCGAATCGGCCTCCAAAGTGGATCGCAATGCC
Organism: Anaerolineales bacterium; assembly: GCA_034432975.1. Lineage (GTDB taxonomy): Bacteria > Chloroflexota > Anaerolineae > Anaerolineales > Villigracilaceae > UBA5195. The sequence goes on along the minus strand of DAOUAZ010000190.1, from coordinate 3,763 downwards.
ATCGAGCCGAAGCATTTTTCCGGCTGGCTGGATTGGGCCAAGGCGGGCGGTCACGGCCTCGACTTCAATCCGACCTGCTTCTCGCATCCCCTGGCTGCCGATGGCTTCACCCTCTCGCACCGCGACCCCGCCATCCGCCAGTTTTGGATTGAACACTGTCTCGCCAGCCGCAAAATCGGCGAATATTTTGGGAAGGAACTGGGTACGCCCGCTGTGACAAACATCTGGATTCCCGACGGCTACAAGGACACCCCGGCTGACCGCTCTACGCCCCGCCGCCTGCTCCTGGAATCCCTCGACACCATCCTATCTGAAAAATTGTCCCACAACCTCGACGCCGTCGAGCCCAAACTGTTCGGAATCGGCTCTGAAAGTTACGTCACCGGCTCGATGGAGTTCTACACCGCCTACGCCGTTAGCCGCAAAGTGCTCTTGACCCTGGATGCCGGGCATTTTCACCCCACCGAAACCATTGCCGACAAGATTTCAGCCATCCTGCTCTACATCGATGACATCCTACTGCACGTCAGCCGGGGCGTGCGCTGGGACAGCGATCATGTGGTCACGTTCAATGATGATCTGCAAGCGATTGCCCAGGAAATCGTTCGCACAGATGCGCTGAACCGTGTTCACATCGGCCTGGATTACTTCGACGCCAGCATCAACCGCATCGCCGCCTGGACGATTGGCGCGCGTAACACGCTCCGGGCGCTGCTGACCGCGCTCCTGGAGTCGCGTCAGATGCTGAACCACTTCGAGGCCGAAGGTGATTTCTCCAGCCGCCTGGCCTTGATGGAAGAATTGAAAGCCATGCCTGTCAGTGCAGTTTGGGATTACTACTGCCAGCAGAAGGGCGTTCCAGTTGGGATGGATTTTATGCGCGTGGTCAAAGATTACGAGAAGAAGGAATTGCTCAAGCGATAAATGCGAATGGTGGCAATGGTAGAACGCAAGTTGGCGTTTTACCATTGCCAAATGACCTGCATGAACACTACGATGATTGGCGCAGGGTGGCAGCGATGGGACATGAACTGGGTAATCACTCCTACTTCCCCCTGTCGCATCCGTGCCGAATGGGATTGGAAACCGCCCTATCTCTTGGAATATTACATCCGTGAGCGTATCTGTGATGAGTTGCTCCTCCCATGTTCGGTGCCATGCATGGGTTGGTGTAGAAACGCACAATGACTTCATGAGCGTAGATGAGCATTGCGGTTAAATCGATTGGATTGCTAAACAAGGCGCATGGCTGGTGGCGGTGACTGTCCTTGAAGCAGTCAATAGGCGTTCTCTACAATTCTGAAATAAGTTGTCTGGATCGCAAGGGGAAAATCAGATTTTCGGTAACTTGTCCCAAGTGGGAGGGCCATTAAACTAATTTTCAGGAAGCCAAATCGGAATCAGTGCTCCAGATGGCGTATAATGTTATACTAAATAAAAATATTGTATAACGGAGCAAGCGTATGAACGTAACCGTCTCACAAAAAGGCTGGGTGGTGATCCCTGCAATTTTGCGCAAGAAATATGGCTTGAAGCCCGGCGCACATTTGCATGTGGTGGATTATGGTGGGGTGTTGGCTCTGTTGCCCGGCTTCCAGGATCCAATTCATGAGGGGGCCGGGATGCTGCAGGGTGAGGATTCCCTGACGGCTGAGATGGTGGAAGAGCATCGTAAGGAACGCGAACGTGAGTGAATCACGGCCAGTATATCTATTGGATAGCTTTGCTCTTTTAGCCTTTCTCAATAATGAGCCTGGTAAGCTGCGAGTAGAGGCCATTATGGAGCAGGCTGAAAAGCGCCAATGCCGTATTTTGATGTGCATGATTAATTTAGGAGAAGTGCTCTATACAGTGGAACGGCGGCGTGGTTTTGCGGCTGCCCAAAAGACCTTGATGTTGTCGCAAAGTCTGCCAATCAAGATCCTGGAAGTGACCAATGACCTGGTGCTGGAAGCTGCGCACCTCAAAGCCAGCCATCCACTTTCTTACGCGGATGCTTTTGTGGCCGCTACTGCTATCCAGCATCAAGCGATTGTGCTGACAGGTGACCCGGAATTTGAATCGGTTGAAACGTTGGTAACGGTGGAATGGCTGGGCAGGCAGTAGGCGCCGATGCTTCCTGAAAATCGTCTCCCCATTCATCCCGGTGAAATCTTGCTGGAAGAGTTTTTGAACCCGCTTAGTTTATCTCAAGTGGCCTTTGCCGGGCATATTGGCGTACCTGTTCAACGGGTCAATGAAATTGTGCGTGGCAAGCGGGGGGTTACACCTGAGACTGCCTGGCTGTTTGCCGATGCTTTTGGTACCAGCCCTGAGTTTTGGCTGAACCTTCAAACGAATTATGATCTGGTTCGTTTTCGCCCCAAGCGACAGGTAACACGAATTGCAGTGGCTGTTTAGCTGTTTTATTGTGAAATTACTTGATATGATGTAAAATGCAGTAGACAGAACTGAATGTCTATTGCTGTTCTTTGACAAAATAAACTGCATTCCAGGTAATCCTGTCCCCCCAAATTTACTTCGAGTAGTGCCCCACCCCCGTCGGGGCCGCCAATGGTAAAAAATAGGCGGTTTGTCTTAGCAGAGATGCTGAGGCATGAAAAACACTCTGAGACAGAGTTATAGTAAGGCGCAAAACCGTGCTACGAAATCGCTCCTGGCGCAAACAGGGGCGATTTCGTTTACTTTACTATGGGTTGGCGTGGGGGTCAAACAAATCGGAAAACCAATCGCTAAAACTGTGTCTGGAACCTGCCAAGCGTAGACACATTTTAGCGCAGGAAGAATGCAAAAATAACTATTGTGTAAACAAAAGACTTTATTGGCAATAAAATTACAAGCACCGTCCCGAAGGTTTTTGCGAGAAATTTTGGTTGTTTCCGGCAACCTTCGGGACGTTTATTGCTAATGCCAATAATGTCTAAATTTATACTTATCATTTTTGTAAGGGTGAAAAAGCCGTATATCTATCGTATAGTATATTGTATACAGGGAATTCTTCTTCCCCGCCCCATCCAAATCTGAAACCCAACAACTCATAATGAGGGAACCTGCCATGAATCATTTCCTCACTGCCCGGGCGTATGTCGTTCGTTTCGTGCTTGTCACAGCTGTCTTGTTGAGTGCCGCGACGCCGCTGTCATTGGCAAGCGCGCGCTCGACAAATATCGACAGCGCTTTAGGTAGATACGACCAGCCAGGAGGTCTTCTTGGGACTGCCTGGTTCAAAGGTTTATTCCAGACTCCTTCCTGCGCAACGAGCGGCGACCTGGTGATTGCCAACGGGGAAACCTGCGGCCTGCCATCTGGTACATATACTTTCACCAGCATAACCGTGCAAACAGGCGGAACCCTGATTTTGGCAGGGAACGCTGGTACAGGGCAAGGGGTAACGCTGAATGCGGGCAGCCTGACTGTAGAATCCGGCGCGTTGATTCACGCCAATGGGCAGGGGTATCCATCGGCGGCGGGGCCGGGCAAAGGCGCGAATGGGAATTGGTATTTTGGACAAGGAGGGGCGCCGGACACGGCGGGCTTGGTGGAAATGGAGCAAATGAGTATCTTGGCGGCGCAAGTTATGGGAAGGTCCATGCCCCAGATGCCCTGGGGAGCGGCGGTGGTAAAAACGGCGACCACGTTGGAGGCGCAGGGGGCGGCGCGATTCGCCTGGTGGTTGCCAACCAGTTGACAATCGCCGGAACGATTGCTTCGAATGGATTGAACGGCATAGCGAATCTGTACGGGGCTGGCGGCGGCGGTTCTG
>DAOUAZ010000189.1:0-8761 GCA_034432975.1 Anaerolineales bacterium | reverse complement strand
GAGTGTCTCCAGAATTTCGGTCGCGGTGGCATGCTTCCCATAAAAAATCGTACCAGCTGTCGCTGTGAATGTTCGTTTACAAACACGACATTGATAACGCTGGACGCCGCGCTTCGTTTTGCCATATTTTTGTAAGTTCTTTTGCTTTTCATCCTGACATTTGCCATATTCGCTGCAATCAGGATGGGGACAAATTTCGCCTGGTTTTGCAAACTGTATCATTTTGCTCCCTCGCCTTGTGTTTGCTCAAGTGTACATCAAACACCCAACACTATATTGCGCGCAGGCGCAAGTGTCCGTGTCCAGGTTTTCACGGAAAATATTGGAGAACCAACACACCTGATTTCAAACGAACTCTAAACTCCAGCAAGTGACCGCTTTGCGGATTTTGCATCAGTTTTAACGCGCATGCGCGCGGCGCAGGCGAGACGAAACATGACCGATAGGAGATAAACATGGCAAAAATTCTCATCGTCGATGACGACCCCGATTTCACCGAGACGACCCGCATTGTGCTGGAGAAAGCGGGCCACGCCGTCCTCAACGCCACCAGCGGCGACAAAGGCTTTGCCCGCGCCAGGGAGGAAAAACCCGACCTGATTGTGTTGGATGTCATCATGGACAGCGTGCTGGATGGCGTCTCGATGAGCCAGAGCATGTACGACGACCCTGAAATGCGCGCCACGCCCATCATCATGGTCACCTCGATTGCCAACACCGACTACGCCGAACTGTTCCCCACCGATGACTATCTCCACATCCAGGCCTTCCTGACCAAACCGGTCGCCCCGGCCAGCCTGCTCAAGCAGGTCGATAAATTGCTTGCCAAAAAGGCATGAACCCAGCCCCACTCCGCTCCGCTCTGGGGATGTTCCGGCGGTTTTTGCAGGAACAGTTTTCGGCGCCCTTCCACCTGGCGCTGGTGGCCTCGTTTACGCTGGTCTCGGCCCTGACGATTGGCGTCGGCGACTGGGTGATTTCACGCACCATCAATGATTACCTGGGCGAATCGATGAACGAGCGCGTGGCGCGCGACGCCCACCTGGCGCGCTCCATCTATAATGCCAGGCTGGAACAGGCGGCCGGACTCTCGTACAACCTGTCCAAGGACGCCGCGCTTGCGGCGGGGCTCCAGGCTGGGGATGAAGCCTCGCGCCGCTTCATCGGCGAGCGGCTCCAGACGCATCTCCAGGCTCCGGGGCTGGAAAATGCCTACTGCGTCGTCCTGCTCGACCGCCAGGGGAACATCGTCGCCTGGGCAAACGCTTTCGATAACGGAACACAGGCCTCCGCCGGGAATTGGGGCAGCCTGCCCATCGCGCGGGAGTCGCTCGCAGCCTCCCGCAGCATCGCCTCCACCGAAATCATCCCCGCTGAATTGCTGGCGATGGTCGGGCTGGATGAACAGGCCAGAATCGAACTGCTGGAGACGCCGCGCGCCGCCCCCGAAGTGTTCGACCCGCGCGAAGGCAGCGGCGGCCTGGCCCTGGTAGGCGTCACCCCGCTGGAAACGGATAGCGGGGAAGTGGCCGGGCTGGCCCTGGCCCTGCACCTGTTCAACAACGATTTTTCTCTCGTCGACCAGATTAAAGACATCGCCCAAATTGATACCGTGACCATTTTCCTGGGCGATTTGCGCGTCTCGACCAACGTGATGACCAGCGAAGGCCGGCGCGCCGTCGGCACGCGCCTGGCGGCGGAGGTCGGCGAGGTGGTGCTGCGGGGCGGGCAGGAATACGTCGGGACGGCCTTCGTGGTCAACGAAAACTACATCACCCGCTACGAGCCGCTGCGAAATCATGCCGGGGAGATTGTCGGCATCCTGTACGTCGGCGCGCGCCAGGCGGCGTTTTTCGGCCTGCTGGAGGAAGTGGGGCGCAGCATTACGCTGACGGCGATTGTGATGGTGCTGTTCACCTTCCTGCTGGCGGCCCCGGTGACGCGCGTCATCACCAACCCGCTCAAGAACCTGCGCGAGATGGCGCAGGTCAGCAAACGGGTGGCGCAGGGCGAAACGGATGCGCGCCTGCCGGTTTCGTATGGCGGCGAAGTGGGGCAGGTGGCGACCGAGTTCAACGCCATGCTCGATACGCTGCAAGCCACCCGCGAGCAGCTCGTCCATTCTGAAAACCTGGCTTCGCTGGGGCAGTTGGCCGCCGGGGTGGCGCACGAACTCAACAACCCGCTGGGAACCATCCTGTTATATTCCGAATCGGCCCAGCGCGAATGCGCCGAGGACGACCCGCATTGCGCCGACCTGGCCGTGATTGTCAAAGAGACCAAACGCTGCAAGCGCATCGTGGCCGACCTGCTCAATTTCTCGCGTCAGCACCAGGTCATCGCCCAGCCGACGGACATCAACGCCCTGTTGCAGGAATTGATTGAGATGGCCCCGCGCCGCATCAAGACCGTCCGCATCCCCATTGTGACCGAATTCGACCCGAACTTGCCCATCATCGACGCCGATACCGCTCAACTGCGGCAGGTGTTCCTGAACCTCATGACCAACGCGGTCGAGGCCATGCCCGAAGGCGGCACGCTGACCGTTCGCGCGCGGACAGGGCCGAATCAAATGATTACGGTCGAAATCGAAGATACCGGCATCGGCATCCCGCATGAAGACCTGGGCAAACTGTTCACGCCCTTTTTCACCACCAAACCCATCGGTAAAGGCACCGGGCTGGGCCTGGCCATCTCCTACGGCATCATCAAAATGCACCGGGGACAAATCAACGTCAAGAGCCAGGCCGGGCAGGGGACAACCTTCATCCTCAGCCTGCCGATTAAATTATCGGTGGAAGAACGGGCCAGCCCGCCGCAAGCCGCCAACGAAACCGGCAAAGCATTGATTGGATAAAAAATGCCTTCACCCGCGAATATCCTGGTCATAGACGACGAACCCAACATCTGCGAGGGGATCAAGCGCGCCCTGCGCCCCCAGGGCTTTCAGGTGGATTCAGCCGGTTCCGGGCAGGAGGGTCTCGAAAAAGCGCGCCAGGGCAGTTACGGCCTGGTGCTGCTCGATGTGATGATGCCCGACGCGAGCGGCATCGACCTGATTCCGGCCATCCACCAGATGGACCCCGATATCGTCTGCATCGTCATCACCGGCTACGCGACCGTCGAACTGGCGATTCGCGCCATCAAACAGGGCGCGTACAACTTCCTGACCAAACCCTTCTCGGTCGATGAGTTGACCCTGGCTGTCAACCAGGGCATCGAACACCAGCGGCTGACGCGCGAATCGAAACGCTTGCAGGCTGCCGAGGCCGAGTCCCGCCGCCTGGCCGACGAAAAAACCCGCCTGGAGGAACTGGATAAGGCCAAGAAACTGTTTTTCCGGCTGATGACTCACGAACTGCAGGCCCCGCTCTCGGCCATCCAATCGTATTTGCAGTTGATGTTGGAAGAATATCTCACGCCAGAACAGCACAAGGACATCCTGCAAAGGTGCATCGCCCGGCTGGAGGAAGAAAAGAAACTCATCGGCGACCTGATGGAGTTGGGCCGCCTGCAAGCGATTGGCCCGGCGCCCGAACCAGCCCCCGTGCAGATGGGAGACCTCCTGCGCCAGGTGGCGGAGGAACTCGCCAGCCAGGCCGGGCAGAAAAACCTGCGCCTGACGGTCGAAATCGAAGAAAACCTCCCGGCGGTGAACGGCTCACCGAAGTTGTTCAAAAGCCTGTGGGAAAACCTGCTCGGCAACGCCATCAAATATACATTGCCCGGCGGGGAGGTAACTGCCAGCCTGCGTTTGCAAAATGGGCAAGTCGTCGGCGAGGTGCGCGATACCGGCATCGGCATCCCGGCGGAGGAGCAGGGACGCCTGTTCGAGGAGTTTTTCCGCGCCAAAAACGCCAAAGCCCTCAGCCTGCGCGGCACCGGCCTGGGGCTGGTGATTGTCAAGCGGATTGTGGATGGCGCGGGCGGCAGCATCCGGGTAGAATCGGAAGAAGGCAAAGGCTCAACCTTCACCTTCACCTTACCGCCAGTGGACGTAAAAGATTAGCGTAAATTCGCGCGGATTAGTGGACAAAACAGGAGCATCCTATGGATATCACCAAAATTCTCGAATATGCCCTCGAGCGTGAATACGAAGGCAAGCGCTTTTTCTGGGAAAACGCCAGCCGCCTGCAAAACGCCGCCGCGGCCGGCGCGTTCAAGGCCATTGCAGAGGAAGAGCAAAAACATATTGACTTCATCGCCGCCCAAATTGCCGCGCTCAACGCCGGGGTCAGCGCGGAATATCCCGAACTGCCAACAGCAGGTTTCTTTGCCGAGCGCGCCGAGGGCGAGAACATCGAAATCGCCGTCAGCGAAGCAATGGTCGCCGACCTGCCGGTGCTGCGCATGGCCTATCTCATCGAGCGCGATTTCGCCGAGTTCTACGCCCAAATGGCCGCCCGGACCGAGGGCGAAGCCAAAAAGGTGCTGGACATGCTGGCCCACTGGGAAGCCGGTCACGAGCGGCTGTTCAAGCGAATGCACGACCAGGCCTTTGAGCGCTACGCCGACATGCCCTGGGGCGGCTGATTTCGTTTCGCTGGCAGTTGCGCTGCTGGCGAAGCAGAACCGGTGAAATTCGATAAAAATTCGCGCAAATTTCTTGCAAAAGATAAGCCGAAATATCGTAAAATAGGAGCAAGTGTTTTTCGTAAAACACCACCCATTTCGCATACTTATCCCCGCAAAGGAAGGAACTCGAGCCATGCCCACCGTCCGTGATTTGATGAAGAAAAAAGAAGGCCAGGTCCCCGTTTCTGTTGCCGCTGACGACACCGTCTTTCACGCCCTGGAAGTGATGGCCGAGAAAAATATCGGCGCGGTGTTGGTCATGGAAGGCGACCGCTATGTCGGCATTTTCTCCGAACGCGATTACGCCCGCAAGGTTATCCTGCAAGGCCGCGAGTCGCGTCATACAGCGGTTAAAGAAATCATGACCGAAAAGATGATTACCGTCAAACCCGAAACCTCCCTCGAACAGTGCATGGAACTGATGACCAAATACCACATCCGCCACCTGCCGGTCGTCGCCGACGAACACCTGACCGGCCTGATATCCATCGGCGATGTCGTCTACTCCATCATCTCAGAAAAACAAAGTTACATCGAAAACCTGGAAGAATACATTCACGGCACGAGCATCCTGCGCTAATAGACCAGGCCGGGAAAACGTCCCGAAGGTTTTTCCAAACCTTCGGGACGTTTATTCTTGGTACAATCAACCCATGAGACCCCCGAACCCCGGCTTGCTGACATTCATGCTCCTCCTGGCGCTGGCCGCCTGCACCCGCTCCGCGCCCATCGACACCCACTACACCCCGCCCGCGCCGCTCCCCAATCCCGGCCTGGGCGGAGTCGAAGGGCTGAGCCTGCCCGCCGGGGCGCCGCCTGCCATCCTGACCTACCTGCCCCCAACCCGAATGCCGGGGGTCATTGCATCCACGCCCACCCCCAACGTCCCGCAAATCCTGCCAACCTTCACGCCTGCCCAGCAAACCCTGGCCCCGGCCGAGACGCCCACCCCCGGCCCGCTCACCCACGTTGTCCAGCCGGGTGAATATCCCGGCTCGATTGCCGCGCAATATGGAATCGCGGTCGATGAATTGCTCTCCGCCAACAATTTCGGCTACGATGTCGTCATCTACCCCGGCGACTCGATTCTCGTCCCGGTCACGCCCACGCCCGGCCTGCCCCCGGCGGCGAGCGCGCAACTCGCCACCGCCAACTATTTCAAAATCATCCCCGATTCCGAACTGGTCAACGGCCCCTTGAGCAGCCTGCTCAATGTACAGGCTTACGTCAGCAGCCAGGGCGGATACCTTGCTTACTACACGCAGAACGTGGACGGGCAAACCCTGTCCGGCGCGCAAATCGTAGAGTTGGTCTCGCGCAATTACTCGGTCAACCCGCGCCTGCTGCTGGCCCTGCTCGAATACCGCTCGCAGTGGGTCAGCAACCCCAACCCAGCCCCCTCCACATTCGATTACCCCATCGGCTACATCGATAACTACTGGGTCGGCCTGTACCGCCAACTGGCCTGGAGCGCCGACCGGCTCAACCAGGGCTTCTACCGCTGGCGCGAGGGAAAAATCCAGACCTTCACGCTGACCGACGGTTCCCAGGTCATCCCCCAGCCGGGCATCAACCCCGGCACGGCCGGCGTCCAGAACCTGTTCGCCTGGTTCGACGACCTCGCCACCTGGACTATCGATACCGGGCCAAACGGCTTCTATGCCGCCTACAGCCGCCTGTTCGGCTACCCCTTCGACTGGGCCATCGAACCCCTGCTTCCCGCCGGGCTAACCCAACCCCCGCTCATCCTGCCCTTCGCGGCTGGCGAAATCTGGCAATTCACCGGCGGCCCGCACGGCGGCTGGGGCAGCGGCGCGGGCTGGGCCGGGCTAGACTTCGCCCCGCCCGGCGGTCCCATCGGGTGCAGCGAAACCGACGCCTGGGCGCGCGCCATCGCCCCCGGCAAAATCCTGCGCTCCGAAGACGGCTCAGTCGTGCAAGAACTCGATAACGACGGCCTGGAACAAACCGGCTGGGTCATCCTCTACCTGCACATCGCCGCCCGCGACAGAGTCCCCGCCGGGACGATGGTACAGGCTGGGGATAAAATCGGCCACCCCTCCTGCGAGGGCGGCTTCACCATCGCCGCGCACCTGCACATCGCCCGCCGCTACAACGGAGTCTGGATTCCCGCCGACGACCCGCTCCTGCCCTTCGTGATGGATGGCTGGCTTCCGAGCGGGAACGGCGTCGAATACGACGGCAGGCTCGCCAAGAACGGGCGCGCTGTCGAGGCCTGGGACGGCGTCAACCCGGTCAACGAGATTTCGCGTTGACGCAGCCGCCCGCCTCTGGTACAATCACGCGCCGGGGCGTCGTACCCTTCGCTCCCAATCAAAATTCTGCCAGAAAGGGCTTGAAACAAATGAAAGTTCTACTCCTCAAAGACGTGTACAAACTTGGCCGCGCGGGCGATGTCAAAAAAGTCGCCGACGGCTACGGGCGCAACTTCCTGCTCCCGCAGCGCATGGCCGTCCTTGCCACCCCCAACGCGCTCCAGCAGGCTGAAAAAATCAAAGCCGAAGCCGTCAAACAGCGCGCCGCCATCAACCATGAAATGAGCGCCATCGCCGAAGTCCTCGGCGGCCTGGCCATCGGCTTCCCGGCCAAAGCGGGCGAAACCGGCAAACTCTACGGCTCCATCACCGCCGAAGACGTTGCCATCGCCATCAAGACCCGCGCCCAGGTCGAAGTCAAACGCCAGCAAATCGACATGCAGCCCATCCGCAGCCTGGGCGAACACAAAATCCATGTCCGCCTGACGATGGACCTCGTCCCGGAACTCACCGTTATCGTCTACCGCGAAGGCGAAGCCGACCCGACCATCAAAGCCGCCCCGGCCCCCGCGCCAGAAGCCCCCGCTGAACCCGCTGCCGAAGCAGAAGCGTCCCCGACAGAACAGGCCTAAACCGGATGAAATGACGCATCACCGACCACACCCCTGCGGCGACGGTCGGTGATGTTTTCTTAACTCATGCAAAGCATTGGCGAGCAACTCAAACAGGCCCGCGAAGCCCGCAAACTGACCCTCCAGCAGGCCGTCCAGGCCACCCGCATCCGCTCCTATTACCTCGAAGCCCTGGAATCGGACGACCTCTCGGCCATCCCCTCGCCCGCCCAGGCGCGCGGCTTCTTGCGGTTATACGCTGAATACTTGGGATTGGATTTAACTGTGGGACAGGTCTCTGACCTGCCCGCTATAGAACAAACCCCCACCCTGCCTGCCTGCCTCGCCGCGCCGCAAGCCGATTCTCCCTCCGGGCAAGAAACCGCCGCAGGCCCCGAATCATCCCCCGTTCCCCCCGCTCCCGTCGAACCCGAACCAGACTCCCCTGAACCGGAACCAGTCCCCGCTCCGCCACCCGAATCCCGGGCAATCTTCAATGAAATCGGCAGCCAACTGCGCGAACGGCGCGAACTGCTCAGCCTGACTCTCGACGAAATCGAGCGGCACACCCGCGTCCGAAAGCATCATCTCGAAAAAATCGAAACCGGCGGCTTCGACGACCTGCCCTCCCCGGTGCAGGCGCGCGGCCTGCTCAATGCCTATGCCAGTTTCCTAGACCTGGACGCCGAAGCCCTCCTGCTGCGCTTTGCCGACGCGCTCCAGGCGCGGCGCATGGAACGCCAGCCGCAGCCGCCTCCGCGCAAACGCCGCGCCGCCCCGCTCCTGCTGCTGTGGCTGAAACGCTTCTTCACTGCCGATTTACTCTTCGGCGGGAGCATGGTGCTGCTCCTGCTGGGGATGGCAGTCTGGGGCACAGCCCGCCTGTTACCAGGGAATGGCGCGTCCGCCGAACCAACCGCCACCGAAGGCCCCTCCATTTCGGAGGTGCTGCTCGCCCCCCAGTCCGGCGCGGAGACCCCCACGCCCGAATCCGCGCCGACCAGCATCCCTGAATTAGGGACGGCTGCCCCCACCGACGCCCCGCCCGAATTCCTGCCGCCGACCGCCACGCCGTTCATCGAGTTTGCCCCGGCCCCGGGGCTGCAATTGACCATCCTGGTCGTGGAACGCGCCTACCTGAAAGTCATCGTCGATGGCGAAGTCAAACAGGAGGGGCGCGTCGTTCCCGGCGCGGCGCTCAAGTTCGAGGGGAAATCGCGCGTCGAGGTATTGACCGGCTCCGGAGCTGCCATCCAAATCATGTACAACCAGCAAAACCTGGGCGTGATGGGCAGTTTT
>DAOUAZ010000188.1:0-16495 GCA_034432975.1 Anaerolineales bacterium | reverse complement strand
TGATGGAGGATGATTAACTCTATCGCTTCAACCGCTCCACGAACTGCTTTCTGAACTTCGTCACCTTGGAGGCCACGACCGCCATGCAGTAGTGAACTACATAAAACTGTAGAGTTCTACAGTCACAGGTTGGGGAATATTTGGTAACATCCGAACACATGCAGAAAATAACCAAAGGAGAATTTACAATGAGGTACTTGCTCCAAAAACTAACCCTGGTTGCTCTACTTATTGCCTTTCTAATAGGGGTTGTTCCCGTATTGGCACAAGAATCTACCGTTGCAATATCACCTGATGCTCAACAGGAAAAAGAGCGTCTATTAGATGAGTACAAGGCAGCCCTTGAATACGAATTAGAGCATGGCGAAACCACTGTTAACATTGACGGTGGTGCAGCCATTTTGACTGGCGAATCTGCTATAAAAATGAATTCGCTATGGCAAGAAACAGTGCGCCAGATTGAAGCCGCTATTGGTCGTCCGGACGAGATGAAGGCAGTGATAGAAAATCAAATTGCGGAAATTGATGGCAGCTATCCAAGTTATGTAAACCGGGCTGTATTCTCCTATAATTCAAATGTTGCGATAGAAAAATATAAAACAGAGAAATATTATTACACAGTCGATATTGCATCTGGGCAAATATTAGAAATTATGCCCGTTGATTCGACTCGTTTCCGGCGTGCGTTTGATGACAAAGAGACAGTGTATTCGCCAGATGAACTGGAAAAAATGGCCTTGACATATATTAGCTCATTTTCGGAAGATGTAGATATATCTTTGCTTGAGCCAGTTTTTGGTGATAAAAATGGGCGCAATTATTTTTTTAGATGGGAGAACCCTGCAAACAAGCTTCCCGACGGTATGACATCATTCATTCAAGTTGGTTTGTCTGCAAAAGGAGATTTACTTAATTTTGTAAACACTTTACCTGCCGGTATCAAACAAGAGCGGGGCCTTTTGCAACAAATCGGCATATTCCCTATGACTGCATTGGCATCGTTCAATGAATTGTATGCTAATGGTGGCGGATATTGGTCATGGCTTGATGGCAGTAGTTCAGCAACCACAAAAAGCAACGCAGGCTACTGTTATATTGCGGGTTGGTGTTCTCCAAAAAATTTCTATTGGAGTTATACAGATGCTACAACATCCCCAGAAAATGAGCCTTATATAAGGGGAATGTGGGATGTCAACCCGAGCTCACAGTATATTTACCTTTATGCATTTATACCCAGTACAAACGCCACAGCTTATTCCAGATATACTGCTTCATACGATAATGGTACACAATGGGATGGGGCTACTATTGACCAAGAGGCATTCTCGAATGTGTGGGTGTCTGTACTTGGCCCACACTTTAACTACGGAGTAGTTAGATTGGATAATGACGACGATATTGCTGGTTATAAGGTGGCGTGGGACGAAGTTCTGCTTTGTAGGTCTGATCAATGCCCGTAACTGATAAATGATCATAAATACCCGGATTAGGGATATCCCCCAAATCCGGGTATTTGTTCTGATGCACTGAGAGGCTAAATGACATTAATATCTCGACACAGTTCTTTCTTTTTCTTACTTTTTTTGCTTGTATCTTGCGCGAATTATAAAAGCACAAATCCGGACAGAATAATCACCACGGTAACATCTAGCAATCTAGATGCGAATTCTCCTTTGCCAACCCCTGATAAAATTTCTCAAATTTCTACTAGCGCTGAAGTAACTTTTTTATTGCGCAACCGTAGCCAGCCACTTCTGAAGTTAGCAGCGTTTAGGCAAGAATGCTTAACCGGAGAAATAAGTTGTCAACACCCCCGGATGAGTTCAACATTACCACCACATCTGTACCAAGTCTTGAAACTGTTCTGGACACCTAACGGTAAGTACGCTTTTTTCTGGGATTCTAACACGGGAGACATTTACTCGGTTGATGGAAATTCTGGCGAAATCACAAGGGTTAGATCACAGGTATGGAAGGTTCGAAGTGATTTCTTTATATCCCCTGATGGGGAAAAAATGATATTCGAGATCGATACGGGTGTTTTTGAAACCGATATCGTTTCCATGAATATTTACACAGGGGAAATGACAACTCTTGATATTTCAATTCCGTGTATGAAATTCGTATCAGGTTGGTTAACAAACAATGAATTTCTATTTTGGTGCGAAATATATACAGGTAGCAAAGGATATTTAGAAAATATCAATGTCTATACCTTCAATTTAGAAACACGCGTTGCGCAGCCTTTTGAACCCAACCGAGATTGGATGCAAACATCTGTCCCTAAACCTGCTCCAAATGGCCAAAGGATAGTGTTCACAAATGACAAAAAGATAATCATTCGAGATTTGGGCATCGCTCAAGAATATTTTTTTGACCTGAATCCCGAAAATTACATTTGGTCTCTCGATTCAGATTTTCTCGCAGTTTATACTCAGGAAAGAGAAATTTTTATTGTAAACCTGGATAGCAAAAGCACAACAAAGTTGTTTTCCCTCTCAGAAAATGTGCTTCTTGAAGATTGGTTGTGGCTTCCTGATAATAAAGGATTGCTATTGGTAATGGCTGATAAAGATACTGATAATAAAACGACAGCGTTTCTTTCGATGACTAATCACAACTTATTAAGCTTAGATTTATCTTTGTTTGCCGAATATCGTGTTATCTCAATTTCCTATAGGCCAATGCTAAATAGATAACCCGACTCAAAAAAGCCTCTGCTATTCTTCTTTGAAATTGGATTTCCTGTGTTCGTGATAGCCTCTCCCGGCTTTGGTGCATGAATATTTTTCGTCCCAAAATTGAGAAAATTTTCATAAAATCCACATTCTGCGCCCTATGGATTGAGAAAGTAGCAATTTTGGGCAGGTTTCCCGAACAGGCGCAAGATTTGGATGTGGGTCGGCCACAGGTTGAGTAGCTGGCGCATGAGAATCTGATTGTTTTGCCAGATAGTGAGCACGTCAAGCCCTTCAAAGAGTTGCAAAACCCAGCGCATGGTTAGGGTTTGAGTTGGTTTGCCTTTCTGATCGGGAATGGTCTGGTTATTTTCCGCCAGGGCTTGGCGCAACTTGCGCCACAGCCCTGGCCGACACATTTCCGACATGGATGAGTAACTACCGCTTCAACCGCTCTACGAATTGTTTTCTGAACTTCGCCACCTTAGGGGCCACGACCGCCATGCAATAGGGCTGGAATGGATTGTTGGCGAAATATTCCTGGTGATAGTCTTCGGCCAAATAAAACGCATCGAATGGGGTCACTTCAGTCACGATGGGATTCGGCCAGAGTTGGGCCGCTGTCAGTTCGGCGATGACTTCCTCCGCTGCGTGTTTTTGCTCATCGTCCAGGTAAAAAATCGCCGAGCGGTACGATGTGCCGATGTCGTTGCCCTGCCGGTTGAGGGTGGTCGGGTCGTGGATAGCGAAGAAGACCTTCAGCAGGTCGCGGTAAGTGATGACCGACGGGTCGAAGGTCACGCGCGCCACTTCGGCATGGCCGGTCGTGTCGCTGCATACCTGTTTGTAGGTCGGGTTGGGGACGTGTCCGCCAGAATAACCGGACTCGACCGCTTCGACGCCTTTCAGGTCATCGAAGACCGCTTCGAGACACCAGAAGCAGCCGCCGGCCAGGATTGCGGTTTGGGTACTCATAAAATTCTCCTGTAGAAAAAAATCAGGGGTGGGTTCAGCGCCCACCCCATCTGTTAACCAAAATATCGTTCATACTCTTCGTGACTGCCTGCCCAGAACCATGTAACGGTGTCCCCATCCATAACACCCAACGCGCGATAACCAAGCGATATTCTCACAGACCAGATATTCTCGCCTGAATTGATACACTTGAAATGCAACGACGGATGAAAAGGGTTTTCGCTCCACAACATGAACGCTTTGCGGGCACGCTTGCGAATAGATTCATCCAGCCGCTCATAACTTTCCCAGAATGACGGCAGGGTCTGGGAATTCATAAACGATTGAAATCCATTGGGCTGGCTTTGCCTTCGGTAATCTGTTTGCGCGCCTGGCGGGCGGTTTCGTACAATTTACGCTGCGTTCGGTCAAAGGCGTCATCCCAGGCGCTTTCGTCTTCCAATTCTGCCAGCCATTCGCGCAAATGCTCGACGGCCCTGCTCTGCGTCTCTTCTGGAAGGGATTCCAGCATTTTTACGACGGTTGTTACAGCAGGAGAAACCATAACTGCTCCTTGCGGATATGCTATGCCGCCGGTTCCGGCTCGGATTCTGGCTCGACCGTTTCGAGACGGTTCAGGACGATTTCATCGTCCGCTGCCAGTTCGACTTGAATGGAGTCGCCGTCCTTGAACTCGCCGGAGAGCAGGCTGTCGGAGAGTTTGTCTTCGACTTTTTGCTGGATGATACGGCGCAGCGGGCGGGCGCCCATTTCGGGGTCGAAGCCTTCCGCGCCGAGCGAGGCCAACGCTTCGGGCGTGGCGGTGAGCGTGATGTTGTGCTCGGTCAGGCGCGCGGCGACTTTGTCCAGTTCGAGTTTGACGATTTTCTGGATGTTTTCCTTGTTCAGGGCGCGGAACACAATCACGCTGTCGAGACGGTTGATGAATTCAGGCCGGAAGGCGCGCTTGAGCGTCTCGGTCAGTTTCTTGCGCATGTCCTCGTAGCCCAGGCGTTCTTCGGTCACCTCGTCGCGTTTGAGCGCGAAGCCGAGCGCGGCCTGCTTCTTAATCATATCCGCGCCGACGTTGGAGGTCATGACGATAATCGCGTTGCGGAAATCGACCTTACGGCCCTTGGCGTCTGAAAGGTGGCCTTCTTCCATAATTTGCAGCAGCATATTATGGACTTCGGGGTGCGCCTTTTCGATTTCGTCGAATACGACAATCGAGTACGGGCGGCGGCGCAGGGCTTCGGTCAACTGACCGGCATCTTCGTAGCCGACATAGCCGGGAGGCGCGCCCACCAGGCGGCTGGCGGTGTGTCGTTCCATGAACTCGGACATATCGAGTTGCAGGGCGGCTTCTTCCGAGCCAAACATGAATTTCGCCAGGGTTTTGGTCAGTTCGGTCTTGCCCACGCCGGTCGGGCCGAGGAAAATGAACGAGCCGATGGGGCGGCGCGGGTCTTTAAGGCCGGCCCGGGCGCGGCGCACCGCGCGAGAGATGGCAACAATCGCCTCGTCCTGGCCGATAATCGACTTCTGGAGTTCTTCTTCCATCCGCAGCAGGCGTTCGGATTCTTCTTCGGCAATCTGCATCAGCGGGACGCCGGTCCACATCGAAATGATTTCAGCGATGTCTTCAGCGGTCACGACCGGGCTGGTGGCGCGGTCCCAACCGGTGCGCAGGCGCTCCAACTGGTTCTCGATGGAGATTTCGCGTTCCTGCCACGAGCGCACTTCCTCAGGGTTGCCTTCTTCCTGGGCCAGGGAGCGGCTTTGGCGCGCTTCGCGCAGTTGGGTGAACAGGTCTTTGGCCTGCTTGGCCGCCGGGGATTTATACATGCGCACCCGCGAGGCCGATTCGTCAATCAGGTCAATGGCTTTGTCGGGCAGGAAACGTTCGGTGACGTAGCGGCTCGAAAGGTGAGCGGCGGCTTCGAGTGCCTCGTCGGAAATTACCAGTTTGTGATGTTCTTCGTAGGCGCTGCGAATCCCTTTCAGGATGGCGATGGTCTCTTCTTCGGAGGGTTCATCCACCTGCACCTGCTGGAATCGCCGCTCCAGAGCCGCATCCGACTCGATGTGCTTGCGATACTCATCGAGCGTGGTCGCTCCGATGACCTGCAATTCGCCGCGCGAAAGGGCGGGTTTCAGGATATTGGCCGCATCGACGCTCGAACCGGCGGCCCCGGCCCCTACCAGCATGTGGACTTCGTCGATGAACAGGATGGAACCGGCCTGCTTCAACTCGTCGATGACGCGCTTCAGGCGTTCCTCGAACTGGCCGCGATACATCGTCCCGGCCACCAGCGAGCCGACATCCAGTTGCAGCACGCGCTTGTTCATCAGCGGGGCTGGCACATCGCCATCCACAATGCGCTGGGCCAGGCCTTCCACAATCGCGGTCTTGCCCACGCCCGGCTCGCCAATCAGGGCCGGGTTATTCTTGGTGCGGCGCGCCAAAATCTGGATGACGCGCTCGATTTCCATCTGGCGGCCAATCACCGGGTCGAGTTTGCCCTGTTCGGCCTTGCTGGTCAGGTCGCTGGCGAGTTGGTCCACCAGCGGGGTCTTGGCGCCCTGCTGCCCGCCCTGCGGCGCGCCCGGTTTGGCGGCTTCACGCCCGGCAGGCGCGGCGGGCAGGTTCGGCGAGGACGATTCCTGCAACACGCGCCGGGTCTGGCGGCGGATTTCATCGGGAGTCGCGCCCAGGCGGCGCAGGGCTTCCATGGCCGTCCCTTCGGCGCGCACCAGGCCAAGCAGGAGGTGTTCCGTGCCGATGTAGTGATGTCCCATGCGGCGGGCTTCATCCACAGCATATTCCAGCACCTGCTGGGTATCGTTCGATAAGTCAATTTTCTCGCCGGGCGGGTTTTTGCCCTCCCCGGTCAGCCGGAAGACGATTTCGCGCACGCGCTCTGGCTCGAATCCCATTTCGCGCAGGACTCGCCCGGCCACGCCGCCTTCTTCTTCAATCAAGCCAATTAATAAATGCTCGGTCCCAATCAACGGATGATGAGCGCGTTCCGCCTCGGCATGTGCCAGGCTTAAAACCCTGCGAGCACGTTGGGTAAAGCGTTCCATACCAGCCATAAAGTCTCCTTGACCAATTCGACAAGAACGGTCTGTTTTGATTTTACCAAAAAAGGGAGAAGGGAAGTTATATGAATATGATTAGAGTTTGGGTCTCAGGGCAGCAAATATTTCTCCAAAAAGTTTAGCACGGTTTTGGGATATTGCTTCGGTTCCTGGAAAACGAACCCGCCGTGACCCACGCCTTCATACACGACCAACTCTTTCGGGTCACGAGCTGCCTCGTACAACTGATAACTGTTCCGCACCGGGAGCGTTTCATCCTTCGTCCCGTGAATTAACAGCACCGGCCGGGGGCTGATACTTCCGATGACATCCACCGGGCGGACGGCGGAGATATCAACCCCGGCCTCCCGCTGCCCGAAAAAGAGAACCAGCGGGGCGAAAAAGCGCGGGTTCAGCCCGGTCAGGGAGCGGATACCCTCGCTGATGTTGTCCTCCACGCTGGTAAAGGGACTGGCGGCGATAACGGCCTCAATCTCCGGCAGTTGGGCGGCAGCCATCAGGACAGTCGCCGCGCCCATCGAATGCCCGAAGGCGGCCACAGCCGCGTCCGCTCCCTCCCGTTGGCGGATAAACGTCACAGCGGCGGCAATGTCTTGGGTCTCGTACAGGCCAAGGGTGGTGACATTTCCATCACTTTCACCATGATTGCGCAAATCGAGCAGCAATATGCCATATTTTTTGCGGTAAAGAAAGGCGGCTTCCTCCAGGAATTGTGCGCGGTTGCCGCCTAGCCCATGCACGCAAATGACCACGACCCCATTGCGCGGCGGGATGTACCAGGCGGTGAGCGTCAGCCCATCGGACGTGGTCAGTTGGATGTCTTCGTAGGGCAGGCCCAGATCGGCAGGCGCGCGGTCGATGGGCGCGCGGGCCGGATGCACCAGCCCGTAGGCGCGGCCATAGGGCAGGGCAACGCCAAAGGCCAGCAGGAAAATGACCAGGAAACTGCCCAGGCCAAACAGGGTGAGATTTCGGAGTTTACGCGACATGTTTCCCCAATCGGCAGGGGCACGGCGGAGATTGGAACGGTTTGGGCCTTTCGATACACCGCCGCGCCCCTGCAATTATGCCAAGCGCACCTTCAACGCCGCCTCGAGCTTGGCCTTGAGCGCCTGGTGCGAAGGTGATTCCAGGTTCAGGCGCGGGGCTTTGCTGAAATCGTAGAACCAGACCGGGCCGGCGCGCAGGTTCTCCGGTTCGGCCTGGTAGCGCGGAACAACATGGGCGTGCAGGGCGGGTTCTGAGTTGCCCAAAATCTCGTAATTGATGCGCGCCGCGCCGGTGACTTGAAGAATGGCGTCGCTCAGAATCGACATATCGCGCAGGAAAATCTCGCGTTCGCGCAAGCCCAGGTCATTCAGGGTCGGGACGACCGGGTCGGGCAGCAGCAGGCAGCAGCCGTTGAGAATTTGCGTATCCCCGATGACCGCCCAGCCCGATTCCATGCGGGCTAGAACCGTAGGGTTTTGGCCCTGGCGGGCCAGTTCGACGCGCTGGTGGATGAGTGTGGACATGGGTTTTTCGATTTCTGATTTTGGATTGACGAAAAGAACAGCCGGGAGGAATTATAATCTCTCCATGTTTTTCAAACCCCATTTTCGCCGATTACATACAAATTTTGCCCTGCCGGTCACGGGTCACTGCTCACTGATTACTGATAACTGGTCACTGAAAACTGGTCATTGGTTACTGATACCTGTTTACTGCTTACTGATAACTGCCTGCCTGTCCCCGTCAGGGGGCGCCCTTTCTGCCAATCCGAACGCGCCCTATACCCCTGGTTTTTTTTATTATTCGCTCGCCGCGTCTTCCCTGGTGTTCGATGACCGGTCGTTCCGCCTGCCCGCGCCCTCCGATTGCACGCTTTACGCCATTCGCCCGGCCCCGCGTGGACGCTGGATTGCGGTCGAATGGGACTGTTCCTCCGGGCCGAGGGCGGGGTTGTTCGACAGCGCCAGCGGGCGCATCCGCCTGGCTATCGACGACCAGACGCTCGATAACCGCCTGCTGGCCTGGCATCCCGATGGCGGCTCGGTCTATCTCAAAATCGGGATGCTCTCGTTCCCACAGGTGATTCGGGTCGATGTCGAGACTCTGCGGGCGGCGGAACTTCCCGTGGCGGCCTTCGTCTATGA
Source organism: Anaerolineales bacterium (assembly GCA_034432975.1). Taxonomy (GTDB): domain Bacteria; phylum Chloroflexota; class Anaerolineae; order Anaerolineales; family Villigracilaceae; genus UBA5195. The sequence goes on along the minus strand of DAOUAZ010000188.1, from coordinate 7,626 downwards.
TGTAGCGGTATCACCCGACGGCGGGCAGGTGTTGTACTCGCTCTCTAGCGGCATCGGGTTCGGGTCGGAGACCTGGCTGGGCGCGGAAAACGCCAAAAACGCCTCGCAACTGCTCCTCGAGCCGAATCACATCACCGCCCTGGCGCAGTTTTCGCCCGATGGAAGCAAAATCGCCTATATCAAAATGCCCGATTCTCAGGAACCGTTTCCCGCCGGGGAGTTGTGGATGATGGATTCGGATGGCGGCAATCCCTTTTTGGCGGCGATTGCGGATGCGGGGCGCGGATTCCCACCGGTCTGGTCGCCCGACGGGATGAAAATAGCCTTTGTCGGGCGAAACGACCCGGCGGATGCCTCCTCCGCCAATCTGTCTATCTACGACCTGCAAAATTCATCATTCATCATTCACCATTCATCTTTGATAACCGCCCCCGTCTGGTCTCCCGATGGCGCGCTCCTGGCTTTTAGCGCGCGTGAAGGTGATACAATCGCCGTGTGGCGGTACGATGTCGCCGCGCGGCGCATCGAAAAAATTGTCGAAAATGCCTGCTGCGCGGGTTGGCTGCGATAACCTGTCACCACGAGAACGTGACGGTTCTTTTATGAAAAAACTTGCTCTTTTCGTCCTGGTCTCCTTGCTTTCTGCCTGTGCTGCCGCGCCGGCAGAACAGCCGTCTATCCCCGGTCTGGTGACGATTACGCCTGAAATTATCCCGATTCGTTCACAAGTGGTGGAGCAGGCCGCTACCTCCCTGCCGCCTATCACGCCGACGGCGCTGCGCATTCAGGCAACTGCCACTCGTCCGCTCGAATTAACCCCCAGCCCGCGCAATACCGCCACCCCGCCCGGCCCGACGCCGACCGAGACGCTCCTGCCGCTGTTGGAATTGCCCACCGCGCGCGCCTTTGCGCCCTCGCGCATGGCCTGGACAGGCCAGCCAACCTACCCGGCAGATTCTGAACCGGGCCTCCTGTTCCGGGTGGATTACGACCCCCGTACCTGGGCATTGGCCGAAGACAATTTCGGCGTCACCGTGCTGGCGCATCGCCAGATTCCCTACTGCCTCCTCCTTCCCTGGAGCGGGCGCGGCCTGCCTGCCGGTTTGCGGGTGGAACATGAATTCCGCGCCATTGGCGGGGCGAATTTCGATGTGCATACCATCACGCGCGATGGGAGCCTTGAATTTGTCGCTTATGTGGGCGGCGACCGGAAAATCGTCACCGGCTTCCAGGTGGCGTTCGAGGAGCAAAAAGAGCAGTGTATCGAAGATGCCGAAGCGGTACTCGCTACCCTGCGTTCGACCCCTTCCCCTTAACGTGGGGCTCCTCCTGCTGGAGAACGCTCGCTCCTCCAAAAAATCACCCCGCCCTGACTGGAAGGGCGGGGCGATTTTTATCCAAAACCTGGCGGGTTTCAGGCGGTCAATTCGCGGGTGAAAAACTGACGCACGCGGGCGGTCATTTGATTCTCGGTCATCTTGTCAGCCGGTTCACTTTTTATCAGCCGGCCGCGCAGGTCTTTGTGTTTGTGAAGGGCTTTTTCGAACTCATGTTTTGCTTCGCCCGGCCCCATCACAAACAGGTGTTCTGCCTCCCTGACAGCGCTGATGACTTTTTCGTAAAACTCATGCAATTGATGCTGGTAGCGGTCGTTATATCCCAGTTCTGAGTCCAGTCCCTGGTTATACATGCCGCCGATGCGCGTCCCTCCTGAATGAACGCGCGGTTCGAGATTGGATGGGATGACCTGCATTCTTTTCTCTTCGTACTCGATGATGTATGCCTGCTTGTGGTCAATCCATAGCCCGATATTTCGTGTCATATCCAGACCTCCTTAGGTTCGAAGTGAACGACACAAGCGAAAAAGAGAACCCTCCTTACCAATACTCTATACCAACTTGCAGGAAAAATCAACCGGCAGTACCGGTTTTTGTTTTTTGCTCCTGCCGCTATTGACCCTCTGTTAGCGGGAAGGGTGGAATACTTAATCGCGGGTCAATTCCTTCAATACGGCGATTGTCTCCATTTTCCCTCCCATGCCATTCTCCCCGGCGGGGCCGACGCAAGAGGGGCAGCCGTCTTCGCACGGACAGGCGCTGACCAGTTCGAGCGCCTGCCGCAGCAGTTCCTCGCGCAGCTCGAACAACTTCTCGCTAAAGCCAATTCCCGCCGGAACCTGGTCATACAATACCACCGAAGGCTGCGGGAAGGAAGCCGATTCCTGCGGCTCGATGTGCAGGCCCAGGTCGCCGTGGTCGCACATCAGGGAGAGCGGGGCCAGGTTCGCCAGGGCATAGCCCAGCCCGGCCAGCCCGCTGCGCACGCGGACGTTGGCCTCGGCTTTTTTGTGACACTCCGGGCAGAGCGTCACCAGGTTATCGAGCCGGTTGGCCTGTTCGCGCTGGATTTTTCCCGCCGCATCGCGGAACATCCGAAACGGGATTTTGTGGTGGACATCGTGCTGGCGCGTCGTTTCGGGGCGTCCGCACACCTGGCAGCAGAATCCGTCCCTGGCGCGCACCCGCTCGCGGATTTTGGGCCAGTCGGGGCCGTAGTCATTGGGGGCATTCGTCCACAGCCCGTCGCGGCTGAGAGAGTCCACGATGTCGTCTGAGATAGACAGCCAGTAAGCGGTGGTCTGCATTTCGGTTGGGGGCAGGTCGAGCGGTTCCTGGCCGAGATTCTCCCCGCCAACCCAGGCTTTTTTACGAAAACCGGTCACCTGGGTAGTCACCTGCACTTCGCCCCAGGCTTTTTGCGGAGTCTGGGCCGCCACCGAAAGCACCTCCACGCTGGTTTCGCGCAGCGGCTCGGTGAAATAATCGAGCGCGACCGGGATGAGCGCGGCGCGGCCCTCGGCCAGGTTCAAATCTTGCACGAAATATTGCTGGCCCTCGTGCAGGTACACGGCGCGCGGATGCGCCATCCAGGGCGCGGATTCGATGTCCACTTCGCCAATTACAACAGGCCGGTCACCCCCTTCTACATGCAAAATCACATTTTCGGGCGAGGCCGAGCGCAGCGAGACGCCCGCCGCCGGGTAGGCGTCGGCCATCCAGTAGGTTTTTTCCCGGTTCTGGTGGGCTTCCCCGCTCCCGGCCAAAACGCCCAGGTATTCGCTGACCAGTTCGGGCGGCACGCGCCCGAAGCCTTCGCCAGGTTGGAAGGGCAGTTCGAACAAGGCGCAGCGGATGTGATTGAGCAGGATGAGCAGGTGGTCGGGGTTGACCAGCCCCTGTTCGGGGGAGCGTTCGAGCAGGTATTCGGGATGGTGGGCGAGGAACTGGTCGAGCGGGTTGGCGGTGGCGATGAGCATGGAAACGGCGGGAGCGTCTCCCCGCCCGGCGCGGCCGGCCTGCTGCCGGACGCTGGCAATCGAGCCGGGATACCCCACGAGCAGGGCCGCCCCCAGCCCGCCAATATCGATTCCCAGTTCGAGGGCGTTGGTGGCGACGACGAGCTGGACCGACCCGTCGCGCAGTCCCTTTTCAATCTCGCGCCGCTGCGAAGGCAGGTAGCCGGAGCGGTAGCCGCGGATGCGGCCCTCACCCCTGCGCCCCTCTCCCGCCGGGAGAGGGGATGGGGGTGAGGGCTGAATATAACTCAATAAAATCTCGACACTCCGCCGTGAGCGGGCAAAGACCACCGATTGGGTTCCCGTTTCGAGCAAATCACCTGCCAGGCGCACAGCCTCCTGCGTGGCGCTTTTGCGCAGGCCGATAGATTCGTCGATGACCGGCGGGTTGTAGAGGATGAAATGCCGTTCACCGCGCGCCGAACCGTCGCGGTCGATGAGCGTGACGGGTTCTTCGATGAGTTTTTCGGCCAGTTCGTCCGGGTTGGCAATGGTGGCGGAGGTGAGAATGAATTGCGGCTGCGCGCCGTAAAAGGCCGCCACTCGTTTGAGCCGCCGGATGACGTTGGCGACATGCGAGCCAAACACGCCGCGATAGGTGTGCAGTTCGTCGATGACCACGCAGCGCAAATTGCGGAAAAATTCGGCCCAGTTGGTGTGATGCGGCAGGATGCCGGTATGCAGCATATCGGGGTTGCTCAACACGATACGGGCGTTTTTGCGAACCAGCGAACGGTTGGCTTTTGGCGTGTCCCCGTCATAAATGGCTGCTGAAACTGAAAACTGATGACGGATGACGGATAGCTGGTCTTGCGCCAGGGCTTTGGTGGGGAACAGGTAGAGGGCGCGGGCATTCGGGTTTTCGGTGATGGCGGCCAGCACCGGCAGGTTGTAACAGAGCGTCTTGCCGGAGGCGGTTCCGGTGGCGATAACGAGATTCTCGCCCCGGCGCGCAGCGGCCCACGCTTCGGCCTGGTGACTGTACAGGGAGCGGATTCCGCGCTCACGCAGCGCAGCGGCAACCTCGCGGGGTAAATCTGTCGGTAGTTCGCGGATATCAGCGAGGCGCGCGGGGAGGACGTTCCAGGCGGCGATGTGGGGGGCGGTTAAAGGCTCGGTTTGCCAGCGCCGAATCAGCGTGGAAAATGTCATCATTTCCCCAAAATCAGGGCGCTTGCCGGGAGTACTCCAGGCTGTAGGCTTTGATGCGCGCCCCGGCCAGGGCTGGCGTGATGCTTTTGCCAGTATAGCCCGCTTCGGGCGGGATTTCCCGAAAGGCGCGTTCTGTCACCAGGATTTCGCCCGGCCCGGCCACGTCTTCGCCGAGTTTGCTGGCCGAGTTGACCACGTCGCCGAAGTAATCCGGCCCGCCCGTGAGCAGGACGCCGCCGTAATCGATGCTGATGGCGACCCGGATGTCGAAGGCGTCTTCGGTGAAGCGGTTGATGGCGTCGAAGGCGGTATTCAGGCGGATGGCGGCCTCGACGGCCGGCAGGACGCTGTCGAACATGGCGAAGCAGTTATCGGCCTCGAATTTGACCACCTGCCCGCCCAGGCTTTCGATGATGGGCTGGGAGGTCAGTTGCATGCGCAGGACCATCGAAAGGTAGTGAACAATGCCGTATTTTTGCGTCAGGCGCGAGAAGCCGGACATGTCCATGACGAACACGGCCCGGGTTGTGCCAAATTCGGCCCACAGGGTGGTTTCGAGTTCTTCCTGGGCTGGTTTGGTGTCAGCCTGGGCGTACAGGAGTAAAAGTTCTTGAAAGCGGGAGTCCAATGCCAGCCTCCTTTTGGCGGGTGGTTTTTATTATAGCCGAACGGCGGGTGAACGCCAAAGCCCCGCGCCGTTTGCGGGGAAGACCCGCGCCTGGTTTCAAACCGTCCCGAAGGCTTCCGAAAATTTCTCGAATTGCGCCCCGAAAACCTTCGGGACGTTCACTTGGCGATTCATTTCGAGAATTTTTGTATCCTCTCAATATTTTGGGGAGAGAAGCACCGCCCCGCGAGCGCTCAGCCGAGCGGTTTGAACGGCTCAACCAGGTTTTTCAAGCAAACCTCACCTGCGCTTGTCGCGCAGGCGCAAGTGTCGGGACGTTTCCCCATTTTTTTGAGAAGATGCGAATTTTTGCCTTTTGCAGGACTGGTCGAAGAGACAACCCTCCACTTATCCACCTGGGTTGTAAAATGGAAATATCCCCACAAAAGGAGTTTTTGATATGCAACCCCGTGTTTTCATGCACCTGCGCGCCCTGACCAGCCTCGGCCCGCGCCCGCTCGGCTCGCCCGCCAACCAGCAGGCCGCCGAAGCCATCCGCGACACCTTCCGCGCCGCCGGGCTGGAGGTGGAAGAACAGCCCTACGCCTGCACCGCTTGGGAGCAGGACGCGATTCTTTTGGAACAGGATGGAGAGCGGTTGGAGGCCGCCGCAAATGCTTTTTCGCTGCCCTGTGATGTGACCGCGCCGGTGGTATCTGCCGGAACGGTCGCGCAACTGGAAACGGTTTCGGCGCGTGGGAAGATTCTCCTGCTCTATGGCGACCTGGCGCGCGCGCCGCTCTCGGCAAAATCCTGGTTCCTGAAGGACGCACGCGACGACCACGTCATCCGGCTGCTGGAGGAGATTCAACCCGCCGCCTTGCTCGCCCCACCCACCGCCACCGATTATTACGGCCACCTGACCGAAGACTGGGAACTCGACCTGGCCGCCGCCACCGTTTCCCCGGCGGTGGCGCGGCGGCTGATTCAGAATCCCGCTGCGATGGCGCATCTTCGTATCGAAGCGCGCCGAATCCCCGCGATGGCCCGCAACATCGTAGCGCGGACGTCCGGGGATTTCGAGAAGCGCCTGGTCATCTGCGCCCACTTCGACACCAAAATCAACACCCCTGGCGCGAGCGACAACGCCGGGGGCGCGGCGGCCCTGCTGGCGCTGGCAGAAATTTTCTCCAGGCGGCAACCCGGCATCGGGCTGGAATTTGTGGCCTTCGACGGCGAGGAATACCTGCCCATCGGTGACGATGAATACCTCCGGCGCGGCGAATCGTATTTCCCCACCATTCGCTGCGCCATTAACATGGACGGAATCGGCGCGGCGCTGGCCGCCAACAACATCACGGCCATCTCCATGCCCGAGGAGATGGAACAGGTCGTCCGGCAGGCTGCGGCGGAGTTCCCCGGCGTAGCCTGGGTCGAACCCTGGTCCGAAAGCAACCACTCCACCTTTTCGTTTCGCGGCATCCCAGCGGTGGCGATTGGCGGCTCCGGCGAACGCGGCCTGGCGCATTCGACCGCCGATACGCTGGAGGTGATGAGCGCGGAAAAACTGGAGGAAGTCGTGAGGCTGGTGGAGCGGTTGGTGGACAGGATGAATTCGCTTTAATTCCGGGCCTCCCGATGGTCATTCCATCGGGAGGTTTTTTTGTTATACAATAGAAAAAATTGTTCGAGGGTTGCCAATGAGCGTTAATATCGACAAACCACATTTGTGGAAACAGGACATCGCGTAATCAGTAGATATGTACAACAGCTGGTTTATGAATTTTGCCCCAGAAGCCTTTCGTTCGACGCGCCTTAAGACAACTGATGATGTTGAGGCTGCCCTTTCCCTGACCAGCAATATGACCGATATCAATCCGGTTGTATCGATGGACAATCCTGGAATTTTGCCTGCCCTACGCATGTCGGCTTGCCCTCCCCTGGCGGTAGACCGTTTGATTGGTTTATCTGGCGTTCCATCCCATCTTGTCAAGAGATTGGAAGTCGAAAAGAAACTTCCTGCGCGCATGAGCGCGTCGAGCCGCCACGATTGTTGCCGACCGCCTGTGTGGCGCAGTCGCCAATCCAATTATTCGCAATGCGCAGGAAAAAAGACAACTTTCCGCTATAAAAGCCTGGCTCGAACAGAATGGGTATAAGCAATCATCCAAGGATGGCAGTTTTTTACCAACCAGCATGGATGCTGGAACTTTTGCTTTTCACCTGAATATCACCGCCAGGCATGAAAATGGCGTTAAGGACATTAGACATTATCGGCAATAAAAACTTGGACGCGGACGAGAACGGACAAGAGCGGATTTTAAGATTTTTCTCCGCGTATTCGGCTCTTGTCCGCGTCCCAAAAATGGCGTTGACCAATTACCAATTGTCGAGTCTCGTAAAGTCGTACCTGCTGAACCTTAACATTGTCTCATAAAGTCGTACCGATTAAATCGGCGGTGTGGTTTTGCCGTATGGACATGATCGACCAGGGGAAGGCATACTGGTGGTT
>DAOUAZ010000187.1:0-4450 GCA_034432975.1 Anaerolineales bacterium | reverse complement strand
ATGTCCATGTTCAGGTCATTGACGGCCAGAACATTCCCGAACTCTTTTGTTACATGGTCATACGTTACACTTGCCATTTCAGCCTCCGTTTCATGAAAATATCGTGAACCCATTATACGGCATTTTTCGTTTCATGTAACATGATAAATGTCATGTAACAAAATGTAACCAAAAATAAAACAACCCAAAAAAACAGGTATTTTGCATTTTCCTCTTTACGTTGTAAAATCAACCCATGAGCAACGACGAAGTCACCCCCGTTCGCCAGCAATACCTCAATACCAAACGCCAGTACCAGAACGAAATTTTGCTCTTCCGCCTGGGCGATTTCTACGAAACCTTCGATGAAGACGCTGAAATCGTCTCGCGCGAACTCGACATTGTCCTCACCTCGCGCCCGGTTGGCGGCGGTGCGCGCGTCCCGCTGGCGGGCATTCCTTATCATGCGCTCGACAACTACCTCATCAAACTCGTCGAAAAAGGCTACCACGTCGCCATCGCCGAACAGGTCGGCGACCAGCCAATAAAAGGCATCTTCCCGCGCAAAGTCGTGCGCGTCGTCACCCCCGGCACGCTCATCGAACCCAGCCTGCTGCCTGGCGACGCCAACAACTACCTGGCGGCCGTCATTATGGAGTCCAGCGGCTCTGCCGCTGGAAACACCCGCGCCGCCATCGCCTACGCCGACATCAGCACCGGCGAATTCGCCGTCACCGAACTCGAAGCCGCCAACGGCGCCCCGCTGCGCGCCGAACTGACCCGCCTGCGCCCCGCCGAAATCATCCACCCCGATACCATCGTTCTCCCTCTCCCTTCGGGAGAGGGCCGGGGTGAGGGCGGCCACGCCACCCCCCTGCCCGCCTGGCGCTTCGAGCCGGGACGCTGCGCCGAGAGCCTGCTGCGCCACTTCGACGCATCCACGCTCGATGGATTTGGTCTCAAAAATGCCCCGCTCGCCGTCCGCGCCGCCGGGGCCATCCTGGGCTATCTCAAAGAGACCGAACCCGCCTCGCTCGCCCTGCTCACCAGCCTGCGCCATTACAGCCTGGACGAGTTCATGACCCTCGACGCCGCCACGCGCCGTAATCTCGAACTCACCGAAACACTGCGCGGCGAAACCAAAGGCTCCCTGCTCGGTGTCCTCGACCTGACCGTCACCCCCATGGGCAAACGCCTGCTGCGCCAATGGGTCAGCCAACCCCTGCTCGACCTGGCGAAAATCGAGACTCGCCAAAGCGGGGTCGAATTCTTCTTCTCCGGCGGCCTGACCCGCGCCGAACTGCGCGCCGCGCTCAAACCGCTGGCCGATTTGGAACGCCTGACCAATCGCATCTTAAGTGGACATGCGCAGCCGCGCGACTTAGCAGCCTTGCGCGAAACCCTGCGGCGGATTCCTGCCATTTTGAACCTCCTCCCCTCCGGGGCTGCGCCGATTCAGGCCACCCTGAATCGCTTGTCGCCGTGCGCCGAAGCCTTATCCCTGCTGGAAGAATCCATCGCTGACGACCCGCCAGCCACCACCCAAAACACCGGCATCATCCGCCCCGGTTATTCCGCCGAGTTGGACGGCGTCATCTCCGCCTCAGCCCACGCCCGCGACTGGATTAACAACCTCGAAGCCATCGAGCGCGAACGCACCGGCATCAAGACCCTCAAAGTCGGCTACAACAAAGTCTTCGGCTACTACATCGAAATTTCCGCCGGGCAGGCCGCCAACGCCCCCAAAGAATACATCCGCAAGCAGACCCTGGTCAACGCCGAGCGCTACATTACGCCAGAGATGAAAGAATACGAAACCCTGGTGCTGAACGCCGAAGAGCGCATCCGCGAAATCGAACTGCGCCTGTTCAAAGAGACCTGCGCCGCGCTCTCCGGTCACGCCGCGCGCCTGCTCAACACCGCCCGCGCCCTGGCCGAACTGGACTGTCTGGCCGCCCTGGCCGAAACCGCCGCGCTCAATGGCTACACGCGGCCAAAAGTAAGCAATACTTCGATATTCGATATCCGGGACGGTCGGCATCCGGTTGTAGAAACGAGTCTCAAAGGCGAAAGATATATCCCCAACGACATCACCTTCGAGCCGGGCGAAATCGTGCGGGTCATCACCGGGCCGAATATGTCGGGCAAAAGCACCTACCTGCGGCAGGCCGCCATCATCGCGCTGATGGCCCAGATGGGCAGTTTCGTCCCTGCCGCCTCGGCCCAAATCGGGCTGGTCGACCGCATCTTCACCCGCATCGGCGCGCAGGATGAAATCCACGCCGGGCAATCGACCTTCATGGTCGAGATGATTGAGACCGCCAACATCCTGCACCATGCTACGCAAAGGTCGCTGCTGATTCTGGACGAAATCGGGCGCGGAACCAGCACCTACGACGGTGTTTCCATCGCCTGGGCGGTGGTCGAACACCTGCACAACCATCCGCACCTGCGCGCCAAAACCCTGTTCGCCACGCACTACCATGAATTAACGCAATTGGCCGATTTACTCCCCGGCGTGCGTAACTACAATGTAGCGGTCACCGAGGCCGAGGGCAAGGTCGTTTTCCTGCACAAAATCATCCCTGGCGGGGCAGATAGGAGTTACGGCATCCACGTCGCCCAACTGGCGGGGCTGCCTCGCCCGGTCATCCAGCGCGCCGGCGAGATTATGTCCGAGTTGGAAAAAACCTCCGGGCGGGCCGTTAAAATCAACCCGGTCGCCGCCCAGCAAATCGCCCTCTTCCCCGAAACCAACCCCCTGCTGGAAGAAATCAAAGGGCTGGATATCAATTCTTTATCCCCCATCGAGGCGCTGAACAAGTTGTTCGAGTGGCAGAGGAAGTATGGAAAATAACGATAAACTTCTCGAACTCAGTGTGGTGCTGCCGTGCCTGAACGAGGAACGCACCCTTGCAACCTGCATCCAAAAAGCCCAGTCATCCCTGAACAAGCACGGCATTGCCGGGGAAATCATCATCGCCGACAACGGCAGCACGGACCAATCGATTGAGATTGCCCTGGCGCACGGCGCGCAGGTCGTTAATGTCAGGGAAAAAGGCTATGGGAACGCACTCAAAGGCGGGTTTGCAGCAGCGCAAGGCAAATACATCCTCATGGCCGACGCCGATGACAGTTACGAACTGGACAACCTGATGCCCTTTGTAGAGAAATTACGCGAAGGTTATGACCTGGTGATGGGCAACCGATTCGAGGGCGGCATTCTCCCTGGCGCAATGCCCTGGCATCATCGCTACATCGGCAATCCGGTCTTGTCATTTATCGGCAAGTTATTTTTTCGCTCTCCGGCCAATGATTTCCATTGCGGCATTCGCGGTTTTACCAAAGCGGCCATCGAACAAATCAACCCGCGAACAACCGGCATGGAATTTGCCAGCGAAATTGTGATTAAAGCCTCCATTTTAGGGATGAAGGTTTGCGAAGTTCCCACCCTGCTCTTCCCCGATGGCCGCGACCGGCCGCCACACCTGCGCAGTTTCCGGGATGGCTGGCGGCACCTGCGCTTCCTCCTGCTTTACAGCCCGGCCTGGCTGTTCCTGTATCCCGGGCTGTTCTTGCTGGCAGCGGGCGGATTGCTCTCGCTCTTGCTGTTCTTTGGACCCGTGAACATCGGCTTTCGCTACATCGACTTCCACACCTTCATCGCCGCCGGTTCGCTCTCCTATCTGGGGCTGAACATGGTCTCGTTTGCGGCCATTACGCGCGTGTATGCCTATCAAAGCGGCCTGTTGCCCAACCAGCCGCGCTTTTTTACGCTTTTTCGCTATATCAGCCTGGAGAAAGGGCTGCTGGCTGGCGGGCTGCTTGTTCTGGTGGGCCTGATTTTGCTCGTTCGCGCGCTGCTGCTCTCTGATAACTTTGCCCAAATCGGCTTCGACAACAGCGTGAGGCTGGTCTTTGGCGGCGCGCTGGCCCTGGTCAGCGGCGCGCAGGTCATCTTTACCAGTTTCGTGTTGAGTATGTTGGGGATGAGAACAAGCAGAAAAGGTGTGGGATTATGAAAGTTGCTATTCTGGCTGGTGGATTGGGAACAAGATTATCTGAAGAAACTACGATTAAACCAAAACCAATGGTCGAAATCGGCGGGAAGCCCATTCTATGGCATATTATGAAAATCTACGCATCCTATGGTTTTCGAGAATTTGTCATTGCCCTGGGATATAAAGGCGAGGTTATCAAGGATTATTTCTTGAATTACCATCACAACGCGCACAGCCTTACCATCGAACTCAAATCAGGAAAAGTCTCAACTCACGGTCAAGCAAGCGAGGATTGGACTGTTCACCTGCTAGATACTGGGTATGAAACCCAGACCGGTGGACGCGTAAAACAAATTGCAGAATTTATCGGCAACGAACCTTTTATGCTGACTTACGGAGACGGGGTCAGCAATGTAAACATTACTAGCCTGCTCGAATTCCACCAAAAACATAGAAAACTCGCCACGCTT
>DAOUAZ010000186.1:0-4615 GCA_034432975.1 Anaerolineales bacterium | reverse complement strand
AAAGACCGGCTCTCCCGGTCTTTTTTGCCTGGCGGTTGCCTTCGACTAAATCGCGTAATCCACCTCTTCCCAGGCGTCGCCGACCGGGGTGTAATGCGCATGACGTGGATGCGAATGACCATCCACCTGGTTTTCGAGTTCATCGACCCGCGCGAGCAAATCACGGATGGCGTTGGCAAACACATCCGGCAGAGTGGTGTGATTCAGGTCGGGAGCGTCTCCGGCATGATGCGGCTGCGTTCGCTTGACGATATTTCCCAACACTTTAGCGCCTGCCCCAATCGTGACCCGGCCGCCGATGGCGGGGTGACGCTTGCCGTTTGCGTGCTGACTCGCGCTGATTATGATGATTCTGGGCTGCCCGCCTCCAAAAATCGCTGCCATGAAAAACGAACCTCCATTTGTCATTTCGATACATGACATTTGTCGTTTTGATATGTGACATTTGTCATTTGTCGGAGAATGGGGGGGGGGATATATAATTTGTGTATACAACGTGTTCGAAAACGGAAGCCAGCGCTTTTACGGTTACGTGGCCGAATCGAAATTGAAAATGAAAGCCTGGTTTCTTTGCTCACCTTGGCCATTCTTGGCATTCAGGTTGTTTTATTGGTTTTACTTACCGAGAAGGTAACGCGTCTGACCCATGGCCCTGTAGCAGCGCAGGCTGCCATCTGCCGCATGGACAATGCAGGATGGGCGGTTAAAAAAGAGGCAAGCATGCTGATGATGGTTACTGTATCCGACAATCGAAAGGAGCTGTTATGAAAAAGTGGGTAGTCTTTTTGGGACTGGCGTTTGTTTTATTGGCTGGCTTTGTTGTTGCGATAAACCAGGCTGATGCCGCCAACCTCATTCCCATCGACCTGGCTAATCCCGGGTCCAGCCAGGTCGAAACGCCAACAACATCTCCCTCGCCAGAACAAGATTTTCAAGAACTCGAAAACAAAGCCCAAGCAAGAATTGGCGAGGGCTGGTTATACACGAGGTCTCTCACAAAATTTGACGTAGACCCTTTCCAGGAAGAAGAGTTGAAAGAAGGGTTTATTCCATTAGTCGATACGACTTCCGACCACTGGCGTTATGTGAACGCATCAGGTTATGTGGAACGCTTTGTAAACATCGTCCGTACAATGGATGGAGCAATCCAGCAAGTGGGGATTTACAGCGATGGAACGGCCTGGAACACGATGGTGGATGAGATTGTCGTGATGGAGCCATTCCGCGCCGAGCCGTTTGATTATGGATTGCCCTATGGCTTTAAGCGCCCCGATTTCAAAAGTCAAAAAATTGTTCTCGAAAACGGGTTGGAAGCAGTGCTATTCACATTCACTGTAAAAGAGGAAAAACCTTATAAGTCTTTCGATTACCCGGCCTCGGCCCCGGTTGTATCGAAGGAATCGAGTTATGTTTTTGATGCGGTCTCTGGTTTTTTCATCAGCAAAACAGATATATTTAGGATGGAAGACGGCACGCAGCGCGTGTTTTTATATCTGGAGATGAAAGAGATAATATTCAACGCAAAGCCTCCGTCCGATGTTTTGGCATACTTCGAACTCAAGAAACAGCGGGAGGAACAAAAATGAACCCCAAAGGAAATCTCCGGCTTGCATTCATCGTTTCGGCCGCCGCGATTGCGAGCCTGCTGTGGACAACCGTTGTTTGGGCAGGGACATCATCCACGAATGGCGGGGTTGGCGATGCAAGATGTACAGCCTCGAAGACCATAACGCAAGGTTCATCGACTTGGGACGCCTATGTAAGAAGCGAGTGTGACCTGGGCATTGGCCAGATTGAGTATACATCGTGGACAGTTCGGCAGTACTGCCCTGTTACCAACAATTATTATGTGCGTTTCCAGTCTCCTTGGGGCGTTGTCAGTCCAAATACCAATCGTTTTCAACGCGCCATAGGGGGCATCGCTTATGCCACCGACTGTGGGAATGGATTTATTCGATTACAGAATATGGGTCGGCATGATTTCCGAACGATTCTGAATACCTGGCGGCCCACTGTCAATCATGGCGAAACATTTTTCTACTAACGGCGCCCCTGCTATTCTGACACGAGCAGAGATACTCCCCGTCTTGCGCCGTGATTTCCGTGTGTAATCTAGCGTTCCTATGCAATACAAAAAGCTGCAAAAGCGCGAACGCGATGAACACCACCCTCCCATCCAAAGTATCAAGCCCGGCAAGGCGTAACGGGTTGACCGCGCAAAAAAAGACCGGCTCTCCCGGTCTTTTTTGCCTGGCGGTTGCCTTCGACTAAATCGCGTAATCCACCTCTTCCCAGGCGTCGCCCACTGGGGTGTAATGCGCATGACGTGGATGCGAATGACCATCCACCCGGTGTTCGAGTTCATCGACCCGCGCGAGCAAATCACGGATGGCGTTGGCAAAGACATCCGGCAGGGCGGTGTGATTCAGGTCGGGAGCGTCTCCGGCGTGATGCGGCTGGGCACGCTTGACGATTTGGCCCGGCACCCCGACCACGACCGCGTTTTCTGGAACGGATTTGACCACCACCGCATTGGCCCCAATGCGGCTGTCGGCCCCGATGACGATATTTCCCAGCACCTTGGCGCCTGCCCCAATCGTGACCCGGTCGCCGATGGTAGGATGACGCTTGCCCTTGTTGAGCGATGTCCCGCCCAGGGTGACGCCGTGATACAAAGTCGCATCATCCCCCACTTCGGCGGTTTCCCCAATGACGACGCCCATCCCATGGTCGATGAACACCCGCTGGCCGATTTTTGCTCCCGGATGAATCTCGATACCGGTCAGGCCGCGCGCCAGTTGCGAGAGCCAGCGGGCCAGGAATTTGGCGTTATGCGTCCACAGCCAGCGAGAGACGCGATGAATCCAAATCGCGTGCAGGCCGGGGTAGAGCAAGGCAATCTCGAAGCGCGAACGCGCCGCCGGGTCGCGCTGCAAGGCCGACTTCAGGTCCGCGCGCGCCGAAGCAAAGAAGTTGGGTGATTGGGTGATTTTTTGATTGAGTGATTTGGATAATTCGGCTTGCATAAAAAACTCCACAGATGAATTGGCGACTGGTAATTACCCATTACCAGTCACCAATTACTTACTAATCCGCCAGATGCGCATACAGCGCCGAGGACAGGTAGCGCTCGCCAAACGACGGGATGATGACCACAATCAGTTTCCCGGCGTTTTCGGGGCGGCTCGCCACCTGCAAAGCCGCCCAGGTTGCCGCGCCGGAGGAAATCCCAACCAGGATGCCCTCCTCCTTCGCCAGGCGGCGGGCAATTTCCATGGCGTTGTCATCGGTCACGCGGATAATTTCATCGTAAATTTTGGTGTTCAACACTTCTGGAACGAATCCCGCGCCAATGCCCTGAATTTTGTGCGGCCCCTTCACGCCGCCCGACAGCACCGGCGAAGCGTCCGGCTCGACCGCCACCATCTGCGCCGACGGTTTGCGGCTTTTCAGCACCTCGCCCACGCCGGTAATCGTCCCGCCTGTGCCAATGCCCGACACCACGATATCCACCCTGCCATCCGTATCGCGCCAGATTTCCTCGGCGGTCGTCCGGCGGTGAATTTCGGGATTGGCCGGGTTCTCGAACTGCATCGGGATAAAGTGTTTGTCAGGGGCCGCCGCCGCAATTTCCTCGGCCTTGCGAATCGCGCCGCCCATCCCGTCCGGGCCGGGGGTCAGCACCAGTTCCGCGCCATACGCGCGCAGCAGCATCCGGCGTTCCTTGCTCATCGTCTCCGGCATGGTCAGGATGCACTTGTACCCTTTGGCGGCGGCCACCATCGCCAGCGCAATCCCGGTATTGCCGCTGGTCGGCTCGACGATGGTTTTGTCTTTCGTCAGCGCGCCCGCTTTTTCGGCATCATCAATCATCGAGAAGCCGATGCGGTCTTTCACGCTCTTGGCCGGGTTATAAAACTCCAGTTTTGCAACGACTTCGGCATCAACGCCTTCTGTAACGCGGTTCAGGCGCACCAGCGGGGTGTTGCCAATCAGTTCAGTGACATCAGATGCGATTTTCATATTGAATAATCCTCGATTTCAAGTTGTTGGATGAGTTTTTTCGCCGTGGCAATGCCCTGGTTCACATAACGCGGCTGGCCGCTGGCGTCGATAACAAACGTAGTCGGGACGGTGAGTACGCCCCACTCTTGCGCAATTTCCGGCTGCTGGCTGGCATCCACCTCGATGACCTGGAACCACTTCCCATAACTGGCCTTCATCTGCTCGATGGCCGGGCGCTGGACGGTTTTGCACGGCGCGCAGGTTGGCGTGGTGAAGTACACAATCGCCGGCAGGCCGAACTGGTAGGATGCGAATTTGCTGACTTTTGTGGAGGCCCGCTGGAGCGTGTACCGATTGAAGAGCAGGTACGCCGCCACCGCCAGGCTGGAAATTGCTGCCGCTATGAAAAGCCGTTCCAACACTTCAGCGCTCATCGCTCACCGCCTTTCGGACGCATCCCTGGAAATGTCCCAGCCGGGGGATTCTTTGAGAATCCCGGAAGCCCGAAGCGGGTCAGCCAGTAGTAGACAAAGCACCCGACGCAAAACCCGCCAAAGGCGTTGAGCGCGGCCAGGGCGGCCACCATCCACACCAATCCCCAGCCCAAAAC
>DAOUAZ010000185.1:0-1639 GCA_034432975.1 Anaerolineales bacterium | reverse complement strand
ACCGCCTGGGTGATGTTGGCCCCGCACGATGGACATTGGCTGGGGGCTGATTTTACTTTTTCCTGCGCTGCCTCGTCAATTTGCAAGGCGCGCGTTTGGTCGAAGTCTCGGGTTTTGGCGCGGTTCAGTAATTGCACCCATTCACTGCCCTCCTGCCAGATGTGCAGGTGGACGGTTTGGAGCGGCGCGCCTGGCCCAAAGCGGATATCGAGATGGTCTTCGTTCTTGAGCATACCCTGTTTGGATGGTTTGACTTCTTCGACCAGCGTAACCGGCGCTTCCCACTTCAGCGACTGCACTTTTTCTTTTGCGGTGGTAATGAATAATACCTTTTTGGTGGCAATTTCCTGTTTCTGCTCGAAAACCAGGCGCTGGTCGGTCAGGTACAAGACGCCTTCCGGGTCGTCTTTGGCCTTGTTGACGCTCTGGCACCAGATGGCTTTGACAGCCATGATGCCGCTCTCGGTGGGGCGCAGGGTGAATTTGGCTTCGGCCAGCTGGTTGAGCATCCACTCGATTTTGCCGAGTTGAAAAATCAGGGCCGAAACCTGGCTGTTCAACGCGTTGTACATCCCGCTAATTTGCCGTTCTGCTGCCGAAACCTTGTCCTCCAGCGTTTTCATCCCTGCCGACAGGGTGTCGAGCACGGGGCGGGCAGCGGCAGGGTTCGATTTCAGCGTAGCCAGTTGGGTCATCTGCGTTTCGAGCGGGCGCAGCCCGGCTTGCAGGCTGACGGCCTGTTGATTGGTTGCCGCGACCAGGGAAGGGTTCATGGAGGCCCATTGTTTGGCAAAGTCTTCGGCTTGCGATTCCAATTCCCTCTCGAACGCATAGCCTGCTTCGCGCAGTTTCTTGATTCGCATCGGCAGGCCGTTGATTTTGGTTTGGGTGTCCTCGAGCGCGTCGCGTGTGCGGTTCAGGCGGGCGCCATCTTGCAGCCTGCCGAGCCGGGATTGCAGTGAACTGATTTCTGACGCGATTTTTTGTTCAGGGGTGGGGGTAGACATGGTCGCTCCTTTGGTTGGCACGGAAAATGCGAAGTTTTATCGGAGAATCACGGTGGGAAGCCTTTTTCGAGCGAAACTGTTTGCAGCGCCCTCAAGGAAAAATACGCAATATTGTAAAAGTATATCCCAAAAAGGCGCATGGTAAAATAGCCTGCGAGTTTTGCAATCATACCAATTTTGTAAGAGGACCCTATGAACCCCCAACTGCAACAACATGCCATTAACACCATCCGATTCCTGGCCGCCGACGCCGTCCAGCAGGCCAATTCCGGGCATCCCGGCCTGCCGATGGGTGCCGCCCCTATGGCTTACGCGCTCTGGACGCGCCATATGCGCCACAATCCGCGCAATCCCCGCTGGCCGAATCGTGACCGTTTCATTCTCTCTGGCGGTCATGGTTCAGCGCTTTTATACGCCCTGCTGCATCTCACCGGCTACGACCTGCCGCTCGAAGAAGTGAAAAATTTTCGCCAGTTTGGCTCGCTGACCCCCGGCCATCCGGAATTTGGCTGGACTCCCGGCGTCGAGACCACCACCGGCCCATTGGGCGCGGGGTTTTCCAACGGCGTGGGCATGGCGATTGCCGAAGCGCATCTGGCCGCCACATTTAACACGCCCGAACACAAAATCGT
>DAOUAZ010000184.1:0-3640 GCA_034432975.1 Anaerolineales bacterium | reverse complement strand
GGCCAAAATCAGGAGATTTTGGACTCCAGGACGCAAGCCATTCTTCGGTTTGCTTGGGCGTCTCGAAGCGATAAATGCGCAGGTGTTGGTGTTCCGGCAGGGCAAACAGTTGGGGATATTCGCGCTTGCGCCGCCAGTAGGTTTTGAACAGCCAGTGCCAGAGCGAGTCATCCGACCAGAGTTTGAAGTGAACCCACAGCGTTTCCCGGTTCGTTCCCCATAGCAACTCCCGGCTCCACCAGCGTTGGAAAATTCGCCGGGTCAGCCGCCAGAAGACCGTCCAGAAGGGATAATCGAGCCACAGAACGGCCTCGGCGCGCGGCCAGATGATGTCGCGGGTGATTCTGTAATTCCCTGCGACGACCCAGCCAGGCGCGCGGGTGGCGTCATCCACCAGGACGCGGAATTCTTCCTTCGGCGCTTCCACCCATCCGGGCCGCCAGTGCAGGGCGTCCAGTTCCACAAAATCCAGGTTCAGTTTTTGAGAGAGTCGTTCGGCCAGGGTCGATTTGCCCGAGCTGGTGGCGCCGACGACCACCAGGCGGGTGTAGGGGAAGGGTTCCATGCGGCTCCTTTTGTGAAAATGGGAAAGTATTATAATCGGTATGTGACTCGCGTAACTCTAATTCCTAATGGCTCTCCAAGAGTTAGCGTGAAATCAGTACACGGATTACGCGGATTTCACGGATTTGCACGGAAAAGACCAGAAAATGTTTCTTCAGCATGAAAAATCCGTGTTTTTCCGTGTTCGTCCGTGTAACACCTGCACTTGCAGCGCAGGCGCAAGTGTCCGTGTCCAAAAGATTTAATCACGGAGATTCTCGGAGAACCTTCCTAATTCGCAATTCACCCAGGAGCCTTCATGTTTGACCTTCCCGATTCTGAAATCTTGTCCCTCTCGCGTGAACACGTTTTTTGGACCTGGTCTGCGCAGGCCAAAGTCAACCCGATTGCCGTCAAGCGTGCCGAAGGCGTCTATTTTTGGGACGTGGACGACAAACGCTACCTCGATTTCAACTCGATGACAATGTGCGTCAACATCGGGCATGGCAATCCGCGCGTCATCCGCGCCATGCAGGAGCAGGCTGCTGAACTACCCTACGCCGCGCCGGGCATGACCACCAAAATCCGGGCGCTGGCCTCCAGGGCGGTGGCCGAAATTACGCCCGGCGGACAACTCTCGAAGGTCTTGTTCACCCTGGGCGGCGCGGATGCCAACGAGAACGCCATCAAACTGGCGCGCGGCTATACCGGGCGGCACAAAATTCTCACCCGCTACCGTTCCTATCACGGCGCGACGGCCGGCGCGATGGCCGCCACCGGCGACCCGCGCCGCCATGCCTGGGAACCGAACCTGATGCCGGGCGTGGTGCATTTCCTCGACCCGTATCGCTACCGTTCCACCTTCCACCGCGCCAACCCGAATATTTCCGAGGCCGATTTTGCCCAGGATTACCTGAATCACCTCGAAGAAATCATTCTCTATGAAGGCCCGCAGACGATTGCGGCGATTTTGATGGAGAGCGTGACCGGCACGAACGGTATCATCATTCCGCCCGAAGGCTACATGCAGGGCGCGCGGGCGCTGTGCGACAAATACGGCATTGTGATGATTGCCGATGAAGTGATGGCCGGCTTTGGACGCACCGGCAAATGGTTCGCCATCGAGCATTGGAACGTCGTCCCCGATATGATGACGATGGCAAAGGGCCTGACTTCGGCTTATGCTCCGCTCGGCGCGGTGGCGATGAAGCCGGAGATTGCGGCAGCCTTCGACGAGCGGGTCTTTGAATCAGGGTTGACCTACACCTCGCACCCGATTTCGCTGGCGGCGGCGGTTGCCAACATCCAGGTCATGAAGGACGACCGGATTGTGGAACATGCCGCGGCGATGGGGCCTGTCCTGCGCAAACTACTGACCGATTTGGGCGAATCGCACCCCTCGGTGGGAGAAGTCCGCTCGATTGGCCTGTTCGGTATCCTCGAACTGGTCAGGAACCGGGCGACGAAAGAGCCAATGGTACCCTGGAACAGTTCCAGCCCGGAGATGGCTGCTTTCCGTAAATATTGCGTGGAACACGGTTTATTCCTGTACACGCACTGGCACACGGCCCTGGTTATCCCCCCGCTGGTTATCACCGAAGCGCAGTTGAAAGAAGGCTTCGAGGTGCTGGATAAGGCGCTGGAGATTACGGATAGAGCCGTGAGTCAGTAACCAGTAACCAGTAACCAGTGAGCAGGATTCAGTAACCAGTTACGAGTACAACGGCCCCGGCGGCCGCGCCTGGCACTTCGCGCACAGAGTATTTCCTGGGTGATGCCCTCGGTTTGGTGCGGCAGTTAACGGATGCCCAGGGTCAGATTACGCTGGCAAAGGCGTACAACCCCGGAGCCTGCCCTGAGTGTGACGAAGGGGCGAGGTGACTCAATCCGCTGGGGCGGGGCAGTCCAGGTATGGGTATACACCAATGAATATCAGCGTCAAGGGTTAATTTACCTGCGGGCGCGGATGTATTCCCCCGAAACTGGACGGTTTCAAACCCGCGATTCCTGGCAGGGTGATTATAACTTGAGTTTAGAGTTCATTTTGGTTTGCCCTGAAAGACAAAAAACATGGCTGATTTGGCGCGAAAAAACCAAAACCTGTACACGGATTTCACGGATTTGACGGATTTTTCGTAACTACTTTGACAATGTCACATTCGAAAAATCGCCTTCTGTTCCCTCACCCCCAGCCCCTCTCCCGGTGGGAGAGGGGGAGAATTCTGATAAAAATAGCATTGTCCCCTCTCCCTTCGGGAGAGGGTTAGGGTGAGGGCGGGTAGGCAGTTACCATTTTGCTTCGTCTTTTTTCTTTCGCCGCCTTCCCCGAATTCTCCTCAACCCGGAAGGCCGCGATTCGGGCGATTAAATCATACGGGATGGGCTTGTCGAGCGGGAATTGGATTGAACCTTTGGCCTTGACATAGGGGGCGAGTTCTTCCTGGAACGCTGTGACGCCCGACGGGGCCGGGTACAGCCCGATGTGTTTCTTGAAGGCCGCGAAATGCACCAGGTTGCCGTTCAGGAAAAACGTTGGCATCTGGTAACTGATTTTTTCGGTTGCCTCAGGCGCAGCCTGCCGGATGACTGCGCGGACTTGCTGCAAAATGGCCTGGATGTCTGGCGGGAATCCGGCAATATATTCGTCAATTGTATTGGGGGAGGCGGCGTTCGTGTCCATAGTTATTCTCCAGAAAATCGGCGCGCATTGCGCGCCTTCGCTTTGGCGGCCTCGACTGCGCGGTCTTTGGGCGGTGTTGATGTTTTCAGGTTGTCCATCAGTTCCTGCGAGGCGGCAGCAACAGCCTCGACAGCGGCCTCGAATGCGGCTTCATTGGCCTGCGACGGCTTGTTGACGCCGCTGATTTTGCGTACAAATTGCAGCGCCGCAGCCCGGATTTCGCCCTCGCTGGCGGGCGGCTCGAAGTTGAACAGGGGTTTAATGTTGCGGCACATGGTTAAATTTCCTTATCTGACCTGATAGTGCAGGAAAACCATGTCATTGTCAAAGCGGCGTTCGTCCAACCGCTTCCTGCCGCAAAATCTTCTCCATCGTTTTTCCTCTCGCCAGTTCATCAATCAGCAAGTCCAAATAGCG
>DAOUAZ010000183.1:0-15023 GCA_034432975.1 Anaerolineales bacterium | reverse complement strand
AAGCACCGTCCCGAAGGCTTCGCCGCGAGCGCTCAGCCGAGCGGTTTGAACGGCTCAACCAGGTTTTTCAAGCAAACCTCACCTGCACTTGTCGCGCAGGCGCAAGTGTCGGGACGTTTCCCCATAACGTTCCAACGTTATGGGTGTGTTTCATTTCAAATCATACAGATACAGGTATACGCTCGTTCCCGGTTCGATGAACTGGCGTTTGCGCTCGCCGATTTGGTTGAGATAGGCCAGCATCCAATCCTTTTCGTTAAATTCCCCGCGCTCGTAAACATGCGAAAACAAAATCCAGACACGCGGCTGGCCGCGCAGCCGGTCGAGTTCGGCCAGCAGGGCTTGCGGGTCGTCGGCGTGCAACCCGCCTGCCACATAGTCCATCTTCGGGTTGGCATAATAACGGAAAGCGGGCAGCGCCCAGTAATAGACGTAAATCGAATCGCCGGGTTTGTGGTGGGCGTTCAGGTAGGCTATGGCCGGGCGGATGTGCTCGGGATATTTGGGGCTGATGAATCGCTCGGCGGAGAGCAGGAGCGGGGTGTAGAGCAAAAATCCGGCCAGGGACAATGCCAGGAGCGGGGATAAAGCGCGCGGGCGCAGGGAGAGGCTCCAGAACCAGTCCACTGCCGAAGCCAGGAAAATGTAAATCAACGGAACAAGGAAGAGCGCCATGCGGCCTGCGAGGGGATACAACTCCAGCCACGAAGCGGCCCAGGCGAATAGGAAGACCAGCAGCAGCGCAAGGGATCTTTCCGCCTGCGGCGAGGGGAGAAAACCATTCGCGCGGACAAGTTGGAGACTGGTCTTACCGGCGAGCAGCATTCCCGCTCCGACGAGCATGGCCGCCAGCAGGGCGGGGGCATAGGCCGTCAGCCCGCCGGGGTTGGCAAACAGGCCGAGCAGCGCATCGAGCGGGTTGGCGCGAAAATATTCCTGCCAGTAGCCGCGCAGGAACTCGTTTTCGGAGAGTCCGCGCAGGCTGACGAGGTATAACGCCCCGAAACTGACCAGCCAGCCCGCGCCCATCGCCAGGGTGGGAAGGGGGCTGCGGCGATTTTGAAAGAGCAGGGTCAGGCCAATGGCAGCCAGGACGAAGATGGCTGGGTGCGAGAACCAGGGGACGAGGAGGAAGGCAGAATGATGAAGGATGAATGATGAATTGCGGGTGACGAGTGATGAGTGACGCGTGAACAGGTAGAGCAGCAGGATGGTGGAGAAGACATCCAGGGCATATTGTTTGACTTCGGAGGAGTAGTAAATCAGCGTGGGGCTGAGGGCAAACAATGCCAGGGCAGTGAGCAGGCCGGGAGCGTGGAGAATCTGCCGGGCCAGGAAGTAAAAAAGCACCAGCGAGGCGCACCCTGCCAGCAACGGGAGCAGGCGCAAGGCGCGTTCCCCGTCTCCGAGCAGGGTGGCGGCAAGTTTTTCGAGCAGGAGGAAGCCGAGGGGCGCGCCCTGTTCGTAGTCCAGTTTTCCAAAAAGCCCCCAAACGTCTTTATGGATGATGTTCAATGCCAGCATGGTCTCGTCGAGCCACAGTGAGCGGTTGGCGAGGTATTGGCGCAGGCGCAGGACGATGCCGAGGGCAACCAGGCCCCAGGCGGCGAGGGGGACGAGGCGGGAAAAACGAGAGGGCTTATCCACAGATTACGCAGATTTCACGGATTGAGCGGAATGAATTCCGCATTAAGGCTGCGAGGCGAGCATTTCTTTCAGGTGCGCGAGGGCTTCGACCGGGGTAGGGTCGGTTTGGTAGGCGATGGCGAGGTAGCAGGCCAGGTAGTCGCCAAAATGGAGCGCGGTCCAGATGTGGGCGAGTTTGGAATTGCCTTTCGCCAGGTAAAAATCGGTGTTGGAGCCTTCGAGCATGAAGACCTGGCGGGTGAACTCGCTGCGCAGGCGGTTACGCGGATGGTCGGAGGGGGCGACCAGGAACATGGCAAGGGTGCGGCTTTGCAGCAGGTCGGCGGGGTTGGCGAGCCCGGCCAGGGCGTTGTGGTCTGCTTCGGGCAGGAACTCGAAATTGGCGGGGGCTTTGGCAAGTTCGTTGATTTGGGTCTTCCAGCGCCGGGCAACGGGGGCCAGCACGCCGGAGCCAAAAACCGTCACCCAGCGCCCGACCAGTTGCCCGGCGTAACGCTTGGCAGGGTTGAGGGCGGCGGGGATTTCGGCCCGCAGGTTGGCTTGCTGTTCGCGCATGGCTGCGACTGCTTCGGCCAGGCCGGCGGAGGGGTCGGGAATCAGCCCCAGGCGGCTGAAGAGGGCCAGCAAAAGCCCAAAGGAATAACCGACTGCGGCGCGCGGCTGGCCCTGATGATTAAACGTCCAGAGCGGAATGTTTGCGGAGGCGGCTTGCTGGGCCAGTTTGCCGCCGGCGGCGATTGCCAGAGCCGCGCAGCCGCGCTGGAGGGCGGCGTCGAAGGAATCGAGCGTTTCCTCGGTGTCCCCGGAGTGTGACGAGGCAACGACCAGCGTTCCTGGGCCGCTGGCAAAGGCCGGCAGGCCGTAATCGCGGTGGACGATGACCGGGACGGGGCAGGTTTCGGCGGCGCAGGCGGCCAGCAAATCGGCGCCGATGGCCGGGCCGCCCATGCCGGAGAGGACAATGCGTTCAATGGGCGCGTCCGTTGGGGGCAGCGGCAGGCTTTGGCCGAGTTGCCAGGCTGTGGCGAGTTGTTCGGGCAGGTTGTCAATCTGGCCGAGCATGTCCTGGGCGTCGATTTGTTGGAGGAGGGAAAGGTCGTCGAGGTTCATATCGATTTCTGATTTTAGATTACGAATTTACCGATTGTCCAGTTTACCAGTTTTCCTGTTTCCTTTTCTCCCTGTTTACTTGTTTCCTTACCTCAGCGCCTGCAAAATCCAGAGCAGCGTCATGCCGGTTGCGAGAGTCCACAACACGTTGCGGGTTTTCCAAGCGACGAGCGCGCCGCCCAGCCCGGCCAGCAGGCGCAGGTTGTTGAGGGAAACATCCAGCGCGCCCGCCGGGTGGGTGAGGGCCGGGAAGACCAGCGCGGCCAGCACCGCCGCCGGGACGTATTTCAGGGCGCGCCGCAGCCATTCGGGCATACTGATTTTCCCGAACAAGTAGATGAATGAGAAGCGCAGGGAAAATGTCCCCAGCCCGATGGCGAGGAACAGGAGCCAGAGCGAGGCCGCGCTCATAACGGTTTCTCCTGATGGGATTTGATGATTTCGGCCAGGGTTCCGGCGGTGATTCCAAGCAGGGAAGCCAGCACCAGTCCCAGGTTGTAGGGCAGGCCCTTTGCCAGGACCGCCACCAGGCCGCCGGTCAGGGCGGCGATGACGCTCGGACGGTCGCGCAGCGCGCCGAACATCAGCGCCATGAAACTGAGCGGGAAGGCAAAATCGAAGCCCCAACTGGCCGGGATGAGCGTTCCCAGCAGCGCGCCGGTCACGGCGCTGACCTGCCAGGTTGTCCAGACGGTGAGGGCCGCGCCGAAGTAGAACCAGCGGCGGCTGACGGTTTCATCGGTCACGAAGCGCCCCATGCTGACGCCAAAGGCCTGGTCGGAGAGCATATAGGCCAGGGGGGCCTTTTGCCAGGCCGGCAGTCGTTGCAGGTAGGGCGCGAGCGTGGCGCTGTACATGGTGAAACGCAGGTTGATGACCCAGGCCGTGAGCAGCATGATAATCCACGGGCTGCCCGCGCTCATTAACTGGATGACGACCAACTGCGAGGCCCCGGCAAAGATGATGAGCGACATGCCAACGGCCTCGAAGGGCGTGAGACCGACGCTAACGGCGGCTGCGCCCGAAATCATGGCAAATGGCACGACGCCGAGCAGGATGGGGAGGGCGGCGCGCGCCCCGGCGAAGAAGTCCTGGTTGAGTCGCATGTTTCTTTCTTAGGAAAATCAGCCGCCCCGTTTGACCACAATCAGCGTGATGTCGTCGGAAACGGGCGCGTCGGCGGTGAAATTGGCGACGGCGGTATCGACCGCTTCGAGCACATCGGAGGCTGAGGAGGGGGTCAGGTAATTCAGCACGGTGTACAGGCGGTCTTCGCCGAAAATCTCCTCGGTGGGGGAGAAGGCCTCGGTGATGCCATCGGTATAGAACAACAGGACATCGCCGGGCGCCAGGTCGATATTGGCCTGGCCCATCTCGACGCCGGTATCGACTCCCAGGGCCATGCCGGTGCGGGTCAGGCGTTCGATGTCGGGGACGGGGCTGGCGAGCGGGTACTTAATCCAGAGCGGGGGGTTATGCCCGGCGTTGGCGTAGGTGAAGCGTCCGGTCTTCGAATCCAGCACGCCATAGACCGCCGTGACGAACATGCCCTGCTCCGCGTCGGGATAAAGCAGGTCGTTGACCTGGCGCAGCGCTTCAGCGGGCGAATCGGTTTGCAAAACGGCGGCGCGCACCAGCGTGCGGGTGAGGGCCATGAACATCGCCGCCGGGACGCCCTTGTCGGCTACATCCGCAATAAACAGGCCCAGTTTGCCATCCGGCAGTTCAAAGACATCATAAAAATCGCCGCCCACCTGGCGGGCGGTACGCCAACGCGCCGCCAAATCCCAATGCGGCAGGTCGGGCAGGATTTTGGGGATGAAGGTCTGCTGGATTTGGCGCGCCAGTTGCACTTCGGTCTCCAGGCGTTCGCGGGCGACCATTTCGCGCTGGAACAGGTCGTTCTGGATGGAAAGCGCCACCTGCTGGGCGATGCCGTTCAAAATCTCCAGCCGCCGGGCGCGGAAGCGCCGTCCGCCGGTGGCTTCTTCGGCCAGCATGACGCCGAAAATCTCGCCCTTCACAATCAGCGGGAGGGAAATCAGCAGGCGCTCCTCGCTGTAGGTCAATTCTTCGACTTCGTGGGGCAGGCAGGGGTAGATTTCGAACCAGGATTCTGGGCCGCGATGGGCTTCCTCGCACATCGCCAGTTCGCCGCTTTCGAGGGCCGCCGCCAGCAGGGGGAACTCATCCCACTGAAGCGTCCTCCAGACCAACGGACGGACTTCCTCCGGGATGCCGTAAGACTGGGCCGGGCGCAGCAGGCCGGTTTCGGCGTTGCAGGTGTAGATGGCCGAGCGCTCCACCCCGACCAGGATGGGCATGATGCGGACGATGGTGCTCAGGATGTCGTCCAACTCGGACAGGCTGACAACAGCCTGGGCGACCTGTAACAGGGCCGCCGAAGCGTAGGCCTGCTCCTGGGCGGCGTCATACAATCGGGCGTTTTCGATGGCGACGGCGGCGTAACTGGCGAAGGTTGTGGTCATGGCCTGGGCTTCGTGGCCGTAGCGTCCGGGGGTATGGTGAGCAAGAGTCAGGATGCCAACCGACTGGTCGCCGATGCGCAGCGGCACGGCGATGGCCGAATGGTCGGAGTCGAAACCTGCCGAAAGCGCGGATGGGCCGCTGGGGTCGCTTGGCTTGCGGACGAAGGGCTGGCGCGCAAGCAGGGCCACCGCCAGCATGGTATCGGATTCGGCGTAGTCCTGGCGGGTTTTTTCCAGGTCGCTGGCGCGCGCGCCATGCACGGCGGCGCAGTAAATGTTTTCTTCATCAAGCAGCCAGATAGCGGAAATATCGGAGGGCAGATTGCGCTCCAGCTCGGTCAGGATGGCGTCCAGCACCTGCTCGAGGCTGGCGTTGGCAGAGAGCAGCACCGCCACTTCGCGCAGACTGTCGCCCACCTGCCGCCGCCACTGCTCGGAGCGGTACAAATCGGCGTTGCGGATGGCCGCCGCAATCGAATCGCCGAGGGTTTCAATGATGAGTTTGTCCTGTTCGGTGAAGGCGTTCAACTGGTCCGACTGCACATCCAGAATGCCCAGCACCTGCCCGCTGAAGACAAGCGGCACGGTCAACTCGGAGCGGGTGTTGGCCGGGGGCAGGGGCGAGGGTTGGTAATGCGGTTCATCGTCCACGTTGTTGGCAAGCAGGGTCTCTCCGCTGCGCGCGACCCAGGGGATGATGCCTTCCGGTTCGTCGAGGTCGATAATGTAGCCTTCGAGTGCATCGGAGCGCGCCCCCGAGCCTGCCTCGTAGTGAACCTGCCGCCGGTTGGGATGCACCGTAAAGAGATGGACATACGGAAAACCGAACCGCTCGTGAATCAGTTCGGCCACTTCCTGCATCAGTTCGCGCAGGTTCAGGATGGAGGTAATCTGTTTGCTGACCTCGCCAACGACGCGCAGCTGGTTGGCCTGGCGCTGGAGGCTGCCGTAGAGGTTGGCGCCCTCGATGGCCACCGCCACGCTGTCGGCCAGCGCGCGCAACACGAGCAGGTCATACGGGTGGAAAGCGTTCAGCGCATCGGACTGCACATCCAGCACGCCCAGCACGCGCTCCTCGATTTTGAGCGGGATAACCGCCTCGGAATGCGTTTCTGGCAGGCCATCGACAGGCCGATAGGAAGGTTCCTGGCGCACATCATTGACAATTTTCTCATCCCCGGTCAACGCGGCCGTGCCGACCAGGCCCTGTCCCAGTTCGACATGGAAAGACAGTTCCCGGCGGCTGCCCTTGCGGCGGGTGGCGCCACCCGACCCGGAGCGAAAGCTCAAGACATGCTGTCCCGGCTCCAGCGTGAAGATGCCGACGTAATAATATTTGAAGGTCGATTGGATGAGACGGGTGACGCGGTGCGCCAGTTCGTCAAGGTCGGATTCGTTGGCAATCTGGGCTGTAACGGTGCGCACCAGCCCCAACTGGCCGATGCGCCAGCGTTCGACGTTGATGCGGTGCCAGGCAATCAGGGCGATGGAGGCCGTCCGCGCCAGGCCTTCGATAAAGTTGATTTCGCGCCGTGTAAATTTTTCGCCGTTCCCGCGCCGGATTCGAATCACCCCCAACCCGATTTCCTCATGCCGAAAGGGGATTGCTACCGTATGAATATCTTCGACCTGCTTGCGGACGGTCTTTTTTTGCTCGAAAGCCAGGCGCATGAATTCTTCGGGCAGTTGAGCAGGAAAAATGCTCTCCACCCAATCGGGCAGGCGAAAGGCAGTTTCGTCGAGCCACAGAACGGTTTCACCGGGGACCAGGCGGGCGGCGGTTTCGAGAATTAAGTCGCGCTGGGCGGCGAAGGTGTTGGAGGCCAGAATGCGCTCACCGAGGTCGAACAGGTCGGGGTAGCCGGGTTTGCTGCGCAGGGCCGGTTTCTGCGTCCCGCCGCGGCGTTTGACCATCGTCAGGATGTTGCCCTTTTCCGGCGACCATTCGAAGCGCACTTCGTCCATCAGTTTGCGCATGAAGAACAGTCCCAACCCGCCGATAGCGCGGTCTTCGAGGGCGGCATCTACGTCGGGTTCGGCAATTTCATCCGCGTCGAAGCGTTTGCCCTGGTCATTGAGAATCATGGTCAGAGCGTCGCGGGTGGCAAAGACGGTGATTTCTATCTGCCCATCGGGAATGCCTTCGCAGGCGTATTCGATGATGTTGGAGCAGGCTTCATCGACTGCCAGTTGGACGTTGTAGATTTCTTTGGGGTCCATACCAGCCTGGCGCGCAATCTCGCCAACGAAGTCGCGGATGGGGTCGAGATTCTCGAACTGGGCGGGGAAGGTTCGGGAGGGCATGGGGATTTATGATTTTAGATTTGCGGTTAGGGCTTGGTCATTGGTGATTGGACGCATCTTCAAAATAAAGAAAGCCGCCTGGGTTGGGCGGCTCACAGTTGAGCAACGTTGGTGCGATTACAGGTTGCCGACTGCCGTTGTGACATCGGGGAATACCTTGAAGAGGCTGGTGAAGCCTGCCAGTTCAAGGGCCGAATGGATGTTTTCCGGCACGCAGGCCAGCACCACTTCGCCGCGATTGAACCGCTTGCAGTTGCGCTGGGCGGCAATCAGGGCGCGGAAGCCCGCACTGGACATGTATTCAAGCCCGGTCATGTCGATGACAATTTTGAAGCGGCTTTCGTTGTTGATGGCCTCCAACGCTTCGGCCAGTTTGGGGGCAGTGGCGCTATCCACGCGGCCTTTAATGGTCACCAGGTCGCAATGCTTGAATTGTTTGGTTGTGACTTCCATCATTCCTCCATTGGCGGGGTAAGGGGTAACAAAATTATATCACGGGCAGGGCGGACAACGGATGAAGCGGAGTGGACAACAGATGAACCCCGCTGGAAGGCGCGGGGCAAGCCGGAGAAACGGATTGGGGAGCGGATACTCTTCCGAGTACACGTGGCCTGCGGCAAAGCGGAAAAATGGATGTCGGACAAGGGGAAACTCACAGGCCCAGGCCGAAGAATTCGCCGCCGAATTTGAAACCGGCCACTTCGAGTTTGGGGCCAAACATGGGTCGGATGCCGGTCGGTTTGAGTTCGCCGATAATTTTTCCTTCAGGCCCGGTGCTGGTGGCAACGAATTTGTAGATGTCGGTCTGGGTGACGACATCGCCTTCCATGCCCGATATCTCGGTAATCTGGGTGGCTTTGCGCGTGCCATCAGCCAGGCGGGTCATGTGGACGATGAGGCTGATGGCGGAGGAAATCTGCTTGCGGATGGCGATGACGGGCAGGTCGATGCCCGACATGAGGGCAGTGGTTTCCAACCGGGCGATGGCGTCGCGGGGAGAGTTGGCGTGCAGGGTGGTCAGCGAACCGGAGTGGCCGGTGTTCATGGCCTGGAGCATGTCGAGGGTCTCGCCGCCGCGCACTTCACCGACCACCAGCCGGTCGGGGCGCATCCGCAGGGCGTTGCGCACCAATTCACGGATGCTGACCGCTCCCTGTCCATCGACGTTGGGCAGTTTGGTCTCCAGCCGGACGACGTGGCGCTGTTTCATCTGGAGTTCGACGGCGTCCTCGATGGTGATGATACGTTCGTGTTCGGGGATGAAGGTCGAAAGAATGTTCAGCATGGTGCTTTTGCCCGAGCTGGTGTTGCCGGAGATGAGGATGTTCAGACGGGCAACCACGCAGGCTTCGAGGAATTTCGCCATGTAAGGAGTAAGCGTGCCAAGACTGATGAGGTCATCGACGTTCATCTTGGTTTGCAGGAATTTTCGGATGGTGATGGTCGGGCCATCGACGGCGACCGGCGGGATGACGACGTTGACGCGCGAGCCATCTGGCAGGCGGGCGTCGGCGGCAGGATTATCGTAATCGACGCGCCGCCCCAGCGGGAGCAGGATGCGGTCAATGATGCGCATAACGTGGGTGTTGTCGTCGAATTTGACATCCGTTTCGTAGAGTTCACCGCCGCGTTCGATGAAGACCAGTCTGGCGCCGTTGACCATGATTTCGCTGATTTCGGGGTCGCGCAACAGGAATTCCAACGGGCCATAGCCCACCAGGTCGGCCAGGGCGCTCTCCACAATCTGGATGCGGGTTGCCATAGAAAGGGCCTGGACCTCGTTGAAGGTGTCGAGGGTTTGCTCCAGCCCGCGCTGCACATTGGCGCGGGTCAATTGGGCCGAGGGGATTTTCTGCAAACCCGGCGCGATGGCATTCACCAGGCGCGCTTTGACGCGCAGGACATTTTCGTCGAACAGCATTGGCGGCATTGCTTTGAACATGCGTACAGTCATAACGTCTCCATGCGTTCAGTATACTGCGGAATAGGTTCTTGTGGAGCGCAGAAGTTCGCCCCTGGCCTTTGAGAGGGTACGGGCCGCCTGCCTCCAAAATCGACAAAGGCCAGCGTCTTGTAGACGACGCTGGCCTTTGGTTGTTGCCTCACGCCTGCCTGTTAGCGGTCTTTGCCGGCACGCGGCGGGGCAGATTGCGTTTCGACTTCCACCTTGAGCAAGACGGCGCGCACGGCGTAGCGGTAGCTGTAGGTATCGAGCCAGGGAACGTAGCCTTTACAGGTGATGAGCGTCAGCCAGGTATAGCCATCCTTTTTGAATACGGAGAAATCGCGGGGCAAGACGGTGCGCGTTTCGCGGACTTCGTAAGTGTAGCGGTAGCCATCGGCATGCAGGATGACGGTGTTGCCCCAGTAAAGTTTATCCAGGCTGCGGAAGGGGCCGGGCGTGCCATCGGCCAGGGTGACGTGGGCGGTGATGCCAGTTGTGCCAATCTGTCCGGGGAAGGTCGTGCCAGTGAGATACCCGGCCTGGCTGGAGAGCCATGTCAGGTCCCAGCCGTCTTCGGTGAGAGGAATGCCAGTGATGGGTAATTTCAAGCCAAGCGATGGGATTTCGAGCCACATGTTGCCCAGGTCGGTGTAGGCTTTTCCGGCAGGCTGCTGCGGCAGCCTCGTGACACGGTTGGGCGCAAACCCGGTGGCAGGCAGGACGCCCGGCGCGGTGATGGTGATGCTCGAGGATGCGCCATAATTGTTGATACCTGTCGAATCTGCCGGGTCGTACCAGCGTTCGTTGGCAAAGTCGTTGTAGTCAGAAAGCGAGACCGGCTGACCATTTGGCTGCGGGTCAATCGGCAGGCTGGTCCAGGCGACGTTGGCGGTGTTGGTGGCCGGGGAGGGGCCAACGAAGGTGGCCTGGAAGGTGATGGTGGCGGTTTGCCCCAGTGGGAAAACGTCCCAGAAGAAGGTCAGGGTGCGGGTGGCGGAGTTGTAGTTGGAGGTGGTTGGTGCCAGGCCGATGGTTTGGATGCTGCCAGGGATGAACTCGAAGTTTGCAGGCAGGACGTCCGTCGCTACGACATCGTAAGCATCGACGCTGCTTTCGGGGGTGTGCGCAATGGAGAGCGAGAACGTAACCGGGCTGCCAAAGGGCAGGGTGGTCGGTTCGGCGCTCTTGTCGAGACCCAGGTCAGGTTCGATGATTTCCAGCGGAGGCGCGGAGGCTGCCAGCGAGCCGCCATCCCAGGTCCACAGGACGCTGTTGTTCAAACCGCCAACGCCATCCACATTTTCGGCAATATCCAGCACTACGACTTCGTAGGTGATGAGCAGGGTTTCGCCATCTATCGGCGATGGGTTGGTGACATTGCCCAGGTCGAAGGTGATGCGGCGGCCCTGATGTGCTGCGGATGGGTTGCCAACCGGTTCGGCCTGGACGGTGGGATTGACCGGGTCATTGCAGGCATCGCCGAAGCCGCCGGGCAGGGTGGTGGTGAGCGGGCCGCCATCGACGCTGACGCAGCCCACAAAGGCCAGACCCAGGTCGAGGATATCGAGCGCGCGCAAGTTGGTGAGGGTGGCGCCAGCAGGCACGTCCAGGCTAATCTGATAGGTGATGATTTCGCCAATCAGGACGCGCGGCAGGGGTGGCGGCGCGGGGTGCGAGGGGTCATCGGGGTCAACGTCGATGTCCGTGCCGATGATGGTCTTCAGGTTGCTGGTGGCAACGATATCGATGTCGTCATCCGAATCGGTCAAATCTGGAATCGTTGTATCTGTTACCGTGACGCTGTTGATGATGTTGGGGCCCATTGCGTCGTCGTTGACGCGCACGGTCACTTGAATCCTGGTCGAAGCGCCCGAAGCCAGGCTGATGCCAGCCCAGGTGAGCGTGCCGCCGGGCGCGCCGGGAGCGGGAGCGGTGGTGGGGGCTGGAACCGCGCTCTGGAAAGTGACTTCGCCGGGCAAGGTATCCGTTACGAGGACGGAGGTCAGGTTTTGCGCGCCGACGTTGCGAATGTCGAGGGTATAGGTGATGAGCGAGCCGGGGGCTACGGTTGTCAAACCATCATCTTTGTCAATCGAGAGGATGGCGTCACGATTGCTGTCGGTGTCGCTATTATCCGATGGGTCGGTTTCGATGATGCCTGTTGGCGACGTGACTGTTACGGTGTTATGGAGCGTGCCGGTGGCAGCGGGTTGGATGTTGGCGTTGACCGTGTAAGTGATGGTCGAACCAACCAGAAGGTTGACCGTATCGGTGAAGTTCCCGCTGCCGGGTCCATAGCCATCACAGCCGGTTGCGCCGCCTGTAGCGCCCGCGCAGATCCATTCCCACGAAAGGATTTGGGCCGGAATGTTATCTGTAATTACCGCGCCGTTCACGTCTGCCGGGCCGTTATTTTGGACAACGATGGTGTAGGTCAGCGCGCCGCCTTGCAGGTAGTAGCCGATGCCATCGTCTTTGGTGACAGACAGGTTGGCGCGCTGCTGGTTATACACGCCGAAATCGACGCGGAATTCGGTGGTCAAGCCGAGAGCGTGGTCGAAGGTCTGTTCGGCTAACGGAGTAAGGGTAAAGACGCCGCTTTGGATGGAGCCGCCAGGGAAGCCCAGACTGCCGACTTCGCTGCCGTTGTCATCGGAATCGGTCAGGTTGACATCGGGATTGGGGGCGGGTTCGTAGGGGCTGCCTGCGCCGCCGGTGCTGGAGTAGTAGTCGCGCAGCGCGCCCGCGCCCTGGAAGTTACCTTCGGGCAGGCGGACGAAGTAAGAGCCTTGCGGCAGGCCGGTGAAGGTGTAAATGCCGCCTGTGGTGGTGGTTGTGGCGAGCAGGGTGGAACCGTCGGCAGACCATAGTTGCGCGGTCACGCCATGGATGCCGGTTTCGAGGCCATCGAGCAGGCCGTTGTTGTTGGCATCGTTCCAAATCTGGTTGCCCAGTTGGATGGTATAGAAGCCGAAATCAACGGTCATGTTGGCGCGGGCATCGGGCTGACCCTGGTTGCCGCCGTCCAGGTCGCCTTCGCCGGTCGGTTCGACCGGGCCGAGTCCGAGGGTGACGGCGCGGGACGCGGCTGCGCCGGGCAGGGAACTGAACAGGTTAAGTTGACCGTTATCATCCGAATCGGCATCCGGCGCGCCATCTGGGTCGGGAGCGGCAAGTTCGGTCAACGAGCCGTCGTTGTTGCGGGTTGTGCCGGAAGACCAGTAACCGCTGAGGAGTCCCGTAAAATTGGAGGCCGGGAGGACGACGACATAATCGCCGGATGCCAGATTGTTGAACAGGTAGTAGCCGCCGTTGGCGGTGATTTGGGTTTGCAGTATCGCGCCAGTCGGGTTGCCGGATGCATCGGCGGCGTAGAGTTGGACGGTCACGCCGTTGATTCCGGATTCGCCTGCGTCAATCTGGCGGTTGTTATTGGTATCGTACCAGACGCGGTTGCCCAGGGCATACTGCGGGATGAAGCCGAAGTCGATGGTTGGGTCATAGGTCGAGCCTGCGGCGTGGGTCACG
This sequence comes from Anaerolineales bacterium, assembly GCA_034432975.1. GTDB lineage: Bacteria > Chloroflexota > Anaerolineae > Anaerolineales > Villigracilaceae > UBA5195. The sequence continues at coordinate 2,000 of DAOUAZ010000183.1, read as the reverse complement.
GTGTTGTTGTTGAGCGCGCCAGCCGAGCCAGGCGTAAGTAGAAAGACCGCCGAGGAGACCGTCCCTGCGCTGGCGCCCAGGCCGTTGTCGTTGTTGTCGGCGTTGGCGTTCGGGTTGGCGCTGTCGGCGGCATTGTAGGTATCAATAGTGCTGGTGGTGGAAGGCGGCGCAACGACGCGTACAATGTAATTGCCTTGGGGCAGGCCGTCGAAGCGGTATTCGCCTGAAGCGTTGGTGACCATTCCGCCGGGGGCGTCATCCGCTGTGCCGAGGATGCCATCTGGCCCGACCGGGATTTCGGTGGTTCCATCCTGGGCATACAGGCGCGCGGCGATGCCGGGCAGGGGCGCATCGAGCGGGCCGCCGTCGTAGTTGCCGTTTTCATCGCCATCGGTATAGACCAGGCTGCCGACCGAGACGCGGTAGAAGCCAAAGTCCACCGTCATGTTGGCGCGTCCATCGGGCTGCGTTCCCTGACCAATGCCGGTTTCCAGGTCGGTTTCGCCCGCTGGCTCGGTCAGGCCGGTGGGTCCAAGCGTGACCGGCAGGGAAACAACCTGCCCGTTGAACGGGCCGCCGGTTTGGAGCGTGCCGTTGTCGTCTGAGTCCACATCTGGAGCGCCATCGGGGTCGGGAGCAGCGGTTTCGAAAATGGCATGAGGCGCATTGGTGTCGCGGTATGTTGCCGAAGACCAATAGCCCACCAAGGCGCCCGTGCCCGTGAAATTGGAGACGGGCAGGGTGACCATGTACTCACCCGGCAGCAGGTTATCGAACAGGTAGTAGCCGCCATTGGCGGTGGTATCGGTCGCCACGAAGACGTAGGTCCCAGTGCCGTCGTTGCGGTACAGGTCAACGACCACTCCATTGACGCCGACTTCCGTCCCGAAGTCAATCTGGCTGTCATTGTCCGTATCGAACCAGATGCGATTGCCGAGGGCATAGGGATAGACAAACCCGAAGTCCACGGTTGGGTCGGTGGTGGTGGCGTTGGCGTTGTTCACGGTGATATTGACCGCCACTTCCCCGGCCTGCATGGTGAGCAGATTGGCCGAGACCACGCCGCCTGCCGTGCCAACGCCGTTGTCGTTGTTGTCCACATTCACATCGGGGTCGGCGGTATCGGCAGGAGCAAAGGCATCGGTGGTGCTAATCATGCCGGTTGGAGCGGTGACGCGCACAATGTAATTGCCATTGGGCAGGCCGCTGAAGAGATAGAGACCAGCCGCATCAGTCAGCACGCCGCCGGGGGCGTCGTCGTTATCGCCCAAAATGCCATTCGGGCCGACGTTGATTTCTGTGCCGTTGGAGGAATAGAGTTGCGCCTGAACGTTTTGCAAGAGGGTTTCCCCGGCGTCATACGCCCCGTTGGCGTTGAGGTCTTCGAAGACCAGGTTGCCGATTGCGGTGCGGTAGAAGCCAAAGTCAACGGTCATGTTGGCGCGGTTATCGGGCTGCGCGCCCTGACCAACGCCGGTTCGCAGGTCGGTTTCGCCGATTGGTTCAACAGCCCCGCCCAGCGTGACTGCGCCGGAAATGACCGCGCCCTCGAAGCCGACCAGGGGGGTGTAACTGCCATTGTCATCCAGGTCGGTGCTGTCATCTGGGTCGGGCGCAAGTGTTTCGCCAATGGTTCCATTGGCTTGCAGGAAGGAGAGCGAGGATTTGTAACCGTTCAGCACGCCGACGGAGAAGTTGCCGTAGGGGATGACGACCACATAATCGCCGGGCAGGAGGTAGTCGAACAGATAGTAGCCGCCGCCCGCCGTGAAGGTGGTCGCCAGCGCGCCGCCGGTTGGGTTGCCGGAGCCATCGGCAGCGTAGAGATTGAGAGTCACGCCATCGATGCCGACTTCGCCCATATCCTGCGCGCCGTTGTTGTTTGTATCCAGCCAGACGCGGTTGCCGAGGCTGTAATACTGCTCCAGGCCGCCGGTTTCGGTGTCGCTGTCGCTGTAATCATCGATGCCGCCGGAACCAGTGCGCTCGTTCGGGTCATT
>DAOUAZ010000182.1:0-3883 GCA_034432975.1 Anaerolineales bacterium | reverse complement strand
TTCCATCCATTACACACCTCCTATACCTGGCCGGCATCACCCCTGTTCGCGGATTGGAACTGACGCCTTTCGCATTTATTGTTACCGGCTTAATCTACGTATATGCGCTGCGCGGCTCGCTCCTGTTCGAGGTCGCGCCGATCGCGCGCCAGGCTGTGATGGACAACCTCGCGGACCTGGTGATTGTGTTGGACTTGAAAGGGAATCTCGCCGATTTCAATCACGCAGCCGGGCAAACCTGCGGCATCTCCCCGGCGCATCTTGGTTCACCCGCCACAGCGCTTTCGCAGCCCTGGGCAGGGTTTTTCCAACGCTACCAGGTAACTTCCTCTTGCAAAGACGAAACCAGCCTGGAAATCGATTCGGCGGCGCGAATCTTCGACCTGAACATCTCCCCCCTGCTCGACAGGCATGGCCGCAGCCTGATGGGACGGCTGTTCCTGCTGCGCGACATTACCTCCCGCAAACAGGCCGAAGAAGCCCTGCGCGAGAGCGAAGCGCGGTATCACGCCCTGGTCGAAACCTCGCCCGACGCCATCACGCTGACCAATGCGCGCGGCATCATCCAGGCCTGCAACCTGCAAACAGCGCGGCTGCACGGGTTCGAAGATGTCGCTGAACTGCTGCATACCAACGTATTTGACTTGATTGCGGCAGAGGAACACTTCTTTGTCCGCCAAAAAATCCAAAAGGCCGTCTTTTCAGAAAATGTAACGACCATCGAATGCACCATGCTGAAACGGGACGGCTCGCGTTTTGCGGGCGAGTTATCCGTCTCGGTCTTGCTCGATACGGCAGGGAAAATTAGCGGCGTCATCGGTATCAGCCGAGACATCAGCGCGCGCAAACAGGCTGAGGATGCCCTGCGCGCCAGCGAAGAACGCTACCGCCTGCTGGCCGAAAATATTTCGGATGTCATCTGGATTCTCGACCTGGAGACCGCCAGGTTCCGCTACGTCAGTCCCTCGGTCGAGCGGCTGCGCGGCTACACCGCCGAAGAAGTCCTGGCGCAAGAAATGAGCGAAGCGCTCACCCCGGATTCCCTGCAACGATTAATGGAAACCCTGCCTGTGGCGCTTGAAAAATACCTGAAAGGGGAAAGCACCGAGGAATACGACACCAATCAGGTAGAACAGCCCTGCAAGGATGGCTCCACCGTCTGGACAGAGACCACCACTCAGTTTGCGCGCAACCCTGAAAACGGTCATCTCGAAGTTTACGGCGTCTCGCGGAATATCACCGAACGGTTACGCGCCGAACAACAGTTACGACAACTCTCACTGGCAGTGGAACAAAGCCCCGCATCCATCGTTATCACCGACACGCAGGCCAATATGGAATACGTCAACCCGCGATTCAGCCAGGTAACCGGTTATTCGCTGGGGGAAGCCATCGGCAAGACCCCGCGCATCCTGAAAAGCGGCCAAACCCCCGTCGAAACCTACCGCCAGTTGTGGGAATCGCTCTCCGCCGGGAAAGAATGGCGCGGCGAGTTCATCAACCGCCGCAAAAACGGCGAACTTTATACCGAATCGGCCATCATCTCGCCCATCACAGACCCACAGGGCAGCATCACGCATTATCTGGCAGTCACGGAAGACATTACCGAGCTAAAAGAACTGCAAAAACGCGACCTGGAACTGGCCGCGCTCGAAGAACGCCAGCGGCTGGCGCGCGACCTGCACGATGCCGTCAGCCAGACGCTCTTTTCGGCCCGCCTGACGGCTGAGATGTTACTGCGCCAGAAGCAGAGTATCGGCCTCGATACGCTGTGGACGCACATCGACCACCTGACGCGCCTGGTAGTCAGCGCGCTGGGAGAAATGCGCATCCTGCTGCTGGAACTGCGCCCCGAAGGATTGCAAAACACCGACCTGCCCATTCTCTTTGCCCACCTGACCGATGCCCTTGGCCCGCGCACCGAAGCGCCCATCCACTGCGATATTCGAGGAGAGAAAAAACTGCCTCTTGATGTTAAAATCGCGTTATATCGAATCGCGCAAGAAGCCCTGAACAACATCATCAAACACGCCCGCGCCACCGAGATTTTCCTCCACCTGGAATTAGACGAAACAGGCGCTCGGCTGCGCATCGAAGACAACGGGCGCGGATTCGACCCCCAGTCTCCTGGCGGCGGGCAGCTCGGTCTCGGCATCATGCGCGAACGCGCCGAGGAAATCGGCGCAACCCTGGAAATTGCCAGCCGGGCGAAAAAAGGCACCCGCGTCACCTGCATCTGGAAGGAATAAACCGCTTATGTCCGATGAACTCATCAAAGTCATGGTGGTCGACGACCACCCGATGGTGCGCAAGGGATTGGTCATGTTCGTCGGCGGTTTCGCCGATATGCAACTGGTCGCCGAGGCCGCTGACGCTGCCTCGGCGCTGGAGATGTATCGCCAGGAACAACCGGACGTGGTGCTGATGGACATGGTCATGCCCGAGGAGGGCGGCGCGAGCGCCATCAGCCGCATCCGCCAGGAATTTCCCGCGGCCGCCGTCATCGCGCTCACTTCTTTCGGCGAAGACCATCTGATTGAAGCAGCGCTGCGCGCCGGGGCGCGCGGGTTCCTGTACAAAACCGTCAGCGTGGAGGAACTGGCAGACGCCATCCGCCAGATTCACCGGGGACGCACCATCCTCGACCCCAAAGCATCCGACGTGATGCTGCGCATGGTCAGCGGGGAAGAATCCGGCCCGCCCTCCCTGCCCCAATCCGCCTTGAGCGAGCGCGAGAACGATGTGCTGCGCCTGCTGGTAGAGGGCCTGACCAACAAGCAAATCGCCGCCCGGCTCGACCTGCGTCCATCCACTGTCAAGCAATACATCAGCAATATTCTCTCGAAACTCAACGTCCAAAGCCGCACCGAGGCCGTGGCTGCGGCCCTCAAGCTGGGGCTAGTGGAAAGATAACCCCCAAGCGGCTATAGCCATGTATCGGGCGGGGGCAACCCGCCTGGCGGCTATCTCCCAAGTGTGGTTATGCGTACAATAAGCGCAGACATGGGAGAAGTTGCTTGAGTACAAAACTGCGCGTCTTAATTGTGGATGACAACCTCGCCTGGCGTAAAACGCTCTGGCTGGTGTTGGCCAACCTGCCGCAACTCGAAGTCGTTGGCGAAGCGCCCGACGGAGAAGCGGCCCTGGCAGCCTGTAAGTTGTCCCGCCCAGACCTGGTGCTGCTCGATATCAACATGCCCGGCATGGACGGGTTCGAGACCGCCCGGGCGCTGCTGGCAAATGACCCGGCCCTTTGGGTGATCGGGGTTTCAGCAGAAGTCAGTCCGGACTTCCAGAAACGCGCCCAAGATTCAGGGTTCAGGGCGGTTGTGCCAAAAGACCAGTTGCTGGATTACCTGTCACCCGCAACATCACCTCCCATGCCAACCACACCTTGAATGGGGCCACGCGAGTGGGGGGCTTCAGTGGGGGGCTTGTCTTTTATAAAACTGGCGCGTTTTCGCAACGCCGTGAAAACGCTGGGGACAGGTATTTTCTTAAGCGAGAATCAGTAACTCGTCAGTTGTGTCTTGGGATAAACGCGAGCTATACCGCGTCATAGGCGAGCTGCCTGGCAAATAATGGACAGTTTGAATAAATATCGTACAATAGATGGATGGCAAAGCGAAAATTTACCATCACAGACAAAGAACAACGGGCCTTGCAGCAAGCCTGCGAGCTGAGCAAGAATGCTGCAACGCGCGCGCGTTACCAGGCCGTCCGATTGCATGGCACAGGCTATTCGGTCGAAGAAGTCATGAATATCACCGGCTGTTCCCGCGCCAGTCTCATGGAGTGGTGCCGGGATTATCGCGAAAACGGCTTACCCGGCCTGGTCGACCAACGCTTGGGCGGCAACCGTGCCAGGCTGAGCAGGCTGCAA
>DAOUAZ010000181.1:0-3774 GCA_034432975.1 Anaerolineales bacterium | reverse complement strand
GCAGGGCGTGCGGGCGGTGGGCTGTTTCCCGCTCATCGTGGCCGAACAGGCAGTGGGGGTCTTGTATGTGTACCTGCGCGAGGAACGCCCTTTTACCCGCCTCGAACTCCTCATGCTCGAAAACTTCGTCCACCAGGCTGCCATGGCAATTTACCACACCCGGCGGCTGGCGGCCATGCGCCGCGACCTGGCCCGCAAGGAGGAAGAACTCAACCGCCTGCACCGCGCTGGAATGCTGATTTCTTCGAGGCTCAGGCTGGAAGAAACGCTCGAATCCATCCTGCAACTGGCCCTGGATGTGACCAACGCCCACTACGGCATCTTCCGCCTGCTCGATAAGAGCGGCGAAAACCTGGTCACGCGCGCCTTCGCCGGGGATACCCTGACCCGCCCCAAAATCGAAACCCTGCCACTCGGCGCGCAAAGCGTCATGGGACATGTCGCCCGCAGCCGCCAGACCATCCTCATCCCCGATTTGCTGGCCGAACCCTGGTCGGGCATCTACTACCCGCTCGACGCCGATTTGCAAATGCGCTCCGAACTGGCCGTGCCGCTCATCAACGCCAGCGGGCGGCTGGAAGGCGTCCTCAACCTCGAAAGCCCGGAGCCGGGGGCCTTCGATGAACATGACAGCCACATCCTGCAATCGCTCGCCACCTACGCGGTCATCGCCATCCAGGAAGCGCGCCTGCTCGATGTCTTGCAGGAAGTGGCCCGTCAGATTTTCTCGCAACCCTGCCAGCAAGTGCTGGACCACCTGGCCGAAGTCGCCTGCGACTTGTTGAATGCCTCAGCCAGCGCCCTGTGGCTGCTCAAGGAAGACAGCCTCACGCTCTCCGCCTCCAGCGGCGGCTATACCCATAGCGACCGGATTCCGCTGGAAGGGAGTCTGACCGGCCAGGCTGTCTTAACGAGGGAAACCGTCGTCGCCGACGATGTGCGGGGCGACCCGCGCTTCCATCGTCACGACCTGGCATTTTCCCAAAACTGGGCGCGCGCCCTGATTGTGCCGCTGCTGGCCGGGGACGAGGGCCAACCGCTGGGCGCATTCAGCGTATACAGCGCCGCGCCAGGCACCGGTCGGTTCATCGAATCGGATTGGGATAAAAAAGTGCTGACCTTCCTGGCGCATTACGCCGCCCTGGCCCTGCAAAACGAGAGCCGCCAGCAGGCCCTGCGCGCCGCCCAGGAACAGCGCTCGGTGGCCGAAACCTTCGCCGCCATCGGCGACATCGCCTCCAACCTGCTGCATCACCTGAACAACAAAGTCGGCACCATCCCGGCGCGGGTCCAGAGCATCCAGGACAAATGCGCGCCCGCGCTGGAGGCCGACCCCTACCTGGCCCATAACCTGGCCGAAATCGAACGCTGCGCCATGCAGGCCATGCAGACCGTGCGCGACAATCTCTCGCGCCTGCGCCCCATCCGGCTCGAACCGGTCTACGCCGCCGCGCGCCTGGCCGAGGCCCTCAACGCCGCCCAATTGCCGCCTGGCATCCAGGTACGCATGGAAGGCCTCGACCGCCTGCCAGTCGTCATGGCGGGCGGGCAAAGCCTGACCTTCGTCTTTACCAACCTGCTCGAAAACGCCGCCGACGCCATGCGCGGCCAGGGCGTCATCGATATTCGCGGGCGTTCTGGCCGCGAATGGGTCGAAATCACGGTCAGCGACAGCGGCCCCGGCATCCCGCCCGAACTGCACGACCGCATCTTCGAGTTGAATTTCTCAGGACGGGCCACGTCCCGGCCCGGCAAACTCGGCTTCGGCCTGTGGTGGGTCAAAACGCTGATGACCCGTCTGGGCGGCTCGGTGGACATCGAAACCGAACGAAGCGGACAGCGCGGCGCGACCTTTCGCCTGCGCCTGCCGCGAATCCAGGAGGAACCATGAACCCACCCCTTGCGCGCGCCCTGGTCGTCGAAGACGACCGCTCGTGGCAGCAAATCCTGTCGGAAATCCTGGCCGATTGCGGGCTGGCCGTCGACACGGCAGACAACCTCGAGGACGCCGTCCAACTGCTCAAAGCCCAGCCGCACCGCCTGGCCGTGCTCGACCTTTCGCTCTCGCCCGCCGACCACAACAACACCGACGGCCTGCGCGTGCTGGAATCCGCCCGCAAACTCGACCCCAACTGCCGCTCGATTTTACTGACCGGTTTTGCCACCGTCGAAGTGGCCGTCGCCGCGCTCTCCGAGCATGGCGCTTTTTCCTTTTTGCGAAAGGAAAATTTTCACCGGGGACAGTTCCGGGAACTGGTCTCGCGCGCCCTGGCTGCCCCGCCAAGCGGGGCGAGCCTGCCCCCGCTGGAAACGGCTCCCGCCTCGAGGCCGGGCAGCCCCTCCCGGCTCATGCCGTCCACTGCCCCGGCCCCAACAGACTCGTCGCGCGGGCGCGCGCTCGTAGTAGAAGACGACGCCGGCTGGAGGAGCATTCTCTCCGAACTGCTGACCGATTCCGGCTTCCAGGCGCGGGCCTGCGCCAGTTTCGGCGACGCCCTGGGCTTCCTGCGCCGTGAAAAATACAGCCTGGCGGTGGTCGATTTGTCGCTCAGCGGCAGCGTCTCCGGCCTGTGGGATTCCAAATCCCCGGAGGATGAACCGGAAGGCTACCGCCTGCTCGCCATCGCCCGCGCCGGGGGCGTGCCGGCCATCGTGGTCAGCGGCATCGCCTCGCCCGAGGAAATCCAGCGCGCCTACGCCGAACAATCGATTTTTGCCTACCTGGAGAAACAAGCCTTCGAGCGGACTTCGTTTTTGCGGCTGGTCGAAGAGGCCCGCAAAGCCGGGCGCGCCGGGAGCGAACTGGCCGTCCTGACCGAGCGCGAGCGCGAAGTGTTAGACCTGCTGGCGCAGGGGTTGACCAATAAAGAAATCGCCGAACGGCTGGTCATCACCACCAACACCGTCAAGCGCCATCTCAAAGCCATTTTCGAGAAACTGGATGTGCATACCCGCTCGGGCGCGGCGGCCAAAGCGCTGGGGGAGAAGTAATCAGCCCCCTGTTTCCGGCTCCGGCGCGGATTGCCCGGCCCCGGGGCGCAAAAAGACCTGGTAGGTATAGCGATGACTGCGGCGCGAATACGGCTCGCCGCTGGCGGCAAAGCCCTGTTTGACAAGGCTGGCCGCCATATTTTTATCGGAACTGCGCGCCACGCAGAAAACGCCCGCCTCGCCCGCTTTTTGCGCCAGCCGCCGCAGCAGTTCCGCCGCCACGCCCTTGGCCTGATATTCGCCGCGCACAACCAGCCAGTCCACCTCGAGCGGATACCCCCCAACCTGGTCGAGCAGCCCGGCCTTCTTGAAAATCCCCTTCTGGTAGCCCTCGACCGGGCGTTTGAGAGCCGCAATGCCGATTAATTGCTTGCGTTCATCATACTGGAATGCCAGCCATTCGGCCTTTGCAATCCGTTCCGCCAGGCCGTCTTCGACTTCCAAACCACTCGATAAGAGCAAGAGCATATTCCTGAAATTTTCGAGTTCCTGCGGTTTACAGGTCGCTGGGGTTTTGATACTTTGGGGCATGGGTCAACCTTTCTATCTGGAACAAAAGCGACATCACTTAACCGCTTGAGTTTAGAGTGCGTTTTTTCCGATTCTGAAAAAGCAGGAAACTTGGTTCAACAAGCGTTTAAAAACCAAAATCTGGTATCTTCTCAAAAAAATGGGGAAACGTCCCGACACTTGCGCCTGCGCGACAAGCGCAGGTGAGGTTTGCTTGAAAAACCTGGTTGAGCCGTTCGAACCGCTCGGCTGAGCGCTCGCGGGACGGTGCTT
>DAOUAZ010000180.1:0-10222 GCA_034432975.1 Anaerolineales bacterium | reverse complement strand
AAGCACCGTCCCGCGAGCGCTCAGCCGAGCGGTTCGAACGGCTCAACCAGGTTTTTCAAGCAAACCTCACCTGCGCTTGTCGCGCAGGCGCAAGTGTCGGGACGTTTCCCCATTTTTTTGAGAAGTTGCCCCGATTTTTGATGTCCAAAGTCAGGAGACTTTGGCCTCCGGTTTTTCGACCCACCCGCCCAGCAGCGGATACTTGAAATCGCGCCCGCGCAGGGTTTGCAGCCCGGCCCACTGCCCCAGGATGTGGAACAGCGGAATGACCAGCCCGGTGCAGCCCAGCAGACAGGTCATCACCATCATTCCGGCCACAACGGTCCATTCGCCCAGGTCGGCCATCATAGCGAAGAACGCCATTGAGCCAAAGCCGATGAAAACGGATGCAAAGGTCAACCCGAAGTAAAGCACGTTGACGAAGGCCTGGTAAATGGTGGTCTGCGCCGATTGGAATTTTAGCCAAGATGAATGATTTTTGTGGCTTATCCACAGCCAGGCCGGGGCCAGCAGCCCCCACATCGGCAGGATGACGGCGAAGTGACCCATCGCTGCGGCGAATCGTTCCTCGAAAGCGGAATCCAGTTCCGGGGAGTCGTTCCCGGCTTCAGGCGGGTAGCCGAGCGAACGCGCCAGGCGGCCTCCCAGCAGCGGGTAGCGAAAATCCTTTCCCATTCCGCACAGCACCGCGCCGATGAGCGGGATGAGCAGGTAAAGGCCCATCGAGCCGAACATCATGACTACGATGGCGATGCTGAACACGGCCAGGATGGTCTCGTTTTGGGCGGCATTGGGAACGAGCAGGGCAATCACCAGCAGGCCGAGATAAAAAAGCACGAGCAGGAGCAGCACGCTGAGCAGCCAGAGCGTGTAGCCAAGAGACTGGTAGCCGAAAGCCTGCAAGGTCTGGAAGCGGACGTAGGCAGATTTCTTGCGGCTCTCGCTCCACAGCGCGGCAGGGATGGCGACTCCGCTGCCAAAGGCCAGCGCGGCCAGGTGGGCGATGACGGCGAGGATGCGGTCTTGGGTGGATGGGGACATTTCGATTTTCGATTTTTGATTTGCGATTGACGATTTTGGATGTTCGATTTTCGAATTTCGAGTATCAAATTACCTCATCCCCGGCTTGCGGCTTCTCCACGCTTCGCCCGCCGTCGCCTGCTCATAAGCATAACCCGCCCGGAACAGGGTATCTTCGCGGAAATCGGGGGCGAAGAAGTGGATGCCAACCGGCAGGCCGCTCTCGTCGAATCCCGCCGGGACGGAGATGCCGGGGACGCCCGCGTGATTGCCGGTCACGAGTAGTTGGTCGGCGTACTGCATCAGCACCGAGTCGCCGTAGATGCCGCCGATGGCGAAGGCCGGGGCAGGCGTGGAGGGGGTCAGCAGCGCATCAACTTTGGTGAAGGCTTCGTCGAAGTCGCGCCGAATCAGCGAGCGGACGCGCAGGGCGCGGTTGTAATACTGCTCGCTGTATTGCGCGGCGCTGACGTACATGCCCATCAGGATGCGCAGTTTGGGCTGCGAGCCGAATCCCTGGGCGCGCGATTTGCGGTAGAGCGAGCGCAGTTCCTCGACAGACTCAGGGGTGCGGCAGCCGTATTTTACGCCGTCGTAGCGGTGCAGGTTGGAGGCGGCCTCGACGCGCGAGATGACAAAATAGGCCGGGATGCCGTATTTGGTATGCGGCATAGGCACGTTTTCGACGATTTCTGCGCCCTGCCGGGCCAGTTTTTGGGCGGCATCCAGCACCGATTGTTTGATGACTTCGGGAACAGGCTGTTCGACCAGTGCGCCGGTTTTGGAGTCGAAGTAGGTGATGCGGAAGTAATCGGGCGAGAGGCCGATTTTCAGGCCCTTGACGCCTTTTTCCATTTCGGCCAGGTAATCGGGGACTGGGACGGTTGCGGCGGTCGAGTCACGCGGGTCGGGGCCGGCCATCGCGCCCAGGGCCAGCGCGGCATCGGCGACGGTGCGGGAGAGGGGGCCGGGACAGTCGAGCGAGGAGCCAAAGGCGATTAATCCATAGCGGGAGACGCGCCCGTAGGTTGGTTTCAGCCCGACCACGCCGCAGTAGGCGGCCGGCAGGCGAATCGACCCGGCGGTATCGGTTCCCAGCGAAATCGGGCCCTCGAGCGCCGCGACTGCCGCCGCCGAGCCGCCCGACGAGCCGCCGGGAACGTGGGCCGTGTTCCAGGGGTTGCGGGTAGCCGGTTGGAAAGCGGACGATTCGTTCGAGGAGCCGTAGGTGAACTCGTCGAGGTTGACTTTGCCGAGGAGTACCGCCCCGGCTTTTTCCCAGCGTTCGACCGGGGTGGCAGTGTACGGGGCGGTGAAATTCGCCAGGATTTTGCTGGCGGCGGTGGAGGGCGTGCCTTCCACGCAGAAGATGTCTTTTATCGAAACGGGGACGCCTGCCAGCGGGCCGGGGTCCCTTCCAGCGGCAACTTCGGCATCGACGGCGGCGGCTTGATTCCGGGCGCGGTCGGCGGTCAGGCTGATGAAGGCGTGGACTTTATCGGGTTCGGTGTCTTTATCCCCGCCGATGGTTCCGGGCAGGCCATCCACAGATTGGATGTGCGCGAGGTGCGCTTCCAACACGTCGCTGGCAGTCACTTCGCGCGCGCGCACTTTGCGGGCAATTTCGAGGGCGGTGAGTTCGAATAATTCCATAAGAATCTTTGGTCTCGATACAGCGGCGGAGGTCGAGTAGGACGAAGTCCGTATCGAGACCCCGCCGCTTACTCGACCAGCGTTAATTATTTCAAATCCTGGTGCGGGATTTCCGGCACGACGATGTAGCCGTCGGTGGTTTCGGGGGCGGTTTGCAGCAGGCGGGCCGGGTTGGGATGCGATAGAACCACGTCCTCGCGGATGGCGGGCGAGGTCTCTGGGGTATAGGGAACGCCGTGCGAGGCGACCGGGGTGTTGGGGTCGAGCGGAATCGCTTCCAGTTCGTGAATGGCCTTGAGTTGGTTGTTCAATTCGCGGCGCAGGTATTCGGCCTCGTCGGGATTGAGTTCGAGCGCGGCCAGTTCCACGAGATGATTGAACAGTTCGGGGGTGATTTCGTCGGTCATCGTCGGTCCTTTCCGGGTCGGATTATAACAAGAAAGCAAAAGGGCAAATGGGAAAATCCGGGTAAAATGGGGCATTCGCGCGGTTTGGGAAAGGCGCGCTTTTTCTTGTTCACGGAGGCCTGCATGGATTTCGTTTTTCGCCGCTCGTATCGCGGCCCTGTCAAAGCAGTTGTCCTGGATTGGGCTGGGACTGCCGTCGATTACGGTTCGTTTGCCCCCACAGCGGTCTTCCTGCGCCTGTTCGAGAGCCGGGGCGTGACCATCAGCCCCTCGGACGCCCGCTCCGGGATGGGCCTGATGAAAAAAGACCATCTGCGCGCTATCCTGGCGCGTCCCGCCGTCGCCATGGCCTGGCAGGCTGCGCGCGGCGCGCCTGCCGCCGAGAACGACATCGAAGACTTGTTCGAGAGTTTTATTCCCATGCAGGCTGCCATCCTGGCCGATTATGCGGAACCCATTCCCGGCCTGCTGGATGTCCTGCGCGAATTGCGCAGCCGGGGCATCAAAATCGGTTCGACCACCGGCTACCTGCGCTCGATGATGGACATCCTGGCTCCCGAAGCGGCGCGGCGCGGCTACAGCCCAGATTGCATCGTCTGTCCCGATGAAGTCCCCGCCGGGCGTCCCTATCCCTGGATGTGCTGCCAGAACGCCATCCAACTGGGCGTCTATCCGATGGAAGCCCTGGTCAAGGTAGGGGATACCGTGCCGGATATCGAGGAGGGACTCAACGCCGGGATGTGGAGCGTTGGAATCTCCCTGACCGGCAGCCTGCTCGGCTTGCGCGAGGCGGAAATCGACGCCCTGGATGAGTCACAGCGCGATGCGGCTCGCCGGGAGGCCGAATCCCATCTCTACCGCGCCGGGGCGCACTCGGTCGTGAACGGAATCTGGGGGCTGCCCGCCGTGCTGGATGAAATCGAATATCACCTGGAGCAGGGCGACCACCCGTAAATGCTGACACATCCTAAAAAATGCGAGGAATTCGAACGAATGGAAAAACTACATTTTGGCGCAGCCTGGTATCCCGAACATTGGCCGCAGGAACGCTGGGCGGAGGACATCCGCCTGATGAAGGAAGCCAACTTTAGCGTCGTCCGGTTGGCGGAGTTTGCCTGGTCGACCATGGAACCGGCGGAGGGCCAGTTCCGATTCGATTGGCTCGAACAGGCTATCGAGAGGTTGACCGAAGCAGGCATCGTCACCGTCCTGGGGACGCCGACCGCCGCGCCGCCCGCCTGGCTGGCGCAGCAGTACCCCGATACGCTGGCTGTCGATGAACAGGGCCGCAGGGTGCAGTTCGGCAATCGCTGTCATTATTGCGTCAATTCGACCGAATTTCACCAGGCCGCCCGCCGCATCATCCGCGCGATGGCCGAGCGATTTGGTAAAAATCCGCATGTCATCGGCTGGCAGTTCGACAATGAGTACAACCGCGTCTGCTATTGCGACCACTGCCGGGCCGAATTCCAGGCTTTCCTGCGGGAAGAGTACGGCACGCTCGATGAACTGAATGCCCGCTGGTCGACCGCGTATTGGAGCCAGACCTATTCCGACTGGGCCCAAATTCCCATCCCGATTGGGGGCCATAATCCCGGCCTGATGCTGGCCTTCCGGCATTTCGTCACCCGCTCTTACCGCCGCTTCCAGAAAATCCAGTTGGATGAACTCCGCCCGCATCTGCCGCCTTCCGTTTGGGTGACGCATAACTTCATGGGTTGGTTCGGCGCATTCGACCATTACGAGGTATCGCGTGACCTGGATGTCGCCTCGTGGGACTGGTACATCGGCACCGGACATCATGACCACCTGAAGACCGGAGCTGTCCATGACCTGGTGCGCGGTTATAAGCGCAAGAATTTCTGGCTGATGGAGACTCAGCCTGGCAATGTCAACTGGTCGAAGACCAACAACGCCCTGAACAAACTCGAAGCGCGCGCCATGGCCTGGCACGCGGTGGCGCACGGCGCCGACGCGCTGCTCTATTGGCAGTGGCGCTCGGCTCTGGGCGGGCAGGAGCAATATCACGGCACGCTGGTCGACCAGTCGGGGAGTCCGCGCCCGTTTTACGAGGAGGCCCAACTCATCGGCTCGGAATTTGCCCGCTTGTCGGATTTGGTGGCAGGCTCGACCATTCAAAGCAAAGCGGCTATCCTGAATTGCTACGACAGCCGTTGGTCGATTGAATTCCAGCGCCATAACAGCGACTTCGATTACGTTGCGCACCTGGAGCATTGGTATCGTCCGCTGGCGGCCCGCAACGTCGATATTGACATCATCTCCGCCGATGAACCGCTCGACGGCTACAAACTGGTGATTGCCCCGGCCATGATTGTCCTCGACGAGGCGCGGGCCGAGCGTTTCAAGGCTTTCCTCGAGCGCGGCGGACGGCTGGTGCTGACGCTGCGAACCGGCATGAAGGACCGCCACAACGCCCTGCTGCCCTCCCGTCCACCGGGCGCGCTGGCTGAACTGACCGGAGTCGAGGTGGAAGACTATTACTCCCTGGAGAACCCGATTCCGGTGGGAGGGAAATCGTTTCAAGGCAGCGCCTCGCTCTGGGCCGAACGCCTGCGTCTGCTGGGACAGCGGTTCACCACCGTCATGGCGCGTTATGGCGCGAGCAATGGCTGGCTCGATGACCAGCCTGCGATTGTGGTCAATCCGGTCGAGGGCGGCTTTGTTTACACCGTTGGAACCTGGCTGGATTCCGAAAGCCAGCAAACCCTGGTCAACCAGATTCTCGCCAATAGCCTGCTCAAGCCTTTCGACGCGCCCGCCTCAGTCGAAGTGCGGACGCGCGTCCGGGAGGATGGAACCGCGTTGTATTTCGTCATCAACCACAGCCGCGAGCAGCAGGTGATTGCGCTTCCCTGGCCTGCCGCCGACCACATCGGCGGGCAGCAGTTTGCCCAGGGGAATTTGACCCTGTACCCGTATGCGGTCGCCTTGCTCACCAAGCAAAGCTGAAGGTGAATTGCTTTTGCCACTTTCCTTTTGCTCAATCCGGTGTAAAATACATTTGTTCTACATTTGCACCGCCGCATCGCGGCGGGACCTATATCCTCAAGGAGGCCCCTTATGTACCACACCCTAATCATCGTTGGAAATCTTGGCCGCGACCCGGAAATGCGTTACACCCCCTCCGGCCAGCCGGTTACCTCGTTTTCCGTGGCAACCAGCCGTCAATATACCGGCAATAATGGACAGGTTGTCAAAGAGACCATCTGGTTCAAGGTTACCGCATGGGGTAAACAGGCTGAAGTCTGCAACCAGTATCTCAAGAAAGGCAGCAAGGTGCTTATCGAAGGCCGCCTGACCCCTGACCCCAACACTGGCAGCCCGCGCGTCTGGACGCGCCAGGACGGCACAGCGGGGGCATCCTTTGAAGTGACCGCCAGCACCGTGCGCTTCCTCTCCAGCCGCGAGGAAGGCGGTGGGGGTGGCTCGATGGGCGGCGGCGATATGGGCGGCTCATTCGTCGGCGCGCCGGAAGAAGATATTCCGTTCTAGCGTGACCGTCCCGAAGGTTTGATAACCGCGTACTTCTGCCGCGTCCAAACCTTCGGGACGTTTAGTAAAAACGAGGTGGATATGACTGTTCCTCCCAATCGTCCCCCCACCACCCTGGAAGTCCCGGCGGACCTGGGCGCGGTGTACGCCAACCTGGTGCGCATTGCCCACTCTCCTGCCGATATTGTGCTGGATTTTGCCCACCTGCTGCCCGGCGAGAACAGAGCCCGGGTGGGCGCGCGCATCCTGATGTCGCCGCTCAGCGCCAAACTGTTGTTGCGCGCCCTGACCGAGAACCTGGCGCGTTATGAGGCGGCCTTTGGCGAAATCCACACCCCGGTTTCGACCCTGGCCGACCAGTTGTTCAAGCCGTTCCAGCCCCCCGAAGGTTCTCCGCCCGAAGAAGGAAAAGCATAACTCATGAAGCAGTTCGATGCGCTGGCGGAACAAATCCGCCAGCAGTTCGATATTCGTACCGCCGCCCGTGACCAGGCCCTGGCCCAGGCGCGCCTGCTGACCCGTTTTTGTTCGCAGGCCATCCGCGCCGTGCACCGCGACGAAATTGACGCGATGAACGAGCAGTTGGGCGAAGCGAAAAAATTGGCCGATACCCTGCGCCAGGTGCTCGTTTCCCATCCCGATTTGTACTATGCCGGCTATACCCAGGATGCGCTCAAAGAGTTCGTGGAAGCCAACGTCACCTGCGCCCTGATTTTGAACCAGCCGCTGCCCGGTCCCGCCGACCTGGGCGTAGAGTCGAACACCTACCTGAACGGATTGGCCGAAGTGGTCGGAGAACTGCGCCGCCGCTGTCTCGATATCCTGCGGCATGGGTATTCCGCCGAAGCCGAGCGCTTGCTGACGCTGATGGATGACATCTATGCCATCCTGGTCACAATGGACTATCCCGATGCAATCACCAATGGGCTGCGCCGCCAGACCGACCTGGCGCGCAGCATCATCGAGAAAACGCGCGGCGACATCACCTTCAGCCTGCGCGGCGAACACCTGGAAAACGCCCTGGCGCGCCTCAGCCGGCAATTGGGCAGCGAAACCGGGCCGCAAACCCCGACCTTGAGCCGCGCCGGGAGTGACGAGGAGTAGCCGAATGGCAAAAGGCGGACGCAAATATCGCCTGCTTCTTTACAGGGTTATCCTGGACCGCTGGTGGCCGATGATGTTGACCATTGCTATCATCATTTTTCTTAACGTCGGGGCCTTGTGGGCGGCGCAGTGGTACTTCATCGACCCGGCTGAAAACCCCCTGCCTGTTTTATCCGACAATAACGGATATATCATGATTGGCGTAGGCTGTTTTGCGCTGCTGCTCACATTTTTTCTGCTGCTCGTGCGCGGCGGGGCTTATGTGCAGTTGTTCGATACCCACATCCGCCTGGCCACGCCTTTCCTGCGCACGAATATCTCCTACAAGCGCATTCACCGTACCACGACAGCCCAGGTTGCCACCCTGTTCCCGCCTTCGAAACACAAGGGGAGCGCGCGCGAAATCATCGAGCCGCTGGCGGCCGAGACCGCCCTGGTCGTCTACCTGAAGTCGTACCCCTTGCCGCGTGCTGCGCTCCGGTTGTTCCTTTCCCCGTTTTTCTTTTTTGATCAGACCCCGCACTTCGTTTTCATCGTCGATGATTGGATGAGCTTGAGCATCGAGCTGGATAGCCGCCGCTCAGGGGGAAGTCCCAAGCCCCCGCGCCGTCCCCCCGGGCCGCGCATTGCCTCCGGTCTTTTGGATGACCTGACCCGCAAATAATAAGACAACCGAAGAAGCCATTCACATCATCCGGGCTTGCCTGGGATTTACAAGCGCGATTGTGAAATTGTTTGTATTGCGTCGCTGTTCTCTCTCGTCTTGATTGTGAGTTTTGTCACTATAGAGTTATGACAAAACTAATTTGTGATAATATGCGCAGAGGGGTATCATTACCAGTGACAAGAGCAATAACATGCTCCTCGCTGTCTCCTCCTTTGGCGAATGCCTGCGCCGGGTCCTCCCCCCGGCGTATGGCTGTTAAAATCCAGGCATCCAAGTTCTTTGAGAACTCGGAGGCCTTTTTGCGCCAGTAGCTCAACGACTGACTGGTAGCGCAATCGGGTTACCCCAACACAAAATTATCTATCAACCTGGTCTTGCCGATGAAAACCGCCATCGAGAGCAGGGCTTTGCCGGTCACAATCTCCAACTCGGCCAGCGTATCATAATCGGCGCAGGAGGCGTATTGCAGGCGCGCCAGCGGCTCGGCTTCGACGGTCTGCCGCATCAGGCGGCGCAGCGTTTCGGCGTCGCGTTCCCCGGTTTGGTAGGCGGATTCGGCGGCAGTCAGGGCGCGAAACAATACCGTCGCGGCGCGGCGTTCTTCGGGATTCAGGTAAGTGTTGCGGCTCGACATTGCCAATCCGTCGGCCTCGCGCACGGTGGGACAGACCACGATTTCGGTTGGATAACTCAAATCGCGCGTCATTTGGCGGATAACGGCAGCCTGTTGGGCGTCTTTTTGCCCAAAGTAGGCTTTCTCGGGCCGGATGGCGTTGAATAGTTTGGCGACAATCGTCGTCACGCCGCGGAAATGCCCGGGGCGCATCGCGCCTTCCAGAGGGGTGGCGAGAGTCTCCACTGTCACCCAGGTCTGGAATCCGGGTGGGTACATCACTTCGGGCGTCGGCATCCAGACCAGGCCGGTTCCGGCAGATTCGAGCAATTTCAAATCCATTTCGATGTTGCGCGGATATCGGGAGAGGTCTTCGTTTGGCCCGAACTGGGTCGGGTTGACGAAGATGCTGACCGCAACGCTGCCGCATTCCTCCCGCGCGCGGCGGGCCAGCGAGATGTGGCCCTCGTGCAGGTAGCCCATGGTTGGAACCAGCCCGAGCGGGCGTTCGAGCAGGCGCAGGGCCTGCCAGAGTTCTTCCAAGGTGGTGGTGATTATCATCGATTCGCTCATGCCAACTCCTTTTTGACCGCCGCAAACCCCAGCCCGTTGGGGCCGATGTGCGCGCCAATCAGGCTGGTGACGTTGAGCAGGCGGATTTCGGAGGGGATGTTGCGGCGGCTTTTGTCTTTCATCAGCAGGTCGAGGAATTCGCGGGCGCGCGCTTCGGCGTTGGTGTGCAGGATAGCGAGCCGTTGCAACGGGCCGATGCTGACCAGGAAATCCTGTAATGCTGCGGTGGCCTGACGGGTGGTGCGCGCCGCGCTGATGGGTTTGACGGCTCCCTCGCGCAGTTCCACCACCGGTTTGATGCTCAACAGCCCGCCGATAGCGGTGATGGCCGCTGGGACGCGCCCGGAGCGGCGCAGGTAGTCCATCGTATCGAGAGCGGCAGCCACCCGCACCCGCTGCCGGGTGGAGCGCACCTGCTCCAGCACGCCCTCCAGCCCCAGGCCCTGTTCGACGGCTTCCGCGGCGGCCAGCACCTGAAAGCCGGTGCCGAGCGTCAGCGAGCCGGATTCGAGGACGGTTACACGCCCGCCGAACTCCCGCGCGGCGTTGCGGGCGAAATTGGGCAGGCTGGTGAGTTTTTCGGCGGTGTGGATGGAAACGATGTGGTCGCAGCCGTCAGCCAGCAATTTCTGGTAACGGGCGGAAAAATCGAGCGGGGAGGGGGCAGCAGTG
>DAOUAZ010000179.1:0-2787 GCA_034432975.1 Anaerolineales bacterium | reverse complement strand
TCGTGAATATCACCGGCTGTTCCCGCGCCAGTCTCATGGAGTGGTGCCGGGATTATCGCGAAAACGGCTTACCCGGCCTGGTCGACCAGCGCTTGGGCGGCAACCGTGCCAGGCTGAGCAGGCTGTAAATTGAAGAGTTGAGTCATCGTTTGCGTGAATACACGCCGCGTTACCTATTTTGGCGGGCGAGTTCGAACACTTCCTGCAAACTACGACTTTCCCAAGTTCCTTCCTCGACCGATTCGGCTATACCGCCATTTATCCGATGTTTATTTGAGTTGTCCATAAAGTAAATGGGATACCTATGCTGGTCCTTGGTCGTTTACTTTTCCTGTTAATCCGCCTTGATGAGTTTCGGGCTGCAAAATTACCCAACACCCCGCCAACCTGCTTGCAACGATTACCGCCAGTCTGTTGTATTTAACCCCAGCGCCTCTTCGACAAACGCCTTCCAGACCGGATACTCCTCCAAATCCCAGATTTCGCGCTGGGGAGCAAACGCCTCGTCCACGCCCCAGCCCTGGCGCAGGACGCGCCATAGGGAGAGGAAGGCGGTTGCGCGGTAGTTCATGGCGCAATGGACGAGGATATGTTTATCTCGATGAGTGTCCATCGCGTCCATGAAGCGTTCCAGGTCGGCGGTTTGGGGAGAGTCCCAAACGGCCGGGATGTGGATATGCTCCATGCCCAGTGAGCGGACGAGGCCGGGTTCGTCGGACAGGGCATGGTCGGAGGTGGCGAGAGCCAGGTTGATGACCAGTTGGATGCCCTCGCGCGCGGCATCCGCGAGCTGCGCTTCGGTTGGCTGTCCGCCGCAGCACAACGAATCATCCATGCGCAGGAAGTTGATGATGTCTGTCAGAGCCATTTATTTGACCCGCGCCACTCTCCCGCCGGTCATCGCCTCCAGCGCGGCAGGGGTCAGTTCGAAGAGCGAGTTGGGCGTCCCGGCGGCGGCCCAAATCGTATCGTATTGCATCAGGTCTTCGTCGAGATACGTTTCCACCTTCTGAAGATGTCCAACCGGCGGCACGCCGCCAATGGCGAACCCGGTCACGGCGCGCGCAAATTCAGGGTCGGCGCGGCCAACCGGCTCCCCGGTATATTCACTGAGACGTTTCTCGTCGACCCGGTTTGCGCCGCTGGTCAGGACGAGAATCGGCTTGCCGCTCTCCGTTCCCTTGAAAATGAGCGATTTGACGATTTGCCCCAGCAGGCATCCGGCAAACTCGGCGGCTTGCCCGGCAGTTTTGGTGGGAATTTCGGATTCGATGACGGTAAAGGAGTATCCAAGCGCATTCAGGGCATCCTGGACTTTTTGCGAGGAGGGGGAGAGTGGTTTGGTCATTTGCGTTTTTCCCTATTGGTTGGTTTAGCAGGCGCGCGCAAGATACCGATAATGGTCAGGATTTTTCATTATATTTTATCCTGAAAACCACAGCGAGGCTTGTAATTGCGACAAAAATTTCCAGCCAGTCTCACTTGATGAAAGCCGCCGCCTGTCCCGCCAGCGTATCCACGATGCGCTCGTAATGATTCCCCAACATCTCCAGCGATTGCGCTTCCGCCGCCGAAAAATAGCCAAATTCGGTCACTTCGTTGCTCAAACGCGGCTCGCCCTCCACAATTTCCGCCTCGAAATGCAGCGCCACCGTCTGGATTTTGTTGCCGTCCGGGTAGACCACCAGCCGGTTCGGGTCGCTGTAGACTCCCACCAGGCGCAGGATGCGCACCCGCAAACCGACCTCCTCCCACACCTCGCGCGCGCAGGCCTCCGACACGCTCTCTCCGGGGTCGACCGCCCCGCCTGGCATACACCATTGGCCGTTATCTTCGCGGCGCGTGAGCAGCACGTTTTGGCGCGATTTGTCGAAAATTGCCGCCGAACATCCCAGCCGGATTTTCCCGTCCCGCGCAATCCGCTCTCCATAAATGACCTGTGTCCTCGCCATGCCTGCCTCCCGGAATAAAAAATGGGCGGTTGCCCGCCCATCGATTTTACCCTTGAACGAAGGTCCCGTTGCGCAAATCGATTAACGTCTGCTGGATTTCCTCGACCGTGTTCATCACGAACGGCCCGTAGGGGACAATCGGCTCCTTGAACGGCGCGCCCGCCATCAGCATGAATCGGATGGGGGCGGATTCCCCGGCCCGGATGCGGATTTCCTCGCCCAGCCCGAATTCCACCATCGAAACGGCTTCGACTGCCACGCTGGAACCTGTCTCGCCGTTGGTAAACGCGCCCCGCCCCTCGAACACATACGCGATGACCGTGTGGTCATGCGGCACGGCCTGGACAAATTCCACCCCCGGCGCGACCTCCACATCCGCATAAATCGGCTCGGCGGCGATTTCCGTTACCGGGCCTTTTACCCCGAAAAATTCACCCGCCACGACGCGCACCGTCACCCCGTCGCGTTCCACCACCGGGATGATGTCGGAGGTGACCTCCAGGTATTTCGGCTGCGACATCTTTAGCCGCGCCGGTAAATTGACCCACAACTGGAAGCCATAAATCGTCCCGTTGGGGCCGCGCCGCGGCATTTCCTCGTGCAAGATGCCGCGCCCGGAGGTCATCCACTGCACATCGCCGGGGCCGATTTCACCGGCGTTGCCCAGGCTGTCGCGGTGACGGACGATGCCATCGAGCATATACGTCACCGTCTCGATGCCGCGATGCGGGTGGTTCGGAAAGCCGCGAAGCGGGCCTTCGGTCGGGTCGTTGAAGGCGAAATGGTCGAATAACAGGAACGGGTCGAACAAGTTGCTCTTATGCGGCCCAAACGA
>DAOUAZ010000178.1:0-6514 GCA_034432975.1 Anaerolineales bacterium | reverse complement strand
GTAGATTTTTATGGCGGCGTCGTAGTGAGCTGGCGGGACGAGCAGGGTGAAGCGGTTGAAACCGAGCAAGCCTTCGATTGCGTCTTGCCAGGTTTCATCAGGGATTTTGAGTTCGTGGCACAGGTAGGTGACTTCGTTTGCGCCCAGGCCAAGTTGGGCGCGGATGAGTTGACGCAGTTTGGCGGCGTTGGGGGCTTCGGCTTCGATGGATGTTTCCCGGTCGCCGGTGCGCAGTTTGCGGATGTCGGATTCGAGGGCGGCGGCTTCGGCGCGCAGGGCGGCGGATTTTTCGGTGAGGAGGGTTTCGTGGCGGGTGTATTCTTGGGAGAGAGTGGAGAGAGATGCCTGTAGTTCAGTGATGTTTTCTTTTATGCGTGTTGCGTGTTCCGTTTGGAAGGTTTCGAGAGCGGGAGGAATTTCGAGTTTATCGGCACGCAAAAAGGCAGTGAGTTTTTGGGCGTCGGACAGTTCGCGGGCCAGGGAATGGTCGAGGGCGGATTGGCGGCGGGTCAGTTCGTCTACTTCGAGGCTGAGTTGGGCGACTTTTTCGCGCAGGTCTTTTTCGCGGATGGCGGTTTGGTCGGAGCGGAGGGAAAATTCAGCGTCAGATAAGGCCGATTGAGCAAAACGCAGGCGGCGGGTGAGTTCGCCGCGCTGGTATTCGGTCCGGCTGATTTCCAGTTTGAGGGCGTCGAGTTCGAGGCGGCGTTCGGACAGTTCTTTCAGGTAAATATCGGCCTGGGCGCGGCGGGCGGCGTAGGTGTTGGTGATGCGGCGGCGGCGGTTGGCGGCGCGTTCTTTGTCGAGGTCTTCGATGCGGGTCAGGGCGTCGATGCGCTGGCGCACGTCGGCGGCGAGGCTTTCGAAGTGGCGCAGGGTTTCGAGTTGGGCTTGCAGGGTTTTGACATCGACGAGGTTTTCATCGAGCAGGTAGGCGTGGACGAAGGAGCGGATGTCGGTGAGCGGGCTGAAGGCCAGGCCTTTGACGATTTTGGCCGGGAAGGTGTCTTTGAGTTGGCCGAGGCGGTTGAGCAGGTGAACGCGGTAATCTTCGAGGCGGGTGAAGACCTGGGCGCGGCTGGCCGGCGTGGGCAGAGCGAAATTTTCGAGGCGGCGTTTGAAGGCGCGGGTGTCGAAGAGCTGGCCGGGGGCTTTGAAGAACCAGTCGTCGGTTAAGCCGGCGTTGTGGACGATGAAGTAGGCGACTTCGGGATTGCGGCCATCTGCGTAGGCGTCGATGACTGCGCCGTGCGTGAAAAATGTGCCGTCGGGGTTTTTGAATTCGAGGGCGACCAGTCCGGTGGCGTCGCCGCGCAGGTAACGCTGGCCTTCAGTGCCAAGTTCTCCGCGCACATAACTGGCGAGGGTGCGTTTTCCGCCGCTGACGGCAGCCTGGTTGAAGCGCACGTCGCGCTGCCCGCCGACCAGGGCAAACTGCACGGCGTCGAGGACGGTGGATTTGCCCGCGCCGTTGATGCCGATGAAGTAGGTGGTTCCCTGGCAGGGTATGGTGGTGTTTTCAAAGAGGTGCCAGTTGACAAGGCGGATGCGGGTTAATAATTTCATGGAGATGTTTCCTGATTGTTTGAGTGCGTGTTTACTGTTTCGTGTTGCGTGCTGCGTGGGTTATCCGGCGAAGGGGATGAATGCGAGAAGATTTTCGAGTGTGTATGCCTCGTATTCGGCCTGCTCTTCGCTGATTTTCTTGCCACGAAATTCTGGGACGAGTTTGAGCAGGGGTTTGATGATTTGGACCAGCAGGCGGGCGCGGTGGATGAAAACTTCTTCACCGAGAACATGGCGAGATTTGTAGTACCAATCGCGGGCTTCGCGGGCGGAGCCGAGCGAATACTCAAAAAAGCGGGCTTCGTCTTTTTTCGAGGCTTTGCTATATCCTTCGGCGATGTTGGCGCTGATACTGCCTACCGCGCGATGGAGTTGGTCGGAGATTTCGAGGGTGCGCTTGTCTTTTGCGAGTTTACAGACATCTGACCAGGCGATTTCGCCTACAAACAGCGCAATTCGATAGACTTCCATGTTCCAGAGCGGGTCGCGGGAGATTTCGGGAGGAATGGAGGCGAGCCAGGAGGAGTAGTTCATGGAGTTGTTCCTTTGGATGAGTGAGGGGCAAGGTGGTTGCAAATAATTGGGATGGCTGATGGTTTGTTGCATGTTTCGTTGGGTGAAGTTATGGGCGTGATGAGTGTCAATGGGCAGGTTTTGTGAAGGGTTTTGCGTGTTCCGTTAGGTAGGTGTATGGACTTGATACGTGTGAATGGACGGGTGCAGTGAAGGGTTTTACGTGTTCCGTTTTGGTGATATGCGAGATAGTTGTTCATGGACGAGGTGATTCTACGCCAAATCTCTGTGCCTTTCATCGCTCATGTCATGCTGTACAACCAACGGAACACGCTCCACGCAACACGTTCCATCAGTCATCATCATTATCGCTCTCACCCTCGCCCGCCCGATACTTACGCAGCCAGGCCTCCATTTCGTCGGCGGTTTGGATGGGGAGAATCAGGCGGACGGAGCCGCGCAGGCGCAGGCGGGAGTCGGCGTCGCGCACGTCGATGTTACGGCCATCGATGGTGTCTATCAGGCCGAGGGCGCGCAGGCGGCGCAACAGGGTCTCGTATTGCCCCATCGGCAGGTCACGCTCTTTGGCGGTGATGGTGCGGTATTCTTCGCGGACTTCGCCGATGGTCACGACCGGGTCGCTGGCCAGGCTAATGTGTTCGATTTTCTCCTCGTACAGTTTACGCAGGACGAGAATCATCAGGCTTTCGTCGAGTTTGTAGCGGGCGCGGCTGTAACTGTATTCCGAGACAACCTGAAAGATGCGGTGATAATCGTCGTGGAGCAAGTTGAAACCCGCCAGCGCGAGCAAACCCTCGAAAACGGCGCGATGACGGTAGATGAAGTAATAGTCATCTTTATCGGATTCAACATCCTGGTAGAGGAAGGTCTGCCCAAGCAGGCGGTTGACCACGCGCGGCACATCGCGGCGCGATTTTTCGGGGATGTCGGTGAGGAGGGGTTCGGGGGAGAAAGGCATAAGTTCCTTGTTGCGTGTTGCGTGGGAGTAAAACGGAAAACGCAATACGAGTCATAGACGAATTAAGTCGAAGGGCGCGACTCGATATTCGCCAACCACCACCGGTTCACCGGCAACCGATTCCAGGCCATAATTTACTTCGGGATGGTGAGCGTAGGCGATGATGGTGGTCAGCCAGTGCATGTCGTGGCGCACTTCAGAGGGGATTTCGGCAATGGGCATGCGTTTGTGTCCGTTGAAGAAGCCAATCACTTTGCGGTTGACTTTTTCCGGCGAGAAGGCCTGGGTGACATCCTGCATGGTGGCGGCGCGCAAGCTCAGCAGGTCGTCAGGTTGGAGCACCGGAACGATGATGCTATCGGGGGTGAAGGGGGCGCGGCGCTGGGGCGGGGTGTACAGGCTGTGATTGTCGGGAATATCGACCGGCGCGGCCATCAATCTGGGGGCTTCGTGGGGGAGTTCGGTCAGGCCTTCATCGCGCAGGGCGGCCAGGCCTTTGGCAAGGTAGACGAGTTTGTCTTTGAAACTGCCATCGGCGCTGCCGAGTTGGTGCCGCACCTGGCGCAGGGAAGTGCGCAGGTATTGGGCGTGGCGGCTGTCGATGTCGCTCAGGAGCGGGTCGAGTCCTTCGAGTTGGTGGACGATAAATTGCAGGTAATGGCTGATTTCGGCCTCGGCCTGGGCCGGGGATAGTTTGCTCTGGGTGGCCAGCGATTCGGCGGTTTGGGTGAGCCAGGAACCATCGAGTTGCCAGGCCTGGATTTGGTTGACGATGTCGCGGCGGTAGCGCGAGACGTGGTCGGATGTTTTCAGGGCGTGGTAGGCCGGGCCGAGGGTTTGGCTGTAATCATCGAATTGCAGGCGCAGCAGGTCGGCAATCGCAGTCTGTTTGGTGACGCGCTCGACATAGCGGCGGATGTTCTGGTTGAGTTCGCTCAACCCGCGCGCCACCTGGCGGACGTTTTCGTAAGTCTGGGTGACGGCCAGGGCGGGGGAGAAATCTTTGCTGGTGGTGACGGAGGTAATCAGTTGGTGGGCGGCGTAGAGTTGACCGGTAAACTCGCGTGGCTTTTGTTCCTGGATGGCGCGCAGGGCTTCCAGCAGGGTGAAGGCGTAATCGGGCAGGATGATGGTTTCAGAGTAGTCGGCGTGCTGTTCGCGCTCGATCCAACCTGTTTCAGCCAGGCGGCGGATGAGGTAGGAGGCGTAATCCTGCTCGGATTTTTGACCGGTTATCGAAATGGAATCAGGGCTGATACCCAGGTCAGCCCGTGCAGGTTGAATCTGGGCAGACACTTGGGTCTGCCCCAACATTTCGGCGGCGATTTCCCCCTCGGCGTTGGCTTCCTTCAGGTAGTGGACAATCTCATCCACCACGATATCCCGCGTCAGCCCAAAGCGGTTGAACTCGGCCAGGGCGTACAGGCGCAGGAGAATCGCCATGTAATGCCGCTGGAGCGAGCCGAATCCCTGGTTGCTGAACAGGTTGAAAATGTTGAGCGGCAGGATGTCAAATGGATTTGGCATGGTTCTCGTTCCAAACCAGCAGGTCTTGCGGCTGGCAGTTGAGCGCGGCGCACAGTTTGGCAAGCGCGTCGAGGTCGATGTGGCGGGCGGTGCCGGAATCGAGGCGATAGATGAAATCTTTGGGTACGCCCGCGATTTCGGCCAGCCTGCGCGGCGAGATGCGCTGGCCGGTTTCAGCCTGCTGCCTGCCCAAAAGGATGGTGATACGCCCGGTGGTTGTGAGTTTCGCATTCATTAGAATATATGTTCTAATTATGCGCGCAAATGGAAGATTTGTCAAGGTGTTTGGCGCAATTTTCGGACAAACCGGTTGCCTGGCCCGCAATACCATCATTTCTCCCCCGCTGCCCGAATATCGGGTATCATTCGCACAGTCTTGCGCATACAGACAGCCGCCCGGCTCTCTTTATTCATCTTCTACCCAGGAGTTCCCCATGCACAACACATCGACTTACTTCCTCGGCATCGACGTATCTACCACCGCCACCAAGGCCCTGCTGGTCGATTCCGGCGGCCAGGTGGTCGCCGTTGCTGCCACCGAATACCCCTTCGAGACTCCCCGCCCGCTGTGGAGCGAACAGCACCCCGGCCTGTGGTGGGAGGGCGCGCAGAAATCCATCCACGCCGTTTTGGGGCAATCGGGCATCGACCCGGCCCAGATCGGCGGGGTCGGGCTGACGGGCCAAATGCACGGATTGGTTTTGCTGGATGAAGCGGGTGAGGTCTTGCGTCCGTCCATCCTGTGGAACGACCAGCGCACCCAGGCCCAGTGCGACGAAATCCACCGCCGCATCGAACGCGAACGTTTCATCCAAATCACCGGAAACGTGGCCCTGACCGGCTTTACCGCGCCCAAAATCTTATGGGTGAAAGAAAACGAGCAGGACGTGTACGCCAAAGCCGCACACGTCCTGCTGCCAAAGGATTACGTCCGCTACAAGTTGACGGGCGAATTCGGCATGGACAAAGCCGACGGTGCTGGAACCGTGCTGATGAACCTGGAAGCGCGCGACTGGAGCGATGAAGTCCTCGCCGCCCTGGAAATCCCCCGCGCCTGGATGCCGCCCCTCTACGAAGGGCCGCAAATCACCGGACGCCTGACCCCCGAAGCGGCGGCAGCCACCGGCCTGAAGCCCGGCACGCCCGTCATGGCCGGCGGCGGCGACCAGGCGGCCCAGGCCGTCGGCGTGGGCGCAGTGACCGAAGGAATCGTCGCCCTGACGCTCGGCACCAGCGGGGTGGTCTTTGCCACCGCCAATGGCGCGTTCATCGAACCCGAAGGACGCCTGCACGCTTTTTGCCATTCCGTGCCGGGCAAATGGCACCTGATGGGCGTCATGCTCTCGGCAGCCGGGTCGCTGCGCTGGTACCGCGATACCTTCGCCCCTGGAGCTGGCTTCGACGACCTGCTGGCCCCGGCTGCGCAGATTCCCGCCGGTTCGGATGGCCTGCTCTTCCTGCCCTATCTCACCGGCGAGCGGACTCCGCACCCCGACCCGCTGGCGCGCGGCGCCTTCGTCGGGTTGACGGTGCGCCACGCCCTGCCGCACTGCACCCGCGCCGTGCTGGAAGGCGTGGCCTTTGGGCTGAAAGATTCGTTCGAGTTGATGAAATCATCTGGTTTGGGAGAAATCCGCCAGGTGCGCGTCTCGGGCGGCGGGGCCAAAAGTCCGCTCTGGCGGCAGATTCTGGCCGATGTATTCGGCTGCGAACTGGTGACGGTCAACACCACCGAGGGCGCGGCCTACGGCGCGGCCCTGCTGGCGGCGGTCGGCGCGGGAAAATATCCCGACGTGGAAGCAGCCTGCCAGGCGGCCATCCAGGTGACGGGCAGCACGCTCCCCAATGCAGAGCAAGTCAAAGCCTACGAAAAAGTCTACCCGCTTTACCGGGGATTGTATCCAGCGCTGACTCCCACTTTCCACGCCT
>DAOUAZ010000177.1:0-5120 GCA_034432975.1 Anaerolineales bacterium | reverse complement strand
GTGTCCGCCTGGGTCGGGGCAGGTCTCTGGGGCAGGGGAGGCGGTCGGGGTTTGCGTTACGGTTGGGGAGGGGGGAATCGGTTCGGACGTGGGAGATGCCGGGGGAAGGATGGTCGGCGCGGATGTGGGGGAAGGCGCGGGGTGCGGAGTCTGTCCGTTTAACGGCTGGCAGGCTTGTGACACGAAGAGCAGCAGGAGCAGGAAGCCGCTTCGGGAGAAACGAAGCGGCCAGGGAGCAGGAAAATGCCGGTTTTTTCCCATGATAAAAAGGTAATTATTCGGAAACGTCCCGAAGGTTGCCGTAACGGACAGATGCGTTGCAAAAAAACCTTCGGGACGGCTCTGATGAAAAGGCGATGCGCGCTATTCTTCCCCTTTTTCGAGGAGTTCGCGGGTGGTTTTGATGCGCTGTTCGATGATTTCATTGAAGCGCAATTTGTTGCGCTTTTTGAGTGCGCGGTCGATGATGGCGGGTTTGAGTTCCTGGCGCAGCATGGCGGCGGAGGTGTATGGAATTGGCTCTAATACCCAGTTGTATTTTTTATGCAGGCCGGTCATCATCGAAAAGGGGCGCTCGCCAACCTGGATGAGGGGGACGAAAGGCACCTGGTAATCGGGCAGGCTGGTGGGCAGTTCGAGGGGGGCGGCTTTGGGGTTGGTCATGTCGGCGATGACGAAGTAGGACAGGCTGGCGAGGGTGCGGATGGTGTCGGTGAAGTCTTTTTCGCTGGGGCGCTCGAACTCGAAGACGACGGGCAGCAGGTCGTATTTGCGCAGGCCGTCTTTGATGGTTTCGAGGATGGCTTTGCGGTCAGGCAGGGCAAAGTGGCCGAGGATGAGGACGGTTTTGGATGTGAGTGTGTCGATGGCTTCGCGGATTTCTTCGTTGTGCAGGAAGAGATAAACGAATTGAGCGACTTTGATGTTATCGACAGTGATGGTGGGCTGGCCGCGATGGGTGATGATAAGGTCGGTTTGTTCGGCGAATTCGCCTTTCAGGTCGCGGACGTTGACGCCGTAAACCCAACAACCAGAGACTTTTGCGCCCCCGATGCGGGCGTTGGCGAGGTTGGCATTGGCGATGGTGGCGCCGGTCAGGTCGGCGGCGGCGAGGTCGGCGCCGAGCAGGTCGGCGCCGAACAGGTTGGCGCGGGTGAGATTGGCACTGGTCAGATTGGCAGTGACGAGGCGGGCGTCGATGAGGTTGGCGCGGCTGAGGTTTGCGCCCATTAAATCGGCTTCGGCGAGGCGGGCTTTTTCGAGGAAGGCTTTTTCGAGGTTGGCGCCGTTCAGGTTGGCGCGGCTCAGGTCTGCCCCGTATAAGTCGACCCCGCCCAGGTCGATGACGGCCTGGGGATGCGCGGCTCGCCACTCGTTCCAGGCCGGGACGCCTTGTTTTAGAATTTCGAGTTGCTCGGGGTTGGTCATTGGGTTGCCTTTGCCGTAAAGCGCGAGAACGATTAAGCGGGTGGCGTGTTCCATTTTGAATCGACTGCGCATCCATTTTACAACGTCCTGGGCTGGATTTTCAATGTCCAAACATCCTATCTTCATGTTAAAAAATTAGATGCGTGGACGAACTGTCCTCCCCTGCGTGGAACTCGCCCTTTTTTGCGCATTGACGATGATGACTGGTTTGCATTATACTGCGTCCTGCCAATCGGGGTGTAGCGCAGCTGGCAGCGCGCTTGCTTTGGGAGCAAGAGGTCGTCGGTTCGAATCCGTCCACCCCGACAACACTAACCGCCGTTCCGTTCCTGGTCGGCGGTTTCCCCGTCTCGCCCCCTTTGGGGGTTAGGGGACGATGCGAATCCGTCCACCCCGACAGCATCAACCGCCGTTCCTGGTCGGCGGTTTCCAGCCCGCTTCAGCGGGCATTGCAGGCTTAGCCCGCTGATTCATCACCAGGCGGTGCGGCAGATTTTTCATCCGCGATTTTGCGCTATACCCTTGTTGTATCCGTCTGTGTTACGCCAAAAGTAATAACGTGAATTCGGATAAGGCTCTTGATTCTGATTTTAATCAAAAACTCTCACGCAAAGGCGCAAAGTGCGCAAAGAAAAATAAAAAACCTGGCGGTCTTTGCGGCTTTGCGCGAGAAAAAGCACAAAATTTAGACTGGGATTCTTATCCCGAACTGACGTTAATAGTAAAATCAGGGCCATGCGCACGCCAATCGCCCTGGTCTTACTCGTTTTCAGCCTGCTCACCGCCTGTTCTGCGCCTTCCGCCGCGGGGCCGACAGCGACCACGACCGCATCGCCCCGACCCTTTTTCACCGCCACCCTGCCGCCCACCTTCACCCCGCGCCCCAGCCTGACCCCGGCCCCACCTGCCGCCGCCCCAACCTTTGCGCCCATCGAGGGGACGACGGGAGCGCAGGTCAACGTCCGCTCCGCGCCTTCATCGAACGCCAACGCGCTCGGCCTGCTCCCCGCTTCCACGCGCGTACAGGTCATCGGGCGCGATTCCAGCGACCAGTGGCTGATGGTCATCTACCCGCCGAGCTCGTCCACCACCGGCTGGGTGGCCGCCGGTTTCATCACGCTCGAAGGGCGCGAGATTTCCAGTTTGCCCGTTATGCAGGCATCGGCGCAGGACCTGCCCCCCGCAGCCCCGCTCGAACCCTCTCCCACTGTCAACCCCTATTTCGCAACGATAAAAACCACCATCAACGTCCGCTCCGGTCCGGCCTCGGCCTTCGATTCGCTCGGCATGATAGAAGCCGGGAAGGTCGTCGTCCTGACCGGGCGCAATGAAATCAACACCTGGTATCGAATCGAATACCCTATCGGCACGGAACAGGTCGGCTGGGTGGCCGCCGCTTATGTAGATGCCCTCAACTTGCAGGGATTGCCCTACTACGACAACCAGGGCAACCTGGTCTATGCTCCCGGTGAAGGCAGCGCGCCCGGCCAGCCCACCCTGACCTCCACCGCCTTCTCCCCGGCAGCCGGGGACGGCGATTCGGAGCAGAATCCCGCCGTCCGGCTGGAATTTTCGCCCTCCGGCGTGGAATCGTTCTCCTATTCGAGCGATTTATCTTCCCCCAATGGCGATGACGCCGACTGGGTCGCCTTCGTCCCCTACCTTCCCACATCCGAAGCCGGTTACGTCTATCTGCGGCTCGATTGCAAAGGCAACGGCGGCATCACCGCCAGCCTGCGCAAAGACGGCCTGCCCCTGCCCAATGCGCCGCAACTGGTTTGCGGCCAATATAGCCTGGCGCTCAAGGTGCTTGGCGGGCAGGAATACATCCTGGTCCTGCGGGCCGATGGCTCCGGCGGGCCATTGCGCTATGTCTCCTATACCCTTACCATTAGCCTGAAGCCCTGACATCTGATTTGAGCCGTCTTAAGACCATAGCCTGGAGAGTAATAGACATCTTGCATACATCATGAGCGGAGCGTCCCTCGACTGCGGACGGCGCAAAATACGCGCCGCCCTCCGCTCGGGACGGTGAATGAAGTCTCACGAAAAAGCGCAGTCGAAGGACTTTTTCAAGAGGTCTAATGATGCAAGACAGGCTATCAAACACCCGGAGAAAACCCTACATGCTGAGAAAACTTCCCCTCTTCCTTACCTTGTTCACCCTGTTGGCAGGCTGCGCCCTGCCCGGCGCCGTGCCGCCCACCCCTACCATCGATGTAAACGCCATCCGCACCGCCGCAGCCCTCACGGCGGTTGCCGAAGTAACGCGGGTGTTGTCACTCGTCACGCCCACTCCCGAACTGACCGCCACCGAAACCCCCGAACCGCCCGCCCCCAGCCCCACGCCGACCATCCAGGTCATCCTGCAACCCTTTCCCGGCACCGCCACCGACAATCTCACCGTCCGCTCCGAACCCCGGCGCGGCAGCACCAACCTGGGCGGCATCTTCTTCAACCAAAAACTGAGCGTCCTGGCGCGCAACCCGCAGGCCAGCTGGTATTACATCGAATGGAAAGACTCCCCCACCGGCTACGCCTGGGTCGTCTCGCGCGCTGTGCAACTGCAAGGCGCGGAGATTACCCAATTGCCGATTGCCGATTACGACCCGAACGGCAATCTCATCCTGCGCCCGCCCATCTTGTGGGAAATTCATGGTACAGCCCTGCCCATCCCGCCGGTTCCCGAAGGTGATAAAATCCGCCCGGCGACCGTCATCGCGCCCGCCAACATCCGCGTCTGCCCCAGTTTGGGCTGCATGGTGTTGGCCGTATTGCAGGCCGGCCAGAAAATCAACATGACTGGCCGCTACGGCGATAACGAGTGGGCGCAATTCGACTTCCCCTCCGGCCCCGGCGGCAAAGCCTGGATTTCGCGCGACGCCATCCAAACCAGCCCCGACGGCTTTGGCGGCCTGGCCTACTTCGATGTCTTGGGCTTCGCCATCACTCCCGAACCGCCGCCCGCTACGCCCGACCCCAACATCACGCCAACGGTTACAAACACGCCCCGGCCCACCCCTGCCGGGCCGCTCGCCCGCATGGAAGCCGATACCATCATCTACGCCGAGCCGAACTCTCTCTCGGCCCAGGTCGGCGCGCTCAAGAACGGCGACGAAATCTACATCACCGGTCTTTCCCTCATTGGCGAGTGGTATCAAATCCAATATCCTGCCTTCACCGAAGGCCGCGCCTACATCTCCCGCAAGAACGTGCGCGTCTTGGGCGATATGCGCCGCGTCCCGTACTTCGACGGCAAAGGCAACCTGCTGCCAACCCCGTAGCGAATCACGAATCAGGAATTAGGAATTGCGAATAACGCAGTATGCAGTACGCATTGCCGCCATCGCCGTCCTGTTATTCTTTCTCCTTTTGGGGATGTGGATAGGCCGATTCGTCCCTGCGGCGCATCCCTGGACCCTGGAACATTTGCGCCTGTTAGATGATTCTTTCGCGCCTCGGGACATGCCTGCTTCCGATATATCAGCCGTCTTCGCCCGCCCGGCGGGCACGCGCTGTGAAATCCGCCTCGACTTCCTCGACCTGCCCGACCCGCCGGAATACCAATTCACCCTCCTATTGCCCCCCTCTCCCAATGGGCGAGGGGTTGGGGGTGAGGGAAAAATTCTCGTTTTTTCGAGCGATTCCCCACCCCCGCCTGATGCCCGGCTGTCAGTGGATACCGTCACCGA
>DAOUAZ010000176.1:0-12569 GCA_034432975.1 Anaerolineales bacterium | reverse complement strand
CCAATTTTCGGAAGAACTGGTTATGTGTCTGGAAAGGTACTGTTCTGGCGGCTTTGAGCGATTAGAAACCGCTTCTGTTTGCACTAAAAAATAGAAATGCCGTCTGTTTGCGCAAAAATAAGGTGAGATGTATAATCTGTTGTCGTTTAAAATATTAACAAGGAGTGTTTTATGGAACTTAATCCCGCCCTGCGCCAAAATCTTCTGGCCGCGCAGGCGAATGAAATCACCGAACATAACATCTACATCCAAATTGCCGCCACCCTGCGAGACAAGGACAATCGCAAAATCATCGAGCAGATTGCCGCCGATGAACTGCGTCACTACAACGAGTGGAGAAAAATTACAAAGCAGGATGTTGCCCCAAACTGGATATTGGTCTGGTTCTACGTGCTGGTAGCGCGCCTGTTCGGGTTCACCTTTGGCGTTAAGTTGATGGAACAGGGCGAGGAAGGCGCCCAGGCCAACTACGCCGAAATCGCCAAGTTCATCCCCGAAGCGGTCAAAATTCACCAGGAAGAAGAAGAGCATGAAGAAAAACTGCTCAATATGTTGGACGAAGAACGCCTGCGCTACGCCGGTTCGGTGGTTCTGGGATTGAACGATGCGCTGGTGGAATTGACCGGGGCCCTGGCCGGGCTGACATTGGCCCTCCAGAACGTGCAGCTGATTGCCCTCTCCGGGCTGATTACCGGCATCGCCGCCTCGCTCTCGATGGCCGCTTCGGAATATCTCTCCACCCGTTCAGAGGGGACCGACAAACGCCCGGTGCGCGCCGCTGTGTATACCGGCATTGCCTACGTCCTGACCGTAACCCTGCTGATTTTGCCTTACCTGCTGCTCGATAACGTGTACCTGTGCCTGGCGATTTCGCTCACCACTGCCGTCCTGATTATTGCCGTGTTCAACTACTACATCTCGGTTGCCAAAGGCGAAAACTTCCGCCGCCGCTTCACAGAAATGGCCGGGCTGAGCCTGGGCGTGGCCGCTTTCAGTTTCATCATCGGCTATTTCATCCGCCTGTGGCTGGGAGTGGATGTGTAGACGATAGCGCGAAAATTTCTTTCGCCTTTCCTCTTTTATCTCAGGGTGCAAAAAGATGAGAGAGGAGAGTTTTTTGTTTAATAGACAAGCGCATTCGGAGAAGCCGAATCGGGAGAACATGACAGAGGGGTGATGCGTGACGGGCTGCAAAAAGCCCCCGATTTCACCTTTGGTTGACCTTGAACCCAGGCCCCGATTTGGTCGGGAACGTCTGGAAGGTGTGGAAGCCAAATATGGAAAAGTAAGAATTTGGAGCGCAAACGCTATGCATTGGCAAATCTGAAGTGTGTTTTCTGTACTTCAGGGCAATCCCCGGTTTGCGCCGGGGATTGTTTTTTGCCTTTCAATTCTGTGTGGAACGGTGAAACACATCACGGCAGCCTGTATCTGTGACCTGCCTTCCTGTATACTATAAACTGAATATCACCAAACATCGCGCAGCGGTTCCTGCCGAACCTGACACTGGAGTATCTAACCCATGACCCCCATCAAATTCCCCTCCAATTTCCTGTGGGGCGCGGCCACCGCGTCCTACCAAATCGAAGGCGCCTGGAACGAAGACGGCAAAGGCGAGTCGATTTGGGACCGTTTCAGCCACACCCCCGGCAAGATAGAGAACGGCGATACCGGCGGCGCAGCCTGTGACCACTATCACCGCTGGCGCGAAGACATTGACATCATGCGCCAGCTCGGCCTGAAAGCCTACCGCTTTTCGGTCTCCTGGCCGCGCGTCCTGCCAACCGGCTTTGGGCGCGTCAACCTGCCCGGTCTGGATTTCTACGACCGTCTGGTGGACGCCCTGCTGGCCGCCAACATCGAACCCTTCCTCACCCTGCATCACTGGGATTATCCCCAGGTGCTCTATGAATTTGGCGGCTGGACCCAGCGCGACAACCTGCATTACTTTGCCGATTACGCTGTCATTCTTGCCAAACGCCTCGGCGACCGCGTCCGTTTTTGGGCAACCTTCAACGAGCCGGGCGTCATCGCCTGGGCTGGTTATAGCAGTGGTGAACACGCTCCCGGCGAGCAGGACGAGCCCAAGGCCCGCCAGGTCACGCACAACCTGATGGTAGCGCACGGACTGGCAGTCCAGGCCCTGCGGGGCGTCCAGCCCAATCTACAAGTCGGAATTGTGTTGAGCCAGTGGGGCTTGGACCCGGCCAGCGATGATCCGGCCGACATCGCCGCTGCCGAACGCGCCTGGAACGCGGAGGATACCGCCTTCCTGCATCCCATCTTTACCGGTCATTACCACCCGGAGATGATGGACGCGCTCGACAGCCCGCTCCCCGAAATTCGGCCCGGCGATATGGCCCTGATTGCGCAGAAACTCGATTTCCTCGGCATCAATTCCTACTCGCGCAGCGTCATCAGTGCCAGGGATGGTCGGCTGGAACGCATCCCTGGCTCGGAATATACCGAAATGGGCTGGGAAGTCTGCGCCCCGGCCTTCCGGCGGATGCTGGTCAAAATCAACAACGATTACCAACTGCCCCCGGTCTACATCACCGAGAATGGCGCCGCTTTCAAGGACGAAATGACTCCTGATGGCAAAATCCACGACCCGCGCCGCCTCGACTACCTGAAGCAGCACTTCCTCCAGGTGCGTCTTGCCATGCAGGACGGCGTGGACATTCGCGGCTACTTCGTCTGGTCTCTGCTCGACAACTTCGAGTGGGCGCACGGCTTTAGCAAACGTTTTGGCCTGATTCATGTCGATTACGCCACCCAAAAACGCACCATCAAAGAGAGCGGATGGTGGTATGCGGGTGTCATTCGGAATAATGCGGTGGATTGGTAATTTGCATCCCGCGCCCCGCGAATGGATACCCCCGCAAGGAGCACGATGACCTGTATGCCCGCGCCCTGGCTGTTTCGGATGGGCAGACAACGGTCGCGCTGTGCGCCCTCGACCTGATTGGCTTCTTCCGTCAAATGGGCCTCCGTCCACGTCCCCGGCCTAGGCGAACGTCCCGAAGGTTTTTCGAGCGCAATTCGCGTGATTTTGGGAAACCTTCGGGTTCCAAATCACCAATCACCAATCTCTAAAGGAGTCTCCCATGTCCGACCTCGCTCTTCTCGGCGGGCCGAAAACCCGCACCGAACCCTACCCCGCCTGGCCTGTTTGGGATGAACGCGACATCCAGGCCGTGACCGAAGTGATTCGGAGCGGGCGCTGGGGCGGTTACCCCTATCCCGGCCCAAAAACAGCGGAACTTGCCAAAAAGTTTGCCGAATTGCAGGGCGGCGGCTACGCCGTGCCGATGGCAAACGGCACGGTGACGATGGAAGTGGCTTTGCGCGCCGCCGGAATTGGCTGGGGGGATGAAGTCATCGTCCCGGCCTATACTTTCCAGGCCACCGCCTCGGCTCCGATGGCGGCGGGCGCAATTCCCGTGATTGTGGATGTGGACCCAAGCAATTACTGTCTCGACCCGCGCGAAGCCGAAAAAGCCATCACTCCCAAGACCAAAGCCATTCTCCCGGTGCATCTCGGCCACCAGATGACCGACATGGACGCCGTCCTGGCCCTGGCCGAGAAGCACAACCTGGTGGTCATCGAAGACTGCGCCCATGCGCACGGCGCCAAATGGCGCGGCAGGGGTGCCGGGACGCTTGGGCATTTCGGCTCGTTCTCCCTGCAATCCTCCAAGACCCTGACCAGCGGCGAGGGCGGCATCCTGCTGTGCCGCACGCCCGAACTG
The DNA here is from genome assembly GCA_034432975.1 of Anaerolineales bacterium. GTDB lineage: Bacteria > Chloroflexota > Anaerolineae > Anaerolineales > Villigracilaceae > UBA5195. Next base: position 8,817 of record DAOUAZ010000176.1, on the reverse strand, counting down.
GCCGCCAAAGCCGCCAGCATCATCGACTGCGGCAGGCCGCACGCCCTGGGCGGCGGGGAAGAAGATGACATGCAGGAGTATCAGGTCGGCGGTAACTTTCGCCTGAGCGAGTTGCAGGCTGCCCTGGCAGTGGTGGGTGTCGAACGTTTTCCAGAACAGGCCCGCCAGCGCGAGGCGATGGCCGCCTGCATGGACGAAGCCCTGAGCGAAGTCCCCGGCGTGCGGGTGCTGCAACGCGACGAGCGCCACACCACCCGCTCGTTCTACCGTTATATCTTCGCTATCAACCCTGAAGAATTTGGCGTGGAACATGACGTGCTGTGCGCCGCGCTCGACGCGGAAGGCGTCGACTGTTGGGAAGGTTACGAAGCCATGCACCGTTACAGCCTGTTCCAGCCTCGAAAATCCAAGCTGGCCGTGCCGAATGCCTTCCCGGAATATTTCGACTTCCAGAACATGCGCCTGCCCGAAGCCGAACGCGCCTGCCAGCGCGAAGCCGTCTGGCTGGATGAATCCATTTTCCGCGCCGGGCGCCAGGGCGTGGATGACGCGGTGGCCGCAATCAAGAAAATCCGTCAGCGCGCCGGCGAATTGCGCAAGGCAGCGGAGGCGTTTCGGGCGGGAGGATAATGATACAATTAGCGCATGGGCACCCTGTACCTCGTCGCCACGCCAATTGGCAATCTCGAAGACCTGTCGCCTCGCGCAGTCCGCATCCTGCGCGAGGCGCGCCTGATTGCTGCCGAAGATACCCGTCACACCCGCGCCCTGCTGACCCATTTCGGCCTGCATACCCCGCTCACCAGTTACTTCGAGCATAATAAACTCGCCAAATTGGATAGAATCCTGGCCGAACTCTCCCAGGGGGATGTCGCCCTGGTATCGGATGCCGGCACGCCGGCCATTAACGACCCGGGTTATGAACTCGTCAAAGCGGCATTGGACGCGGGCCACGCTGTCAGCCCGGTTCCGGGTCCCTCGGCGCCAGTCGCCGCCCTGGCCGCCTCCGGCCTGCCGACCGATAGTTTCCTGTATCTCGGCTATTTGCCGCGCAAGCGGGGCGAGCGGAAATCTTTTGTAGGGCAAATTGCCAATTTGCCCTACACATTAATCTTTTTCGAGACTCCCCAGCGGCTGTTGGAGTCGCTCGAAGACCTGGAATCCGTCCTCGGCGACCGGCCAATGTGCGCCGCGCGGGAGATGTCCAAAGTCCACGAAGAGTTCATGCGCGGACGAATCAGCCAGGCGCGCGCCCATTTTACGGAACGCGAACCCAGGGGGGAGTTTGTGCTGGTCATCAGTGGTCAGTCATCAGCGAGCAGTGACGTTTGGGAGCGGGAAACGCTCCTCGCCGCCATCCAAAAAGAAAAAGAAGCCGGCAAGAAAGCCCGTGAGATTGCCGCCGCGCTGACCGCGCCCTCCGGCTGGCCCAAACGGGAAATTTACGCCCTGACCCTGGAGGAAACCGAATGAACATTCGCCGCGCCGAACCGGCCGATTGGGATGAGTGGCTGCGCATGCGCCGGCTGCTGTGGAGCGATACCTTCACCGAAGAACACGAAGCCGAAATGCGCGAAATCCTGGCTGACCCCGATGCGCCGGTGTTCCTCGCCATTCGCCCCGATGGGCGGCCAGGCGGCTTTCTGGAAGGCGGGATACGAAAATATGCCGACGGCTGCGAAACGGGGCCGGTCGGTTACATCGAAGGCTGGTATGTGGACGCAGACCTGCGCCGCCAGGGCGTGGGCGGCGCGTTGGCGCGAGCGATGGAAGCCTGGGCGCGCGAACGCGGCCTGACCGAAATGGCTTCTGATACCTGGATTGGGAACGAAACCAGCATTGCGGCCCACAAGCGGTTGGGGTACGCCGAAGCCGAGCGGCTGGTGCATTTCGTCAAGAGACTTCCGTAACGCGGAATTCATTCCGCTCAAAAACGCACATTTGTTCTGTTTTGCGATATACTCGGGCTGGGAAATCATTCCCGGCCTGTTTTTTCGTCAGGATTTTTATGACTCCCATCGGTGAACTCGCTGCGCTTTTTACATCATTTTGCTGGACAATGTCGGCGGTCGGATTCAGCAACGCCACCCTGCGGCTTGGTTCGCAAGTCACCAACCGCCTGCGCGTGGTACTGGCCCTGGCTGCGCTAATAGCGATTAATGGCGTGCTATACGGCAAGCCGATTCCCTTCGATGCTGGACTCGACCGCTGGGGCTGGCTGACCGTCTCCGGGCTGGTGGGATTGGCCCTGGGCGATGCCTTCCTGTTCGCCTGCTACCGCTACCTCGGCCCGCGACTCGGCCTGTTGCTCTTGAGCCTGGCCCCGGTCTTTGGCGCGTTCATCGCCTGGCTGGCCTTCGGTGAAACGCTCACCCTGCTCCAGGTGACGGGAGTTGCCCTCACCCTGGGCGGAATCGGCTGGGTCGTCTTTGCCCGCCGCGAGGCGGCCGGCAAGGGGCAGCGCGACTGGCGGCGGGGCGTGCTGTTCGGCATCCTGGCCGCGCTGGGGCAGGCTGCCGGGCTGGTGCTTTCAAAGCAGGGCATGGGCGGTAATTTCTCACCTTTTGCCGGGACGTTAATTCGCATGTTGGCCGCCACAGCCAGCCTGTGGATACTGGCGGTCTTTCAGGGGCAGGCGGGCAGCACCATCCGGGCCGCGCGCGCGGACACGCAAGGGCTGAAATGGGCCATTTTCGGGGCCTTTTGGGGGCCGGTATGCAGCAAGCGTCCCGAAGGTTGTAGAAAACATTCCAAATTGCCCTAAAAACCTTCGGGACGGTGTCTGATTACTGATTACTGGATGACTGGATGACTGTTTATTCCCTCCCCGCCCTGCGCGCCCTGGCGCTCCACGCCCAGAAACTGGATACCCCCAACGGGAGCGAACCCGCTCCCAGCCACGATTCCATCTATGAAACGGTAAACCAGATTGGAGCGGTGCAGATTGACACGCTCCAGATGGTGAATCGCGCCCATTACCTGGCAATCTGGTCGCGGCACGGGAACTATCCACTGTCCACCTTCGATGAACTGGCCTTTCACCCTGGGCAGCGCCGCCTGTTCGAGGGCTGGTACCACGCCGCGTGTTATGTCCCGCTCCAAGAATACCGCTACCAGATACCGCGCCAGCGCCACCTGCGCGAGAACGGGCATCACTGGTACACCGAGTGGATTGAAAAGCCGGGTCATCGGGAATTGGTGGAAGCCGCGCGGGAACGCATCCGCGCCGAGGGCGGGCTGCGCGCGAGCGATTTCGAGCATGACGGCGCGCCGCGTGGCAGCCTGTCCCCATCAGGGGGCTGGTGTGATTGGAAACCCGCCAAAGTTGCGCTAGAACATCTCTACGCCTTTGGCGACCTGATGATTGCGAACCGCGTCAAATTCCAGCGCGTCTACGACCTGACCGACCGGGTTTTGCCCCCCTGGGTCGATACCACTGAACCGGCCGCCGCCGAGCGCGACCGGTTTTGGGTGGAACGCGGCGCGAAGGCAATGGGCGTGGGCCTGCCGCGCAACCCCGGCGATATTACCTGGATGAAAATCACCACCAGCCGGCCGATTGTCAAAGAATTGATCCAAGACGGGGTGCTAATCGAAATTCAGGGCGATACGGTCAACGGCCCGCAAACGCTCATCATGCACCGCGACAACCTGCCCCTGCTAGAACAAGCCGCCAGCGGAGAAATTCGCGCCGAACGGACGACCTTCCTCAATCCCTGGGATAACTTCTGGTGGGCGCAAGACCGCGACGAAGCGCTGTGGGGATTCAAGCACCTGATTGAACTGTATGTGCCTGCTCCAAAACGTATTTACGGCTATTACCTGATGCCCATTTTGCACAAAGACCGCCTGGTGGGACGGCTCGACCCGAAACTGGAGCGCAAGACCGGCACGCTGCGGCTCAAAGCGCTCTACCTCGAACCGGGCATCGCGCCCGATGAGCAGTTGGTCTCGGATGTGGCCGCTGCCATGCGCGATTTCATGAAATTTCACGGCGCGAAAGACCTGGTCATCGAAGCGGGCAACCCGCCGGAGTTTGGGGAGAAGTTGTTGCGGGAAATATAAGCAAAACCCGCGTTTTCCGTGATATAAAAAGGGCAATGAAAACAACATCTATCCCAAAAGTCGTCTCGAAGTTCTCTACCAGCGAGCAAAAAAGCGATTTCGCCTACTGGCAAAATCAGCCCTATGTTGCCCGCCTGGCAGCGTTGGAGCAAATCCGGCGCGAGTATCATCAATGGAGATACGGTGCTGAACCAAGACTTCAAAGAGTTTATTCAATCGTTAAACAATAATGGCGTGCGTTATCTCGTTATTGGTGGTTATGCGGTCGCCTTTCACGGACACCCGCGCTACACCAAAGACCTGGATGTCTGGATTTCCATGTCTCCAGAAAACGCCGCTAACATGATCAAAGCCTTGGGCGAGTTCGGTTTTGGCTCTCTGGGTCTCAAAGCAGATGACTTTGCCTCTCCCGACCAAATCGTGCAGTTGGGGTATCCTCCCAGCCGAATCGACATCATCACCACGCCGTCAGGGGTAGATTTCGATACCTGCTACAAAGCCCGGGCACAGACCGAAATTGATGGCGTTTTGGTGAATTTCATCGACCTGGAAAACTTAAAACGCAACAAAAAAGCCACCGGGCGGCACCAAGACCTGGCCGATATAGAAAAGCTGCAATAATTTATTTCCAGCCTCAGGACACTTTTACATGTTTACTGGGTAATGTCTTTGCGATGAGCAATTCTTGCCCCGAAGCAATCTCCATTCGACTGGAAAACCTCGTTAAACGGGAAATTGCCTCGCCACTACCCGGCTCGCAATGACATTCCAACGGTGTTTTTGAAAACCGTACGGCGGCTGGTAGCAGTTGACCATAGTAAAAAGAGCAGCGCGCGGCTGCTCTTTTGTTTTCATCACTGACGCGGAATTCATTCCGCGTTACGCCTTCTCCACTGTAAACGCCTGCTTGCGGATGCTGTAACCGCCCGCCTTGGCCAGCACCTTGCCAACCAGTTCGGCAGGCACATCCAACAGGGTGCGGTGGTCTTCGATGTAAATCTTGCCAATCGTCGCGCCGGGGATGTCGGCATGGTAGGCAATCGCGCCAACCACATCGCCGGGGCGAATGCCGTGCGACTTGCCCATGTTCATCGCCAGGCGCACCATGCCGTTTTCATGAGATGAACCGCTGAAATCACTGCGTTTGAAACTGTCGCGGCGCTGCGGGCGGGAGGATGTAAATTCACGCTCGAACCCGCGCTTTTCGCCGCCAAAAGAACGTTCGCGGCGCTGCGGGCGTTTTCTTTCCCCGCTGAATCCGCGCTGCTGGAACTCAATCACTTCACTCACCGGGGCAACCGGGCGCTGCTTGTCGTCGGCGCGCGCAATCTTGAGGGCTACGGCGGCCAGTTCGAGCGGGTCGACCCCATCGGCGACCATTTTCTCGACAATGGCGCGCTCCTGCTTGCAGCGTCCGCGCAGCATCCAGACATTGACCTTGTTGATGAGTTCTTCCTCGCGCTTCGAGAGAATCTCGTCAGCGGTCGGGAGCGGCGTCTGGGTCAGTTTGGCGCGGGCAAAGCGCTCGATGTCGCGCAGGCGGCGCTTCTCGTAGGGCGTCACCAGCGTAATGGCAATGCCGGTCTTCCCGGCGCGGCCCGTGCGCCCGATGCGGTGGACGTAGATTTCGGAGTCATCTGGCACATCGTAGTTGAACACGTGCGAGATACCGTCGATGTCGAGGCCGCGCGCAGCGACATCCGTCGCCACCAGGACTTTGATTTGGCCGCCGCGAAAACGATTCAGGGTGCGCTCGCGGGCTTCCTGGGATAAGTCCCCGTTCAGGGCCTCGGAGGCAAAGCCGCGGGTAGAAAGCGCATTCGCCAACTCACCGGTCCCGGCCCGGGTGCGGACAAATATCAGGGCCGAGGAAATGTCCTCCATCTCGAAAAGACGAGTAAGGGCCGCTGTTTTGTCGTGGTCGTTGACCAGGTAATAGCGCTGTTCAATTGCCGCCACCGTCACCTGTTCGCGTTGGATGGTGACCGACTGCGGTTGGCGCATGTATTTGTTGGCCAGGCGGCGGATTTCGGCGGGCATGGTGGCCGAGAAGAGCGCAGTTTGGCGCTCAGCGGGGGTGGCGGCCAGGATGGCTTCGATGTCTTCGATGAAGCCCATGCTGAGCATTTCGTCGGCTTCGTCGAGCACGACGGCGCGGATTTCGCTCAGGTCGAGGATGCCGCGATTCATCATATCGAGCAGGCGGCCAGGCGTGCCGACGACCACATCCACGCCGCGCCGCAGTTGCGAAATCTGGCGGGCATAGGCCGCGCCGCCATAGACGGCCAGCACCTGGACGTTGCAAAACTGCCCGAAGTTAATCATCGCTTCGGAAACTTGCAGGGCCAGTTCGCGGGTGGGAGCCATGACCAGCGCCTGCGGGGCGCGGCGGCCAGCCTCTAAATTGTGCAAAATGGGGAGGGCGAAAGCGGCGGTTTTGCCGGTGCCGGTTTGGGCCTGGCCAATCACATCGACGCCGGTCAGCATGAGTGGAATCATGCCCGCCTGGATGGGGGTCGGCTCGGCATAGCCAAGCGCGGTGATGGCCTGCGCCAGTTCGGGGCGCAGGTTGAGCGAGGAAAAATCGGTTGTCATCAAAACTCCAGTGGTTTGGTGTCCAGCGGCTTGCCGCCGACTCCAGAATAAGATAGGGATGTTTTGACGACTCCGCAACCGTTCCTGCCGCACAGCCGGCCCTCGCGGGCCAACCGTCCCATCACTGATGCAAACAAAAAGCCCGACTCTTCGGGCTTATTTTGGAAATCTCAAAACAACGTCCCAAGCAACGCGCCCGATTTTGGGCGACGGCAGAGTATATCACGTTTTCAGGGAATTGGCGGATTTTGATTGGAGGAAAAACCAAGCCCCGGCATGGCGCGCGGCGGCGGGTCATAATACACGCCAGGACGCAGGGAGTAATAGCCGCGGTCGAGGGCAAGGTTGGGGTTGTAGAAGGGGTCGCCGGTTTGTAACAGGTCGTGCCAGCGGTCAGTAAACGTCTGCTGCTCTTGCTTGAGGCGTTCGAGCATGGCGGTGTTCGAGTCGTAACCGCGCGAGAGCGCTTCGTGGTGATAGAGTTCGGCATACGGCGTCCAAACCACCTTGCAGCCGCGCTCGCGGAGTTTCAGGCACAGGTCGAAATCGTTGTAGGCCAGACGATAAGCGGCGTCGAACCCGCTAACCTGCTCGAAGGCCTGGCGGCGCGTCATCAGGCAGGCGGCAGTCACAATCGAAAAGTTCTGCGGCAGCATAGTGTTGTAGTGATACCCGGCATACCCCCGCGGATAGTTTACGAAATGATGCGCCCCTGCGCCGAGCAATCCCAAAATCACGCCGACGTGCTGAATCAAGTTTTGCGGGTAATACAGTTTTGCCCCCACCGCGCCGACATCGGGCCGTTGGGCATATTCCAGCATCCGTTCCAGCCAATCGGGGGTCATCACTTCGGTGTCATTGTTCAGGAAGAGCAGTACATCCCCGCGCGCCTGCCGCGCGCCAAAGTTGTTGATTTCGGAGTAATTAAAGGGGCTATGATGATATTCCACCACCCGCACCCTGGAATCGCGCGTCTGTAACTGCTCGTAAAGTCGAAAAGTCTCGGCTTGCTTGCTGTTGTTTTCTAAAATCAGGATTTCAAAGTTCGGGTAGGTGCTTTTTTCGAGAATCGAACCCACGCAGCGCCGCAACTCACCGGGCAGTTCGTGATTGGGGATGATGATAGAAACCAGGGGTTGCTCGCGCAGAAGATAGCGCAGGTGGAACGTATGGGGCGCAGGACCAATCTGCGCTTGCGCAGGGCAACCGCTTCGCAGCAAATGCGCCTCCAATGCGCGTTGCTCGTCCTGGAAAGAAACCGGGCGTTCTCCCGTTTGGTGATACAACACCTTTGGAATGTGAACCACCTGCCGGGCCTGCTCCACCACCCTCCAGATTAAATCTTCGGCCCAGGCGCTGCCCGCCGCCGGGTCGAACCAGCCGAGAGAATCACCCAGCGATTTGCGAATCGCAAAAAACGGGGCGATGTAATTTTGTGAGCGCAGGGAATCGATGGCAAAGGCGGGCTTGAACCAGGGGTTGGCCCGCTTGCCGCGCTGGTCGAGCCAATCGCCGTCGGAGTAAACCAGGTTGGCCTGGGGATAGGTTTGGATAGCGCGTTCGATTTCCGCCAGGGCAAAGGGGGCCGGTTGCAGGGGGGCGGAGGCAAGCAGGACCCAATCGGATGGGCAGCCGGCCAAGGCCTGGCGGAGCGTTTCGACATCCTGGCCGGGCGAGTAAGGGAAAAATTCAACCGAAACACTTTTTATGCTCACGGGTTCAGCGCGCTCCACCCGAATTTGCCAATCAGCATACCTGCGCCGCCATGCGATAAATCGCGAATATCCTGCCAGGATATATCGCGCTCCCAATTCTGGCAGGGAGTTTTTAGGAAACAGGAACGGACGCAGGCGGCGAAGAAGGGACATGGCGGTTTTATCCAATGTTTGGCTATTCGTATCTACTTTGACAATGTCACATTATGGACAGGTTGAATAAATATCGTACAATAGGTGAATGGCAAAGCGAAAATTTACCCTCACAGATAAAGAACAACGGGCCTTGCAGCAAGCTTACGAGCTGAGCAAGAATGCTGCGACGCGCACACGTTACCAGGCCGTCCGATTGTATGGCACAGGCTATTCGGTCGAAGAAGTCATGAATATCACTGGCTGTTCCCGCGCCAGTCTCATGGAGTGGTGCCGGGATTATCGCGAA
>DAOUAZ010000175.1:0-5063 GCA_034432975.1 Anaerolineales bacterium | reverse complement strand
CGGCCATGCGCTGGACGCCGCGCGCTGTTTCATGTGAGTAGATATAAAGCACGGCGGCTTTGGCAGCCAGCATGAACGCGCCAAACAGGAACAAACCACGCGCCGCCGGCACCAGCCCAAAATGGCCCACGAACCAGCCGCCCAGCGGGGCAAAAAAGGCCGAACAGACGGCGAAAATCATAATCCAGGTCCAGATGTGGACGAGGTGGCGCTCCTCGGCGTCTTCCACCATCAGGCAGGTCCAGGCAGTGTGCGAGATGCGCCAAAAACTGTTCAGCACTGCGGCAGCGACAAAGTAGCGCACGTCCTGGGCGACCGCCCAAACCAGGCAGGGGGCGGCCCAACTGAGCAGGTCGCACAGGAAGAGCGTCAGGCGGCGGCCAAATTTATCGACGATGGCGCCACTCAACAAGGCTGAAAAAATCTGGATGACCAGTCCCAGGCTGGCGATTCCACCGATTTGCTGGTCGGTGACGCCCAGCGCCAGCATGTAGACCGAAAAAAATGGCATGAACAGGTTGTAGGGAATGCCGAACATGACTTCGGTTAGCACGGTGACGCGCGGGTTGCCTCGTAATTCACGCAGCGTGATGATGAGGGGATGGTTGAGGATGCGGGTCATGCGAAACTCTCCGAAAAATAAATGATGGCAATGCGCAAAAACGCATAACTATATCCCAGTTTGGGGTTGATGACAAATTCCAATTTTGTTTTTGACTGTGAAATCAACAAGAAAAACTGAGTCAAATTGGGGCCCAGTTTATCGGTGTAGTGATATGGGCCGTAGACCAGGCCAGTCGCCACACCGATGCTTCCGAAGGCCAGGCTAACGACGAAGCTGTATGCCAGCAGGGCCAGGGCGCGCTTCAGTCCCATGCGCTGTCAGGCGTGGCTGAAGGTGGCTGAGAAACCGACCGTTGTATTCAGGCTGGTCAGGAAGTGCGGGCGCGGCCAATCCAGCGGGATGGTGATGACGCTGTAGGCCATCGATACCGAAAAAACGATGAGCAATGCGATAGCGATGCGTTTATGGGTCATGTGGTGCCCTCCACGCCCTGTTTTACTGCGTCGATGATTTCTGCCACCAAATCGTAACGATGGAATTGGGGCATGAGATAGACGCCCTGCCCCCATTCTTTTATCTGCTGGATTAATTCGATGGCGATTTTCACGCCCTCGCGGGAGGCTGTTTCTCCGGCTTTGTGAATCCGCTCCATCGTCTCCCCGGGAATCACAATCCCTGGCACTTCGTTTTGCAGGAAATTGGCATGTCGCACGCTGACGAGCGGCAGCACACCCACCAGGACGGGTTGATCGAGCGGCGCGCCGTTGGCTTCTGCGAATTTATCGAGGAAGGCTTTGGCCTTCTCGGGGTCGTAAATCGGCTGGGTCAGGAAGAAATCGGCCCCGGCTTTGAGTTTGCGCTTCAGGTTTTTGATTTCGCTTTCGGGGTCGGGCGGGCAAAGGTTGAGCGCGGAACCGGCGAAGAACGCAGTCGGCTGGCCGATGGAGGTGCCGGAATGGTCCAGGCCGAGGTTGAAGCCCTGTTTGATGAGTTTAATCAGGCCGGATGGCACCAGGTCATAGTTATCGGCGGCTTCGGGGTAATCGCCAATCGAGGTCGGGTCGCCCATGACGACAAACACGTTGCGGATGCCGAGGGCGTGGGCGGCCAGCAGGTCGCCTTGCACGCGCAGCAGGTTGCGTCCGCGTGTGGGGAAGTGGAGCGTGGTCTCGATGCCAACCTGACGCTGGATGACATCGCAGACCGCCCAGGCTGACATTCTCATGCGCGCCATCGGGCTGTCTGCCACGTCGATGACATCGGCCCCGGCTTCCTTGAGCAGCGAGGCGGCAGCGGCCAGTTTTTGGGTGGCGAGGCCGCGCGGGGGGTCCATTTCGACAGCGTAGACGAATCTTCCGGCGGCGAGTTTCTGCGCCAGTTCGGAGGGGGCTTCGGCGGGTTCGCTCTGCACTGCTCGAACGGCGGCCAGGCTGACGGGTTCGACCGTGACCGTCGAAGCGGAATCCAGCGTTTGGCGCATGGCGGCGATATGCTCGGGCGTGGTACCGCAGCAGCCACCGATGACGTTGGCTCCGGCTTTCCAGAATTCCAAGGCATAATCACGGAAATATTCGGGCGCGGCGGCGTACATCACGCGCCCGCCGACGTGTTCGGGCCAGCCGGCGTTGGGTTTGACCCAAAAATAGGGGCGGGAGCGCAACGTCTCTGACGTTGCGCCAACATCGGGAGATGTTGGAGTCCAGATTGCGCGGCGCATTTCGCGCAGGATGCGGATGAGTTGGGCCGGGCCGCCGGAGCAGTTGACGCCGATGACATCCGCCCCGGCGTCACGCAGGGCGAGGGCGGCTTTGGCGGGGTCGTCGCCGAGCAGGGTGCGGTCGTCGCGGGTGAAGGTCATCGTTGCGACGACGGGGATGGGCGAGGCGACCTCGCCCCTACAGGCTTGAATGGCTTCGACCGTTTCGTACAGGTCGGTCATGGTTTCGATGACGATTAAATCGACCCCGGCGGCGGTCAGGGCGCGTATCTGCTTCTGGAAGGCCTCGCGCGCTTCGAGCGGCTGGACGCGGCCATAGGGCGCAATCCGCACCCCAAGCGGGCCAACATCCCCGGCCACCAGCACTGTTTTGCCAGTTTCTTTCACGACGCGGCGGGCGATTTCGACCCCGGCGCGGTTGATTTCGGCGGTTTGCTCGTCGAGGCCGTGCTTATGCAGTTTGTAGCGGTTCGCGCCGAAGGTGTTGGTCAGGATGATTTGCGCGCCGGCTTCGATGTATTGGCGGTGGACCTCGGCGACTTTGGCAGGGTCGGTGAGATTGAGTTCGTCGAAGCAGTGGGTGTGCTCCACGCCGTGAGCGTGGAGGAGAGTCCCCATCGCGCCATCGGCGAGCAGGGGGGTGGGGGATTGGAGTAACTGTAAAAAGTTGGTCATTTTTGGCCCTTTGTCCACCAATCTACACGATTAATTCGTGCAAGTTAGTGTAGATTGGTGGATTAACGCATTAATTGCTCCACCCGGCTTTCGCCCACGCTGTAGTATTTGGCCTTTGGATGGTGGACGATGATGGCGGCGGTGGATTGTTCGGGGATTAACTGGTAGGCCGGGCTGAGCGACATGCCGAGTTCCTTCTCCGCTGGCAGCAGGTCGAACACTTTGTGGTGGTCTTCCAACTCAGGGATGGCGGGGTAGCCCCACGAGTAGCGTTTGCCCTGCCCGGCAGGCAGCCCCAACTCGCGCAGGATGTGCTGATGCAGGTAGTCGGCGGCGGCTTCGGCGGCTTGGACGGCCAGTCCATGCACGAAGTAGCCTTCGGTGTAGTCGTGGGCGGCTTGCAAGGCGTCGAATTTCTCGGTGGCTTCCTGCCCGACGGTGACGACCTGGAAGGCAACCACGTCCACCTGGCCGGATTCGACGGGGGCGAAGTAGTCGCTCAGGGCGAGGTAATCGCCGTGGGGCTGGCGGGGAAAGTTGAAGCGAGTTAGGGGTTGCGGATTAGGAATTAGTGTAGCAGGGTCGTAGATGATGAGGTCGTCGCCGTCGGATTGGCAGGGAAAGTAGCCGTAGACGGCCTGCGGTTTGAGCCAGCCGGTTTTCAGGGCTTCGCGCTTCATCCGTTCCAGGCGGGCGTCGAAGCCGGCTTTGAGTTTGATCCACTCGTCGCCGTGCGTGTTTTTTGCGCCCCAGGAAAGGCGGTAGAGTTCGTTGATATTGAGGTGCTGGAATACCATTTCGAGCGGCATGGCGCGGACAAGTTTCCAGCCGAAATCCACGCCCTGCGAGAGCGACAAAGGCTGAGGGGTAATTGAACTTCGTTGACCGGTTGACCGGTTGACCGGTTGACTGGTCAACCTTCCTAATTCCATATCCGCGTCTTTTTGCAGTTTTTCCAGGAAAGCCGGGCGTTCGGAGTCGTCTATCAGGGTGTCCATCGTTTCCAGGCCCTCGAAGGCGTCTTTGCAGTAGAAGACGCCGGGGGCGTAGTATTCGCCGTCTTCGGTTTGCAGGATGCGGCGGCCAAAGCGGCGGTTGATGGCCGCGCCGCCGATGAGCACGGGGAATTTGAGCCCGCGCCGCTGGAGTTCGTTGACGATGAGCGGCATTTGCTTGGAGGTGCTGACGAGCAGCGCCGACAGGCCGATGGCGGTGGCGTCCACTTCGACGGCTTTCGAGATGATGGTTTCGGCGGGGGTTTGTTTGCCGAGGTCGATGACGGTGTAGCCGTTGTTGACGAGGATGGTTTTGACCAGGTTTTTGCCGATGTCATGCACGTCGCCATAGACGGTGGCGAGGACGACCGTGCCTTTGGTGACACCTTCAACTTTTTCGAGGTAGGTTTCGAGGCGGGCGACGGCTTTTTTCATCACTTCGGCGGATTGCAGGACGAAGGGCAGGATGAGTTCGCCCGCGCCGAATTTGTCGCCGACTTCTTTCATGGCGGGGAGCAGGACGGTGTTGAGGATGTGGACGGCGGCTTCGTGCTGGCTTGCCCTCACCCCTAACCCCTCTCCCGGGGGGAGAGGGGGATTGCTCCCTTCCCCCACAGGGGGAAGGGCTGGGGATGAGGGAGCGAGACGCTCATCGAGAACATCCCAAAGGGTATTGAGAACTTCTTCGGTTTTGTTCAGCAGGTTGCTATTCCAGAAACGGATGACTTCGATGCCGTGCTGTTCGCGCAAAATTTTGGTGCGTTCTTCATCGTATTTGGCTTGTTCAGCCTCGTTGTGCTGGCTGCCATCGAGTTCGATGGCGAGTTTGGCTTCGTGGCAGTAAAAATCGAGGATGTAGCCGCCCATCGGATACTGGCGGCGAAATTTGGCGTCGTGGAAGGCGCGGTTGTGGAGGATTTTCCAGAGCAGCGCTTCAGAGTCGGTGGCGTTGTGGCGCATTTCGCGGATTCGGGCTTTGAGTTCTTCGGGCAGGCGGGGGTTGTATTTGCGGGGTTTTCCCTCACCCTGGCCCTCTCCCGAGGGGAGAGGGGAAATGCCCTCACCCTTAGCCCCTCCCCCGAGGGGGGAGGAGGACTGCCCCCCTTCTCCC
>DAOUAZ010000174.1:0-1938 GCA_034432975.1 Anaerolineales bacterium | reverse complement strand
ACCGGTTGTGGCTTTCGACAGCAGGGATAAAGCGTTCGAATGGCTGGTTGGCGCGCAGGCCATTCCGAGGGAGAATGCAAGATGAAATCACATTGGCTGACACATCAGGGTTCCCGGGTTTTCATTGCAGATTTTTCTCATCGTGGCAGCAATACTGCTGAAATTGCGACAGAATGTGAAGCCATCAAGCAAGAATTGGCCGGACAGCCACCCCATTCCATCCTATCCATCTCGTATGTAGAAGGAACGCTGGCAAACGAAGATATTATCAAACACCTGGTTGAACTGGTCAAAGTAACGAACCAGTACATCAAGAAACGGGCAGTTGTTGGCGTGAGCGGCTACCGGCGGCATCTGTTATATGCTTTTTCGAAGGTCGTCGGAGAACTTAAATTCAGCGTGTTCGATTCCTTGGATGAAGCCCTGGACTGGCTTGTAAAATAGAGGAGCATCGATGCCTGCCTCCATGCACGGAAAAACAATACTGATTACGGGCGCGACCTCCGGGATTGGGCTGGCTATGGCGCGCGAACTTGCTGGAAAAGGGGCGCATGTCACCCTTTCAGGCCGCAATGCGGCCAAACTGGCGACGGTAGCGGAGCAAATCAGGAACCAGACCGGCAACCAGAACATCGACACCATCCTGGCAGACCTGTCCACCCACGCCGGGGTGCAGTTGACCGCGCATGAATTCAAGAAACGCCGCACCCGCCTGGACGTGTTAATCAACAATGCCGGGGCCATTTACATGAGCAAGCATCTCTCTGAAGACGGCCTGGAAATGACCTTTGCCCTCAATCACTTGAATTATTTCCACCTGACCAACCTGTTGCTGGACGTGTTGAAGGCCAGCGCCCCGGCACGCGTCATCAACGTTTCATCCGATGCCCATCGCGGACAGATTATCGATTTCGACGATTTACAAGGCGAAAAATCTTATAACGGCATGACAATCTACGGGCGTTCCAAACTGATGAACGTATTGTTTACGAACGAATTGGCGCGCAGGTTGGAAGGAAAAGGGGTTAGCGCCAACGCAATGCATCCCGGGTTTGTGGCATCTGGTTTTGGCAGGAACAATGGCACATTGATGAGCCTGGCGATGAAACTCATCTCGCCGATTGCCAAGACAGCCGATGAGGGCGCCTCGACCGGTATTTACCTGGCATCTTCGATGGAAGTGGAAGGCGTCAGCGGAAAATATTTCGTCGACAAACAGGCTGTCGATTCCGACCCGGTATCCTACAACCAGGCGGTGGCAGAACGCTTGTGGGATACCAGCCTGGAGAGGATTGTCTAAAAGCCAATAAGGAAGCAGGGCGGGATGTGTCTCGCCCTGCCCGGTTGGTTTGTTTACAGTAAGAAAAACTTCCAGCATGGCCGAAAACATCCCCAAGCCCGCATACTACCGTATTACTGATTTGCACGAATCGGACCGCCCGCGCGAGCGGCTGGCCTCGCTGGGGCCGCAGTCGCTCTCGAACGCAGAGCTGATTGCCATCTTGTTGCGCGTGGGCGTGCCAGGCGAAAACGCCGTGCAGGTGGGGCAGCGCCTTTTGCAAAAGTTTGACGGAATTTCGGGCATTCACCGCGCGCCCTTCGTCGATTTAATCAACCAACATGGGATTGGCGAGGCCAAGGCGGCCCAACTCAAAGCAGCCATCGAACTGGGGCGGCGGCTGACCCTGGAATCGCCCGACGAGCGCCCGACCATCAATTCCCCCGGGGATGCGGCGGTGCTGGTCATGTACGAAATGGGAGCATTGGAACAGGAACACCTGCGCGTCATGCTGCTCGACCGCCGCAACCGGGTGCTGGATGTGGTCGAACTGTATCGCGGCTCGGTCAGTTCAGCGCAGGTTCGCGTGGGGGAGGTCTTCCGCGAGGCCGTCCGCAAGAACGCTTCGGCGCTGATAGCGATTCACAACCACCCCAGCG
>DAOUAZ010000173.1:0-2751 GCA_034432975.1 Anaerolineales bacterium | reverse complement strand
CGCTGATAGACCCGGGTGTAATTGACCAGACAGTTGCGTTATTAGGAATTGCGAATTACGAATTAGGAACGCCGCAATTCGCAATTCATAATCCCCAATTCGACTTCGCCTGCAACCGCCTGCCGCCCCCCTTCCCCCGCGCCTTCCCCATCGGCCTGGACGTGGAAGCCTGCACCTTCGCCGCGCTCGAACGCGCCTGGCGCGAAGCCACCGAAACCTTCCACCGTGAACATGTCATGCCGTTTTTGTACGAGAATGTTACTCTGTCTCCTGCCAAACTGATTACTGATTACTGTTTACTGTCCACTGGAACTTCCCCGCGCGGCTTCCGCATCGCCCAACTTCATCACACGCCTGATTATGGTTCCCTGCGCTGGACAGTGGACACTCCCGAAGACCTGGCCTTCATGCGTGAAATCTTCACCCGCCTGGGCAACAAAACCGACTTTACATGGTACGATGTGCTCGAACTGGTTCAAAAACACCCTGAATTGACCCAAATCAACGCCGCCGTGCGTCACAAAACCATGACCGAAGTGGACGAGAGAGTAAACAAGGAAACAGGGAAGCAAGTAAGTAAGATAAACTGATTACTGAACACTGATTACTGATAACTGATGACTGCCCCGCTGATAACTGTTTTTTCTGCCCCCAAGCCCTTTACCGACCCGCGCATTGCCGTCCTCCAGCGCAACGCCATCACCTCCTGGACAAAACTGCCGGATGTGAACATTGTCCTGCTCGGCGACGAACCCGGCCTGGCCGAAATTGCCGCCGAATTGGGCCTGACCCACATCCGCGAGATTCCGCGCAGCGAGAGCGGCGCGCCGCTGATGGACGCCATGTTCCGTTTCGCCAGGGAAGCCAGCCCCACGCCGCTCTACGCCATCGTCAACGCCGACATCATCCTGTTCGATGATTTTGCCCAGGCGGCGAAAAACGTTTCAGCCCGGCTGGAAAAATTCGTCCTGATGGGTCAGCGTTGGGACATAGACATCACCGAACCACTCGATTTTTCTGAAGGCTGGCAAAATCGTCTACGGTCTATCGTCCATCGTCAGGGCAACCTCCACCGCCCCGCCGGTTCTGATTACTTTCTCTTTCCAATGACCACTTACCAATTACTCCCGCCCTTCATCATTGGCCGGGCCGGTTGGGATAACTGGATGATTTACCACGCCCGCAAGAGCGGCTTCCCCGCCATCGACGCCACCGCCGATGTAATGATTGTCCACCAGAACCACGACTATTCCCACCTGCCCGGCGGACAACCGCACTACAAGCACCCCGAAACCGAAACCAACATCCGCCTGGCCGGTGGCCGCCCGATGACCCGCTTCACCCTGCTCGACGCCGACAAACGCCTGGTAAACGGCCAAATCCTGCCCCAAAAACTCGATTCCACCCGTCTGTGGCGCAAAATCGAAGCCTGGCCGCTGCTGGCGCTGGGGTCGGCGCGGTTATCGAACATGCTTTGGAAAATCAGGAAACAGGTAAACAGGAAAACTGGTAAACAAGAATGAGAAAAGGCCAAAACCCCGCCAAATTTGCAAAAACCGTCGCCAAACCGGAACGGATTACCGTTGCGGTGCTGAACTACATCCCCTTTCTGAGCGGATTCTACGCCGAAGGGCTGGATGTGCTGAAAGTCTCACTCGAATCAATGCGGGTCGAACCCGGCCTGCCCTTCGACCTGATGGTGTTCGATAACGGCTCCTGCCCCGAAGCGCGCGATTGGCTCATCGCGGAGAAAGAAGCCGGGCGCATCCAATACCTGCTCCTGTCCGAGAAAAACCTGGGCAAGGGCGGGGCCTGGAACATCATCCTGGCCGGCGCGCCGGGCGAGATGATCGCCTATTCCGACAGCGACATTCTCTACTACCCCGGCTGGCTCTCGCGCTCGGTGGCACTGCTCGAAACCTTCCCCAACGTGGGCATGGTCACGGCGCGGCCCTTCCGCACCAATCCAGACTATCACACCGCCACCCGCGCCTGGGCGCAGGAAAACGCCGCGCTCGAAGAGGGCCAGTTCATCCCCTGGGAGACGTTCTGGGAGTTCAACCGCTCGCTGGGACAGGACGAGGAAGAAAATCGGAAAATCTATGCCGAAACCCAGGATTGGAAAATCAACTATCAGGGCAAAACGGCGATGATTGGCGCCTCCCACTGGCAATTCGTCGCTTACAAATCCACCCTGGCGCAATTCCTGCCCTTCGACATGGACAAACCGATGGGTCAGGTCAAGCAGATCGACCAGCGCATGAACGCCGCCGGGTACCTGCGCCTGATGGTCCCTGACCCGTTGGTGATGAATCTCTCGAATACAACCGACTACGTCAAAGGCGTTTATGCCAAAGGCCAGCCCGCCGCCCAACGCTCCGGCATAATCAAGCGACTAGTGCAGTTCGCACCTATCAAAAAGGCCCTGCTGGCGGTTTATGACCAGATTTTCAAGTGGTACTACTCGTGATAAGCCGGTGGTCGAGTAGCCCTGAGCGTTCTGTGCGACACTTGCACCGCACTGCGTTTGGTGCAGTGCAGGTGAGGGCGTATCGAGACCACGTGCTGTCTTAGAAAACGAATTGTTTGTATCTTACCACCAAATTGGGCTGGGAAAAAAACGAAAGTATCTATTCAGCCGGGATAGCGGCTAGAAAGGCTGGCCGGAAAGGTGAACCGGCAAAGGCATTGAAAAGCGCCTCCAGTACCCGCTGTCCATTTTTTCGAGCGGTAGAGATGCAGCTGCGAATG
>DAOUAZ010000172.1:0-15877 GCA_034432975.1 Anaerolineales bacterium | reverse complement strand
ACGGTTTCGGGATGGTTCTCGCGCACCCATTTTTCGAGCGCAGTCGGCGAGAGATTCGGCATAATCAAGTCCAGCAGCAAAATGTCGGGGCGCAGTTTCGCAACCATCGGCTGGATTTGCGCCCCATCTTCCACTTTGCCCACGATTTCCATGTCGTTTGCCTTTTCGATAATCGCGCAAACCCCCTGGATTGTGACCGGGTGGTCTTCTGCTATCAAAATAGTAATCTTCTTTCGGGGTTTCGTCTGCATGGTTTCTCCTTAAAGTCTAGACGACCTACCCATTATACGAGTTCCATGCTGACGCGCAAGAAAACGTCCCGAAGGTTTTGAGCCTTCGGGACGTTTTCTTGATTAGAACACCTTCTGCGTCGATTTGACAATCGTGCCATGCTCTGGCAGGCTGCGGCGTTCCTCCCCCGCCGCTAATGAGACATGCGGATACGTCCAGCGGAAAATCCATTTGGCGTCTTCCGGCCTGACGTTGACGCAGCCATGCGAACGCGGCTCGCCGTAGGCGTTGTGCCAGTGCGCGCCGTGAATGGCAACCCCGCCCTGAATGTAAGTGCACCAGGGGACGGCGGGAGTGGAATAGCCTGATGACTCGTTCCCGGCAGTCATATTCTTGGAAATTATCTTCCAATGGGTGAGCAGCGTCCCGGTCGGGGTGGCGTAGGTATCCGTGACCAGGCCGGTCGCAGGGTCGAACACACGCCCGGTCGAAACCCGGCAAAAGAAGACCTCGCGCCCGGCTTCGTAGCACGATAAAGTCTGGAAATCCAGGTTCAGCGCGATAGTTTTCTCGTTCGGGTCTACCTCCGGGCTAATCATCGAGACATCTTCATCGGTCAGAATCTTAAAACCCGCCCCATCTCCCCAAAAGAATTCGCCATACGCGCCGTAGCCGTAGCCGCGCCCATTGGCGTCCTCGTTCCAGCGATATTCCACGAAGCCGTTGTTCGCGCGAATTTTATCCATCCAGACCACCTGGCCGTAATACAGGCGCGGCGGAAAGTTGTAAGCAATATGGTCGAGCAGCCAGGGCGAAGCGGTGTTGCCCTCGTGCGCCAAATCGACATACGGCACGGTCACTTCGGCCCAAAAGCCGTTTTGCCCGGCAGGGATTTCAGTAATCGGCGTGTTGGGCAGGTTGCGTGTCGGCTGCACCATCGAGCCGTAAATGTACCCTTCCGGGGTTTGGACATACTTCTGGTTGGACAGGCCGCCCACCACATTCCCAACCACCTCGCGCTCCCAGGCCACCAGCGTATCAGCCCCTAGTTTGCGGATGGAATTATTCTGAACCGGTGCGTTGGTTGGGCTGCTGCGCAGGTCAATATTATTATCCACCACCCGCCCAATGAGAGGGCTGTTTGGGAACTGCGGCAGGCGTTTGGGACTGGAAAATGTCTCCAGGCCGGGCAACCGATAAGGAGTAAAGGCCAGCCCGCCCAACCCCAGCCCGGCCAGTTTCAAGAAATCACGTCGAGAGAGTTTTCGATTCATGTATGCGCCTTTCAAAACGGACTCCAACGTCTCCCGACGCGGCTCCCGGTTTTCAGAGAATTTTACTCGAAATTTCAGGCCGCTGCCCCCACCCGCCGCGCCGTCTCCCGCACCCGCTCCGGGTCTTCCGCCCCCTCCAGCGCGTCCAGCGACTCCAGCACCGGCCCAATCCGCTCCCTTGCCAAAGTCATCTCGCCCTGCTCAAAAGCCAGCAGCGCCAGTTCAGCCTGGATTTCAGCCATCCGCCCGGGGTGGGGAGCCGACTCGCGGCGCAGGTCGAGAGCGCGGGTCAGGGCGGCTTCGGCAGCCGGGAAAATCCCATCGGCCAGTTCGATTCTCCCCAGGTAATAGAGCGCATTTGCCAGGTTGATTTTATCGCCCGTTTGCTCTGAGAGCGTAATTGCGGCGCTGGCGCGCTCTCGCCCTTCGGCCAGGCGTCCCAGCGCGCAATCGAGCAGGGACAGGTTGGCGAGCGCCTCGCCTTCGGCCTGGCGGTTGCCGCTGGCGCGGTGCAGGGCCAGGGCCTGCTCATAAGCGCGGCGCGCCGACTGGTAATCCTTGAGCATGAAATAGGTGGCGCCCAGGTTGTTAAGCACCGCGCTCTGCCCGCGCGGGTTGCCCATCGCGCGGTGAATTTCCAACGCCTGGCGGCTGCATTCCAGCGACCCGGCCAGGTCGCCCTGGTCGGCCAGCACATTCGACAGGTTGTTGAGCGCCTTGGCCTCGCCCAACCGGTTGCCCAACTGCCGGTAGAGCGACAGGGCTTCTTCGTAATGCGACCGCGCCGTTGCCAGGTCGCCCAAATCCCATTCCACCGAAGCCCAATTGTTGAGGGTCGCGCTCTCACCGCGCAGGTCGCCCAATTCGCGCGCCAGTTCGAGCGCTTGCTGGTAAAGCAGCACCGCCAGGTCATATTCCGACAAACGGTTGGCGACGTTGCCCAACTCGCGCAGGCAGTCAGCCCGAACGCGCCGGTCTTCCCCGGCCAACGCCAGGGCTTTCTCCAACACGGGCCGGGCGGCCTCACCCTCGCCCTGAGCGCTAAGCGCCTGTGCCTCGATGAGCAGCGAACGCGCCGTTTCAGGCACAGACCGCGCCAGCGCAATTGCCTCATCGTAACGGGTCTGGGCCGTGTACAGACGGGCGAGTTCAAGAGAGATAGTATTTTTTATTTCGGATGGACACCCTGAACAACACGCCGCCGCAAAAAGCGATTCCCCCTCCGAGAGCGGCCCGCGCAGGGAGTATAAAAGCGACAAGGCTGGCAGCAGGCTGGCCGTTAAATCAAAATTTTCCCCCACCGAACCTTCCCAGGCCGCCCGCAGGTTGGCGCGTTCCAACTGGAGCGAATCCAACGCCCCGGCATTCGCCGCCCCGTCGAATTGGGCCGCCCAACGCGCATAATACGTACCATGACGCTGCCGCGCTGCCTGGGCATTCTCCAGTTTTTCGGCGCTGAACTGGCGGATACTCTCGTGCAGGCTATAACGGTCATCAGAATCGCGGCGGACGAGTGATTTCGCGGCCAAATCGGCCAGATGCGAGGAAGATGTACCAGTCACGGCGAAGGCGGCCTCGGCGCTGAACCCGCCCACAAAAACGGAGAGATTCGCCAGCCGGTTTTGCTCGTCAGGGGTCAACAGAGTCCAGGAATGCTCGAAGACCGCCCGCAGCGAGCGGTGACGTTCCGGCAGGTTCCGCAAGGAGGGCGCCAGCGCGTCGAAGGTCTGGCGCAGAGTCGAGAGCAATTCCCCACACGGGCGTTCCGCGGCGGCGCTGGCGGCCAGTTCGATGGCGAGCGGGTGCCCCTCTACCAGCTGGCAGATGGCCGCTATCTCGGCGAGACAGGCTTCAGTCAGGCAAAAGCGGGAATCGGCTTGGGCGGCGCGAATCTCGAAGAGGGCGAGGGAGTCGCAGGTTCGATGATCGTTATTCGATAATTCGATATTCGATATTCGAGTATCGAGTATCGAATATCGAATATCGTCTTGAGGATACGACAATCCCTCCAACGCATACACCCATTCCTCGCGCAGGCGCAGGCGTTCGCGCGAGGTAGCCAGGATTTGCAGGCCGGGCGCGGCTTCGAGCAGGGGGCTGAGCCGCCCGGCCTGGTCGGTGAGATGTTCGAAGTTGTCGAGGACGAGCAACAGGTCTTTTTCGCGCAGGTAGTCGGTCAGCCGTTGGTCGAGCCGGTCGAGGCCCGGCGCAGCGGGGTCGTTGAAGCCGAGCGCGGCGGCGATGGCTTCCAGCGGGTCGTGAGCGGCCAGCAGGGGGACGAAAACCACCCCGTCGCGGTACAGGCCAACGTGGGCGCGGGCCGCCTGGAGCGCGAGGCGGCTCTTGCCCAGCCCGCCCATGCCCAGCAGGGTCAGCAGGCGGCAGGAGGGGTCAGCCAGGCGCTCGGCCAGGTCGGCCTGTTCGCGCTGGCGGCCTACGAAGGCGTCACTGTCGGCCCTCACCCCTAGCCCTCGCCCGGCGGGACGCGTGCCCGTCAGGGTAGAAGGGAAAGGGGTGAGGGAGGGAATCATTTCGCGCAGGCGTTCGGTTTCGGCGGTCGGAGCGGCGGCGAGTTCAGACTCGAGGGCGCGCTGGCAGGCTCGGTATTGCGCCAGGGCCGCGCTGCGCTGGCCGCTCTGGGCCAGCAGCCGCATGGCCTGGCGGTGGGCTTCCTCGCGCCAGGGTTCGAGCGCGATTTGGGCGCGGGCGTGCTTCAGGGCCTGTTCCAACTCGCCGCGCTGCTCATGGAAATTCGCCAGCGCAAAATGGGCATTCATGGCAGCCTGGTGCGCGCGCTCACGGGTGAGGATGAGCCATTCCTCGAAAGGTTCGCTGTTCTGGGAGGGGAATCCAGCCAGGAATTCGCCGCCCGCCAGCGCGACAATCTGCTCCTGGCGGCGCAGGCAGGGCAGGCAGTGTTCGATTTCGCGGTGGCGGTGGTTTTCACAGGCCTGGACGAGTCGCTCGACCTGGCCCACGTCGGTTTGGAGTTCAGCCTGCGGGTGGATTTGGATGTCTTGCGGGGTGACGAGCAGGAATTCATCGCTCCCCAGGGCGGCTTTCAGGTGCGAGATCGCCTGGCGCAAACTCTGACGGGCGCGTTCGTCGGATTGCTCCGGCCAAAACAGGGCGGCCAGGCTCTCGCGGCGGCGCGGACGGGCCCGCTCGACGGCCAAATACGCCAGCAGGGCGCGGGCTTTGTCGGTGGCAAACCCGGTGAGTGGGCTGCCATCGCGTTCGAGGTGAAATCCGCCAAGGAGGGTAATCGTAAGCATTGGGTAATTTAGCGATTTGGTGATTTGGTGATTCTTTGCTTATCTTTGTACCATTTTACCCAATTCCGCCCCCGCAAACATGCAATTTCCGAATCACCAATTACGAATCACGAGTTACCAATAACCAATCACGAATTACTTCTTTGACGCTTTTTTGACGCTCCTTTGTTACAAAAAGCACATGACAACCACTCCCTATCGCTCCTACCTCCTGCGCCTGTGGCTGGAGCCGAATGACCCGCCCGAATGGCGCGCCATGCTCGAAAGCCCCTCCAGCGGTGAACGGCACGGATTTGCCAGTTTGAAGGCGCTGTTCGATTTCGTGGAGCAGGATACGGAGCGGTTGGAGGGTGAAACCAGTACACGGATTTCACGGAAAACGCGGAGTAACACGGACTTTTCTTAAATTTTTCCGCGTAAATCCGCGTCCAACAGAAAAAGGAGACTCGCCCATGAAAAAACTTATCCCCCTCGCCCTCGTCCTTGTGCTGATTCTCTCCAGCCTGGCCTGTAATCTTGGCGCAAGCCCACAAACCGCGCCGACCCCGGTCGAGACGGACGCCTGTTGTACAAATGAACCCGAAACCCCGCTGGAGCAGCCCACCCAGCCGCCCGCCGCGGCGGACGAACCCTCCGCGCCGTTTGCGCCGCAGGTTTCGGGACTCGTCCCCGGCTGGTATGCCTTCACCAACGCCAATGTGGCGCGCGATATAGTCGTTTACAAAGGCGTCATCCACGCCGCCACCCTGGGCGGACTCATCACCTGGCGGCTCGACAGCGGCTACTCCATGCGCTACACCCCGCTCAGCGGCATGGGCCACGTCAGCGCCAACGCCATCGCCTACTGCGAAATCCCGCAGCCGCGTATCCTGGTCGGCACGCAGCGCGGAATCAGCGCGTATGACCCGAACACCGGACTATGGCCGAACGACCTGGCGATTCCAGCCGACAGCCTGCTCGACAATCTCAAAATCACCCGCCTGTACTGCGACGAGGCCAACAAGCGCCTGCTCATCGGCTACGAAGGCTTCGGCATTCTCGACCTCGAAACCGGCGCGTTCCAGCGCTTCACCCAAAAGGAAGGCCTGCTCTGGAACGCCGTGACCGACATCACGGTCAACGGCAAGGATATCTGGTTTGCCAGCGGCTACAAGGGCATTACCCAAATCTCGAATGGACAGGTCAAGACCTACAGCGCGGCGGACGGCATGCCCGATGAGCGCGCCTCGGCCCTGGCTTTCGCCAAAGATGGGACCTTGTGGGTCGGCGCGTCGAGCGGCCTGCAATCCTTCAAGGGCGGCAAGTGGACGCTCTACGGGAAAGAGTCCCCCGCCAAACTGAGCGACATCAACGAACTCGAAATCGCGCCGGATGGCAAGATGTGGGCCGCCACCGCGCCGCTCGGCGCGGGCCGCCTGTGCCAGTTCAACCCGCGGACCGGCGCGTGCGACCTGGAAATCAGCGACCCCGATAAGCAGGCCATCCTCGGCCTGGCGCTGGACGAGAACGGCAATCCGGTCTATGCCACCAGCCAGGGCGTGAACCTCGTCCAGGACGGACAGGTGAAAGCCTTCCAGGCCGAGGACTCGCTCGCCAGCAACTTTGTCGATACATTTGCCATCGCGCCAGACGGCAAGTTGTGGGTCGGTACCGATGGCGGCATCAACATCCTCGACCCGGCCAACCCCGCAGGCGCGTGGCAGACCTTCAAGAAGTCCACCACCGAAGGGCTGGGCGGCAGTTGGGCGGCGGGCCTGGCCTTCGCGCCGGACGGCTCAACCTGGGTGGGCGTGGTCAACGGCTATGCCAGCCACTACAAAAACGGGACTTGGACCAACTTCCCCGACATCCACTCCTACGAGAGCGTGACGGTGGATTTGGAAGGGCGCGCCTGGTTCGGGCATCCGCGCAAGGGCATCGTCGTCCTCAACCCGGACGAATCGGTCGCCCTGACGCTGACAGCCGCCGAGGGCCTGCCGAGCGACGAAGTCCATGCCCTGCTGGCCGACGGTTCAGGCCGGGTCTGGATTGGAACCGGCAAAGGCCTCGCCAAATACGAAAACGGCGTGCTGGAAGTGGTCTTTGGCCCAGACGACAAGAGCATCCCGAACACCTACATCCGCGCCCTGTCGCTGGATTCGGACGGCGCGCTCATCATCGGCACATTTACCGGCGTGGCGCGCTACGACGGACGCGAGACCGTCACCCTGCTCGACCTGCTCGAAGACGGATTCTCCAGCCACCGCCTGCTGACCCTGGCAGTCGGGCCGGATAACCGCATCTGGGTCGGCACCGACAAGGGCCTGCTGTCCTCGACCGGCTCCGGCTGGCAACTGCTCACCACTGCCGACGGCCTGCTGACGAACGGCATCTCGGCCCTGCACGTCGACCAGTACGGCGCAACCTGGGTCGGCGGCGGCGGCTCCAACTTCGACGGCGGCGGGATGTTACAGATGGTGCCATAATGGACGGTGGACGATAGACGATAGTCGAGATTCGATACTTGGTATTCGGTATTTGACCAAACACCACCTAACTGAAAAACTGGATAACCGGATAACTGGAAAACCGGATAACCCGAAAAGGACAACCCCATGAAAACGAAAAAAATTGCCTTGCTCGTTCTGCTTGCCCTTGCCGCCCTGCTCCTTACCGCCTGTAAAGTCAACGTCATCACCGACATCCAAAGCGACGGCTCGGGCGCATACATCCAGGAATTCGGCATGACGACCGAGGATTTGTCTGGTCTCGGCATGGACGCGGCCTCGTTTTGTGAGCAGGTAGGCACGGACATGCCAGCCGGCATGAGCGCCCGCCAGGAAACCCGCAACGAGGATGAAACCTGGTGCATTTTCGAGACCCAATTTGCCTCGCTCGAGGACTTGCAAAAACTCTACAGCGAAACCGACACCCGCATCAACCAGATGGTCATCGCCGGTGATGAACTGATTTACGACCTCACCCTCGACATGAGCGGCGAGAGCAACGCCGTGCCAGGCATGGGACTCAACGCCAACTGGATTGTCAAAATGCCCGGCAAGGTCATCGAGAGCAACGCCACCGAACAAAATGGCAGCACCCTGACCTGGAAACTGGCGCTAGGCAAAGAGAACAACCTCCGCGCCGTGAGCAAGGTCGGCGGGGCCGGTCTCGACCTGGGCGATAACTGGATAGCCTACCTCCTCGGCGGCGGCGTCTTCCTCTGCCTGTGCTGTTTCCTCCCCCTGGTCATCGGCGGCGGCGCGGGCTTCTACTTCTGGCGCAAAAAGAAAACCGCAGCCCCCGAACCACCCGCTGAAATTCCCACCGCCTGACTCGAACCGTCCCGAAGGCTTCGCCGTGAGCGCTCAGCCGAGCGGTTTCTGAAAATCGCCCCAATTGCGCCTTGAAAACCTTCGGGACGTTGCTTTTATACTGGATACTGGAACTTGAAATGGACGACCTCACCCTCAACCTCCTCGTCATCGCCGCTGTTGGCCTGCTGATTGGCCTGATTTTCCTGCTGGTCAGGCTGCGCCAGGCCCGGGCCGAACAGGCATTGATTCAATTCGCGGCAGAACATGGCCTGAAATACGAAAAAATGCGCGCGCCGCTGGCATCCGGATTCCGCCTCGATGGACCAAATTGGAGCCTCGAGTCGGTCTCGCGCTCCAACGGACAGCCAACCGGCGAGACCGGCTCATCCAACATCCGTCTCGATACCCTCTGGCACGCCGACCTGCCCGGCGAGACCCTGCTCATCGGGGAACGCATGTCGAACGCAGCCCTGGGCAGTTTTGGCGATATGCTTTTGCGCCAGGTCTTGCAAATGGCGCTCGGCAGCGAAGCCGACGGGCTGCAAGAGATACAAACCGGCAGCGCGGAATTCCGCCAGAAATACATGCTATTTGCCAAAAGCCCGGATGCCTTCCGGCCCGGCCCGGCGCTCGAATCGGCCCTGCTCCACTGGCGCGGCCCAAAGCCGCTCATCCGCCGCACCGCCGATGGGCTGGATATCGAAATTCGCGGCGCGCGCCTGCAAAAGCCGGAAGAACTCCTGCAACTCATCAACCTGGGCAAAACCCTGCAAACCCGGTTGCGGGATTTGTAAATAGCGAGGAACCATGAAACCCAAATGCGCTTTCCCCTATCTATGGCTGGCAGTCCTGGCCCTGGCTTCCCTGGCCTGCCAGTTTGCCTACCGCGCCGTCGGGCTGGATTCGCCCGGGCACACAACGGAGCAGGCTACCCCGGCGGCTCAACAACCTCTTGCGCCGGTCGAAAAACCAATGGAAACCCAGCCTCCCAAGAACGACAGCGGCGAACCGCCCGCCCCCGCCGGGAACTACAGCGGCTGGATGGCCGGCCCAACCTACCAGGGCTATGTGCGCGTCACCATCGGCGAAACGCGGGTCGAACAACTCGACGCCCTGATGGGCATGACCGGCAAACGCAGCACCGACTCCTGGAAGCCGCGCGAAGACCACGCCGATACCTTTATCTACGACACCGGGCAAGACAAAATGGTGATTTACATCGGCGTCACCACCGACGGGCTGGTCTATAAAAAATCCATTTCTCCCAAAACCCGCCCCGGCGATTACAGCCTGACCACCGCAAACCGCACAAACTACGACGAACTGGAATCCATTTACAAACGCGACAAAGTCATTCCATACCCCGTCATGGCCGAACTGCTCGAATCGCCGGGATTCCTGCGCGAAGAAATCATGCAGCAAGACGGACGCCTGAAAACTGTCTACGAATGGTACGCCCCCAACGGCGACCGCATCTCCGGCATCTTCTTCGACGGCCTGCTGACCGGCATCGCCGGGCTGGCCTACATCCCGGCGGAATAAAACAATCGGGCTGGTGAACATGCTGACGAACCTGTTCCTGCTCCTGTTCTGCGGACTGCTGGCCTGGCTTTTGGCGCGCTTCCCGCTGAAAAACGCCCAAACCCCCGCCGATTACCGCAAGCTCCTGCCTTTTTTCATTGCCCTGCCCGGCTTCCTGCTCTTCAACGCCTTGCTGGCCTTTCAGGGAGCGCGCAGCCTCTCCGCCAGCCTGGCCGACCCGCCGCTTTCGACGCTGGCCGCCCTGGCCGGGGCCAAAAGCGGGGACGGAATCATGCTTAGCGGCCTGGTCAGCGCCCAAAACGACACCCTGACCGGCGATTATGTCGCCTATGTGGACGAGGCGCATCTCTGGTCGCCGATGGAGTTGTGGCTCGACCTCGAAGATGGCCGCCTGGCAATCTCGAACGATACCTACCAGGCCGCCAGTTGGCCGGTGGACGCCATGCGCTATTCGTACATCCAGGCCGGACAGCCGGTGATTGTCGTCGGCAGGGCCGAAAATTGGGTTGGGCTGGTCGACGGCGGAACCTCCCAAACCATCCGCGCCGAGATTGTCTATGCCGGGACGTATGACGCCTTCGCCGCCCGGGCCCGCTTGCAACGGATTCCGGCAGTCGGCTTGCTCCTGGCAAATCTGCTCCTCATTGGGCTGATTCTCTTATTCCCGTTGCGCGACTGCCTCGCAGGGTTGAAGCCAAAAAATCCGTGAGATTCCGCGCAATCCGTGTCCAAAAAGATTTGATTTCAAACCACTCATTTTTTGGAGCCTCCATGCGCCCAACCCGGCTCATCCCCCTGCTCATTTTTCTCGTCTCTCTGGCTTGCACCCTGCCCCTTGCGGCTACGCCAGAGCCAAAAATTGACGGCACGATTCCCCTGCCAAGCCCCACCTTCAGCCCGGAACCAGGCCCGCCCGCCTCGCCCACCCCTCAACCGGACGATTTTATCCGCCAGCAGCCCTCCCGCAGCCGCCTCGACCCCTACGAAATCGACGAAGTTGCCCTCTGGCCCATAGACGAAGCCGCCGCCTGCGGCGATGAGTGGCTCGCCAGCCTCGACCCGCAGAGCGGCGAAATCATCCTGACCCTCACCTACAGCGCGCCCCTGCTCCCCGAACAAATCGAACTCTACACCGGCGGCGGGCCGCACGGCATCCGGCGCATCGAACTGCTCAACTCCCTCTCCGGGCTGGGAAAACTGGTCTACGAGGGCGGGCAAAATCTCCAGGCCGACCCCGCCAGCGGCGTATGCGCCCAAAAACTGACCCTGCCCGCCAGCGCGGATTTTGAAGTGGACACCATCTTCATCTCCTTCGAGAACCCCGCCGCCGTCGCCCAACTCGGCGCGGTCGAACTGCTCGGACGCCTGAACGCCTACATCGAAGCGCCCGTTTACTGGCGCGTGCCGCTGCCCAATACCCCGGTCGGGCTGGCCGTCAACCCAACCGGGCTGGTTTTTGCGGCCACCGAGCCGAACGGCCTGTTTACCTGCGATATAGAAGGCAACCAACGCAAGCAGCATTCCATCCCCAGCGAGGCCCAACTGACCGGCGTGGCCGCCGACCCCTTCGGCAACTTCGTGGTTGTCGATGGCGGCTACGGCTGGTTCATCCTCCTATCCCCCGAAGGCGAGCACCTCACCGTCGGCGGCGATGGCGTCTTCGGCGCGGCGGCCGTCAGCCCCATAGACGGCAATCTCTACCTGCTAATGGGCAGCCAGGTTCACGTCTACACGGCAGACACCGGCGAATTCCTGCGCCTCCTGCCGCTCGACGACCTGCACACCCACACCAGCCTGGCCTTCGCCCCCGATGGCCGCCTGTTCACCCTGCGCGATTACGATTGGGACGCAACCCTGCTCGAACTCGACCCGCTCACCGGCGCGGAAGGCGATTCCATCCCCCTGCGCCACTCCAACACGGTCGATACCCTTGCCAGCGACCTCGCCATCGACGCCGCCGGGAACTTTTACATCCTCTATCGCATGAACGCCGCCAATATCGCCATCCACGTTCTATCCCCCGATGGGACGCTTATCAAACGCTTCGGCCAATTGACTTTCGACCCCAGCGACCGCCCCGAAGGGACATTCTTCGAGCCGCGCGCCATCGCCGTCAGCCCCAATGGACGCTTTATCCTCATCGCCGACGGCTACGAGGAAAATGCCACCCTGACCGCCTTCATCCTGAAGCCGCAGCCATGAAAAAAGTGTATCTTCTCATTATTTTGGGGAGAAAAGCACCGTCCCGAAGGTTTGAGCGGCTCAACCAGGCTTTTCAAACCAACCTTCGGGACGTTTTCCCCACTCTGGAGCCGCAGCCATGAAAAAAATCCGTTTTTTGGGAATCGGGATAGCCTTCACCCTGGCAATTTTGGCCTGCTCGACAGGCGCGCCCCCCGCCCCAACCGCATCCCCAACGGAACACGCGCCCCGCAACCCTGCCCTGAGCGCAGTCGTCGGGCTGCCTACCGCTACCCAGTCCCTTCCCACCCTGACACATCCACACCTGACACCTGACACCTCCACACCTGACACCCTCTCCATCTCCCCCGAAACCGCCTCCCAGGTCAAACGTCTCGCCACCCTGCACAACAACACCCTCGACGAAATCTTCCAACTCACCTGGCGGCCCGACGGCAAAGCCCTGCTGGTCGATTCGGGCGGCAACCTGACCTTGCTGGAAACCGGCAGTTGGAATCCGCTCTGGAGCATCCCCTCGGTCTATGCCCGGGTGCGCTTCACCCCCGATGGCCGTGAACTCATCCTGACGATTGGCGGCGAAGTCCAGCGGCGCGACGCGGCCACCGGCGAACTGCTCTCCAGCCACCCCATCGCCCCCGATGGCATGTTCGCCATCTCCCCCGATGGACGCCTGCTCGCCAGCACCCTGGGCGGCGGCTTCACCCTGGTCGATGTCGCCAGCGGACAGGTGCTCCGCAGCCTCGACGCCGACTTGAACAGCGGCCCCACCGCCGACCTGGCCTTCAGCCTCGATGGCAGCAAAATGGTGGCCGGCAGCCTGAACGGCGACCTGCAAGCCTGGGACGCCCAAAGCGGCCAGCGCACGCTCTACCGCCCGGCGGCCATCGCCTCCCCGGTCTATGAGTGCGAAGTCAGCGGCGCGATGGACGGCCAGCCCGATGGCGCGCTGCTGGTGATATGCAGTTACCCCTCCAGCGATTACAGCCTGGCCTATTACCAGGTCGGGGTCTTCCCCGCCACCACCACCGCGCAAGGCTCCAGCGCGGTCATCCGCGATACAGATATGCGCGGCTATGACGGCTTCACCGTCAACGCCGACCGCAGCCGCCTGGCTGTTTTCGGCGGCAAAGACCTCGAAATCTGGAGCGCCTTTGGCGGCAGCCGCCTGCTGACCCTCCCCGGCGCAGCGGGCAGCGGCATGACCTTCAACCCGGCAGAAAAACGCTTGCTGGCGGTCTGGTCGAAGCGCAGCATCCAGATTTGGGACACCGCCAGCGGCCAAAAAGTGGACGAGTGGCGGCGCGGCGGCTCCGATTCCCCGCCTGTGTCGCTGGCCTTTTCGCCCCTTCCAGAAAGCCGCCTGCTGGCGGTTGCCCGCGAAGATGGTTTGCTCGAAGTATGGGAGGTCGCCAGGGCAGAAAAACGCGCATCCTGGCAGTCTGAACAGGCCATCCAGGGCCTGGCCTTCAGTCCCGATGGCCGCTGGCTGGCCGTTGGCGTCCAATGGGATCCGGGCGTGCTGGCCTATAAAATTCTCTTCTTTGACCCGGCCGCCGCCAGTTTCGTCCCGCAATTCGTCATTTCCAGCAAGACGCCTGTCACGAGTCTGGCTTTCAGCGCCGATTCGCGCCTGCTCTACGGCCTCGGTCTCTATTCGGACACCATCACTGCCTGGGACGTGGAGACGCAAACCGTCGCCGACTCCTGGTCGCCCGGCATGGGCAACCTGCTCGACCTGGCCGCGCGCGGCGATACCCTGGCCGTTGTCAGCGAATCCGGAGGAATTACCGCCTGGAAAAATCCCCCTTCCAGCGTCAGCCAGACGATAAAATTGTCCTACACTTGGGGCCGCCTGCTCGCCCTCAGCCCGGATGGAAGTCAGGCGCTCATCCAGCATGGCTACAACCTGGAAATCTGGAGTTTTGCCAGCGGCGGCTGGCTGCGCGGGTGGGTTTTCAAATCTGGCATGCCCTACGTGGCCTATAGCCCGGATGGCTGCACCCTGGCAGTCAGCGCGGGCAAGGATTTGGGCCTCTTGGATACGCTCAAGGGCGAATTTTACAAAGCGCTCGGCGACCAGAAAACCAGCCTGGTCAAAAATCCCCCGGCTTTCAGCGCCGACGGCCTGCTGCTGGCCGCCGCTTTCGACGACGGGCGCATCGTCGTATGGGGACTGGACTCCGGCCTGGCGTCTCCCGCCGGGACGCTTCCGCCCGCGCGCTGCGGCGCGTTCAGCCCGCCGCCCACTCCCACGCCGACCCTGATTCCCACGCGCACGCCCATTCCCTCGGCCACGCCCACCCGCACCGCGACCCCGCTGGTGACCGCCACCTTCACCCCCACGCCGCCGCCCTTCGTCCGCAACCTGTACCTGACCGACCCGCCCCTGCAAGGCGACGACGTGCTCAAACTCCAGCAGCGCCTGCTCGAACTCGGTTACACCGAAGTCGGGACGCCGGATGGCGTCTTCGGCAAAATGACCCGCGAGGCCGTTGTCCGCTTCCAGCAAAACAACAAACTGGACGTGGATGGCTATGTCGGGCCAAAGACCTGGCAAACGTTATTCAGCGCCGGGGCGGTCAAAGGTTGACGAAAACCGGGCTGACGTTTTGTCAGCCCGGCTGTGTGTTTTGATTTTCGCAGGGGGACTTCGTTCTACTGCTAAATGACCCGCACGGCCTCCTGCAAAACCAGCGTTCGGAACTCAGGCCGCAGCGATTGCGGCTTGCCAATTTCCACCGCGCAGCCCAGCAAGGCTTCGAGGCGCTTCTTCAGGTCGAGTAACTGTAAAAAACGGGTCGGCCTGGCAAACCGGACCAGCACCCCGATTTTCTTTTTGGAACTGGTTTCGCCGCGCACGATGGCCCCAAAGATAGAAAGGGACGCAATCTGGTACGTTTCAACCAATTCTTTTTGTTGTTCACGCAAAATCCGAATGACGTCTTCGCGTTTCATCTGCTTCCTTTCCTGGCATGCAGCCAATTGAGAATGGGATTTTGAACGGAACGGGTCTCGAACCGGAACAGCCCCGCTCCTG
The DNA here is from genome assembly GCA_034432975.1 of Anaerolineales bacterium. Taxonomy (GTDB): domain Bacteria; phylum Chloroflexota; class Anaerolineae; order Anaerolineales; family Villigracilaceae; genus UBA5195. The sequence continues at coordinate 1,020 of DAOUAZ010000172.1, read as the reverse complement.
GAAACCGCCTCAAGCATACCCCCAAATCCGACCGCCGAAAACGACGACTGCCCGCCGTTTGACCGACGAAAAACCCTCGCCGCCTTCCCGCGCGCGGAATGCGGCCCGGGATTTTTGGGATAGAATTGACCCATGCCGTCCAATTTTGACCCGCAAAAACACCACCGCCGTTCCATCCGCCTGAAGGGATATGATTATTCGAAAGCCGGGGCGTATTTTGTGACGGTTGTGACGTGGCAGAGGGATTGCCTGTTTGGAGAAGTGCTAAATGGCGAAATGCGATTGAACAAGGCCGGGAAGATTGTTCAATGGGAATGGGAAAACCTGGCGCAGTCGTTCAACTTTATCGAATTAGGCATTGACCAGGTCATGCCAAACCATTTCCATGGCGTTTTGGCATTCCGTGATGTAGGGGCGACCCGCCCGGGCATCACCAATTCACCGGCAGGCGAGAATCCATTGTCTGACGCTGCCCCGGCAGGCCTTGACGGGTCGCCCCTACCGCGCGGGCCCAGGCCGACCTCCTTGGGGGCGGTCATCGGGCAATTCAAATCGCGTGTCACCAAACGGTTATGGAAAATACCAGAATTGACCGGTACGCCTATCTGGCAGCGCAATTACTACGAACGAATCATCCGCAACGACCGCGAAATGGACGCAATTTAATGGCCGCGTGCTTTCAGCCAATGCCGCCAGGAACGTCATCACCTTCCTGTATGGACTCGGCCCGATTGGTGAATTAACAACCGACTGGACCTGCTCCCTGCCCGACGGCACAGGCGCCCCGCAGCCGACCCAAAAACCGGTCGAGACCCCTCAGAAACCGCCCACCCCAACGAAAGGAGAAGATCCCGGGGCGGGCAAACAATCCCAACCAGGAGGTAATTGAAAAGGCTCATCGATAGGATTTAAAAAGCGGCGAAATCTGCGGGGTCAATCTTTCTCGCCAGGAATATCTTCCTCGATAAACGTCCAGAAATAACCGTTGCAATCGCGTATCCTGAATTCACGAAAGCCAGG
>DAOUAZ010000171.1:0-6576 GCA_034432975.1 Anaerolineales bacterium | reverse complement strand
GCGGGCAGGCGGTTGACTTTGCCAATGGCGTATGCCAGCACAACCGACTTTGCGACGCTTTCGACCCGCTCCAGATGATTCATGGCTTCATCCAGGTCTTTGCCGACCGTTATTGCGCCGTGATTGCGAATCAGGACGGCGTTGTGCGTTTGGATAAGTTCACGAATGGCTTGCGCATTATCATCAGAACCTGGCAGGGCAAATTTATCATCGTCCACTTGCTTCCCAGTTTCGCGGTTCCCCAGTTATCCCGTTGCCAGTTCCATCGATTTGCGCGGCCACAGGCTGAGGGCGACATAATAGCCGACATACACAAACGAGGCCCACACGACCCAGCGCGGCACATCCGGGTACTGCATCACGCCCCAAATACCGATAATCCCATACAGGTAAGAGAGAATCAGCGTCAGGCGCTTCAGGCGCGTGTTGCGGCTGGGGTACAACCACTTGACCGGCACAAAAACCAGGATGTTAAATAAAATCACAAAGGCCAGGTTGAGCCAGGGGTTCATCTGCATAATCAGCATATAGAGAACCATCACATTCCAGTAGCACGGGAAGCCCTTGAAAAAGTAGTCGTTGGTTTCGCCTGTGCCCGCAAGGGTATCCGTCTTGGCATCGACCTGCGTAAACTGGTAAGCAGAAGCGAGCAAAATGACAAACGCGGCCGGCCAGGCCAGGGCCGGGGGCAGTAATTGGGATTCTAACAGGAACATGGCCGGGACCAGGACGTAGTTCAGGTAGTCGAGGATGTTGTCCATCAACGCGCCATCGATATTCGCCGCGTATTTTTTCACGTCGGCCCAGCGCGCCAGCATCCCATCGAAGCCATCCACGAACATGGCGAGTATCATCCATAGGATAGCCAGCCGCCACTCATGGTTGAAAATGGCGTACAGCGCCAGTAAGCCCCAAATCGCGCCCGTCGCGGTAAAGAAATGCACGCCCATTGCCAGGGTTTTGCGTACCAGCAGGTTATTTTTCATGGTCACATCCCGATTTTTAAGTTTACAAGCAGCGTCCCGAAGGTTTGACAACCTCACCTGCGCTTGTGGCGCAGGCGCAAGTGTCGGGACGTTTCCCGCTCACATCTTCGCCAGCAAATTCTTGAGGGCTGCGCCCTTTGGCAGATGAATGCGCAAAATGCGCCGGCTGCGCGCCGCCAGGGCCTCGAAATCGCCCAAGGCCTGGGCGCGTTCGAGCGCGCCAAAGGTCATGCCCTGGCCGGGAATGTCGATATCCGCCGCCGAATCCGCCGTGATTTGCAGGAACAGGCCGTTATCGGCCCCGCCCTTGTGCAATTGCCCGGTCGAATGCAGGAAGCGCGGCCCAAAGCCAACGGTCGTAGCGCAGCCTGTTCGGGCGCGCAGTTTCAGGCGCAACTCGGTCAGGGCCGCTTCCATCGCCGGATTGCGGCGCAGGTAAGCATTAATAGCGATGTAATCACCGGCTTTTGCGCTGGCGAGGAACGCTTCGAGCGCTGCCGGGGCATCTTCTACGCTGACGAACGGCCCGGGGCTGACCGCGCCTGTGGCCTTGTATTCCGCTATTTTGGCCTTGGTCCTGTCCTTGGCATCCTGCACATCCGGCTGGTCGAAGGCATTGACCCCCAGAATCGCGCAGGCGACGCCGGTCGCAAACTCCCAGCGGTAAAACTCCGCCGCCAGGTTGTACGGGTCCGAAAGGTCGAATACCACCAGCGGCTGCCCGGCGGACTGGAGCAATTCCAACGCCGAATCGTGTTCCCCGCTCTTGCGCAGGTACACAAACACCCGGTCATCCCCATAGTCTGACAGATTTCCCAATGGCTCCAGGTCTACCGGAACCACGCCCCTGCCCTGCTTGCCGGTCGATTCGGCAATCAACTGCTCCAGCCACGAACCGATGGACTCCAGGCCGGGGTCGGCCACGATGGTCAATTTATCGCGGCCTTCGAGGGCGGCTTGCGCCATCAACGCGCCCAGCACAAGCCCAGGGTTGCGCCCGGCGGGCACATCCGGTCTGCATTGCGCGCTCATCCAGCCCGTGCGCGCCAGGAATTTTTCAATATCGATTCCCATCAGCGCGGCGGGGACCAGCCCAAAGTGGGTCAAGACCGAATAGCGGCCACCCACCATCGGGTCGGCGTTGAAAATGCGGGCAAAACCGCGTTCCTTTGCCAGTTTTTCGAGCGAGGTGCCAGGGTCGGTGATGGCGATGAAATGCGCGCCTGCTTTTTCGCCAAAGGCTTCGGTTGCCTTCGCCCAGAAATAATCGAACATCGCGCTGACTTCCGCCGTCCCGCCGGATTTGGACGAGACAATAAACATCGTCTGTTCGAGCGGGAAACGGGCGGCGGTTTCGGCCACCTGGCCGGGGTCAGTCGAATCCAGAATGTTGAATGTGAAACGTTGAACGTTGAAGACCAGGGAGGTAACTTCGGGCGCGAGCGAGGAGCCGCCCATGCCGAGCAGCAGGAAGTGGGTCAACCCAGCGGCGTGAACCTGCGCGGCGAAGTCTTTGATTTCGGGCAGGGCTGCGCGCGAGGTCTCCGGCAATCCCAGCCAGCCCAGGCGGATTTTGATTTCAGCCTGGCCGGCCGGGTCGTCCGTCCACAGCGCCGGGTCGATGTTCCACATCCGCTCGACCGCGTTTTGCTCCCCCAAAGTGGCTACACGCTCTTTGATTGAATCGGCCAGCCCGCCCAGGCGCGAGACGATAACCAGCCGCCGCTCCTCGACCGTCGCCAGCAAAGCGGTGAATGCGTCGGCGAAGGCTTTGACGCCCTCCTCCTCCAGTTCCTGCGTGACGGTGGACATCAGGATACCGAGTTTTTCCAGGTCGGCAATCTGCTGGCGGGCCTCGTCGAGGCCTTCCATAATGGTTTCGGCGGCAATGCCATGCTCCTTGAAGGCAACCAGCGTTTGGGGTGGGACGGTGTTGACAGTGGCCGGACCAATCAGGGTATCAACGTAAATCGTATCGGGATAGTTCGGGTTCTTGGAACTGGTGGAAGCCCACAGCGGGCGTTGCAGGTTGGCCTTGGCCATCTGGAGTTTGCCGAAACGCGGTCCGCCAAAGACCTTGCGGAACTCGTCATAGGCCAGTTTGGCGTTGGCGATGGCGGCTTTGCCACGTAAAGGCGAATTTTCGGGCAATTTGGGGTCGATTTTGCTATCCACCCGCGAGACAAAGAACGAGGCAACGGAGTGAATCCGCTCGATGTCGCCGCCCGCCAGCAAGCGGTCTTCCAGCCCGGAGAGATAAGCGTCCATCACCTCCTGGTAGCGTTCGAGCGAAAAAATCAGCGTGACGTTGACGTTAATCCCTGCGGCGATTGCCCGTCGAATGGCCGGAATCCCCGCTTTGGTGGCCGGAATCTTTATCATCAGGTTGGGACGATGAACAGTTTGCCACAGGTGTTTGGCCTGGGCAACTGTCCCTTCGGTGTCATTGGCGAGATACGGGCTGACTTCCAGGCTGACGTAGCCATCGGCGCTATCGGTTTCGGTATAGAGCGGCAGGAACAGGTCGCAGGCGGCGCAAATGTCCTCGACCGCCAACTGCCAGAAAATCTGCTCGCTGCCCCAGCCAGACATTGCCAGCGGAGTCAGGGCCGAGTCGTAGTCGTTCGATTTGGCAATCGCATTGTGAAAAATCGAGGGGTTGGAGGTCACGCCGCGAATGTCGCCGCGCGCAATCATTGCCGCCAGTTCGCCACTCTCTAATAGATAGCGCTGGATGTTGTCGTACCAGAGGGACTGGCCGAGGGCGGTCAGTTGGGAGATGGGGTTGGTCATGAGATTACTCCTGAAAAAAGATAAAGACGATTTTTGTAACTGTTCATCCAGTTCCGAGAACAGGGGTTGTCGACTCTTGACGCTAGACCTGTTCCAGGAAAGGGTCATTTCGGATTTCGGCAATAGTCTGACCCAGGTAAGGCAGGGGCGGAAGCCCGTGCCAGCGGCGCAGCAAGTGATAAGCGGGAGATGTCAGCAGACGGCAGGCTTCGACTGCCAGCCTCCAGGCCGGTTTGCGAACTTCCTTGACCGTCTCTGAAGCGGGGAGAATGCCAAAATCCCAGGCTGAACACAGACGGGCCAGAAAATCCACCTGCTCTGCAAGCGTTTCCAGTCGTTCCGGTGGATTCACGTCAGGATAGAGAGAAGTATCCAACCACGAAAGTTCATTCATGTTCGACGTTTAGAAAAGATTCACGAAACCACCGGCGGACGGTTTCGGCCTGGGCGCGCTGTTCGGCATCTGGAATAGATTCCAATGGACGGTGCAGCGCAATTCGCTCGAGGTGCGTTTCGATGGCAAGACGCGCCCGCTCGAAATCCGGTTCGCCGCCAGAACGGGTTTGCCGCTCGCGCCAGAGCGACCAGCATTCCGCAGGTTCGGCGATGTTTTGGCTGCACAACGAGAAAATATCCAAAAAATCGCGCGGCGCGCCCCGCTCGACCAGCGCGGTCATTTTCGCAGCGACCAGGTCGGGCAGGCTGTCGAGGGCAATTCCCTCGGCTTCCAGCCAAACCAAATCCCGCAGCCGAACATCGCGGGAGGCGATTTGGAAGCTGAAAACCGTTTTATTGTCCTGCGCGAGTTCGACGCTGACCACATCGCCCCACTTCCGTGTCCTCACCTGCCCAAAAGATTGGAGGACAGTTTCGATGACCTGGACGACCTGGCGGCGATGCTCCTGGCCTGCTTCCCCGCGCCACCAGGCATCGGCATCGTGGGTGAAGCGATACTCAAAATAGTGAAACAGCCCCAACGCGCCGCCAATCGAAAGATACCCGGAAAGACCAGATTCCCGCAGCGCCCGGAAACAGGCAGAAGCATACGGGGAAATATTCGACGGGAGGCGCGGAGAGGGAGTTTTCACTTCAGCTCATTCTCTAACTTGCGAATTTTACCCACGCGGCGCTTATGACGCTCCTGGCCGGGATCATTTCCGACGAAGCGCGCGCCCAGGAAGGCGGCCACAATCTCGCGGGCCGGTTCGGGGCCGATGATGCGCGCGCCCAGGCACAGCACATTCATATCGTCATGTTCCACGCCCTGGTGAGCGGAATAGGTATCGTGGCAAATCCCAGCGTAAATGCCCCGAATTTTATTGGCGGCGATGTTCGCGCCGACCGCCGAACCGCACAGCAGAATGCCGCGCTCGGCCTGGCCGGAGAGAATCGCGTGGGCGGCTTTTTCGGCATAATCGGGGTAATCGACGGCTTCAGTGGAATGCGTGCCAAGGTCGAGCGGCTCATGCCCGGCGGCGCGCACGGCTTCCAAGACAATTTGCTTGAGCGGGAAACCCGCATGGTCACAGGCGACGGCGATTTTCATTGGTAAAGTCATCTCCGATAAGTTCTGATTCCTGAAATGAAGATTGAGCAAGCCGCCCACCTCGTCCTGATCATCAAAATAACCCTGGTTGGTCGTCTGGCAGCATCCGCAATATTTTTTTGACCATCCGCCGAATTTTTTGGGCTGCTTGTATCGCCTCCTGCGCATCGGCGTGGTTAATAGAAGAGAGAAAACGCGCAGGATACCGCCCTGCCGTGATGTAATCATTGAGCAAGGCCGCCTCTTCGGTTAGTTTTGCAAACGCTGGATAATGCGTAGCGCAATATTTCAGCAATTCCACCAAATCGTGCGTCTTTTTAAGTTCCCATCCCTTTGAAATCAGATAAGCTTTCAGGAACTTCTCCCCGGCGCTTTGCGCCAGGAAACAAATCGTGTGATATGGTGGCTGCGCGCCTCGCAGGCCCTGCTTTGCAAGACGCAAATCTCCATCGGCATAATTCCACCAGGCGCGAACAACCAGTTCCAATTCGCTATTTTCGTTCATAAACGACCTGGCCGTCCCGGAAAATGTGGTAAAGGTAAAACGGCTCGCGGCTCCGCAGGCGCATTTGGACTTCCTCTGGCCTGCTGACCAGGATATCCATGCCAAATTCGCGGCCCCAAAACAACAAATCTACTTTGCGGCGCACCAGCCGCTCGTTTTCATCACCGTCGTAGACAATAAAAAGGTCGATGTCGCTATCCGGGCCAACATTCCCACGCGCGCGCGAACCAAACAGGATAATTTTCTGCGGAGAAATGGCCGCCACCACCTTCTGGATGATGTATTCCAGCAGGTCGGGCGTCAATTCGCGTGTCGCCAGGCGGGGGTCTTCCTGGATTAAAGTCGCCATGGTTTCATTATAGCAATTTCATGGCCTGGTCGACAACATTTTCCACCGTGAAGCCGAATTCCTTGAACAGGCGCGCGCCGGGGCCGGAGGCGCCGTAGCGCTCCAGGCTGATGATGGCTCCCGCGTCGCCGACCCAGCGTTCCCAACCCATGCCAATTCCGGCCTCGACCGCCACCCGCGCCTTGATCCGTGCCGGGAGGACCGTCTCCTGATAGGCGGCATCCTGCGCCTTGAAGAGTTCCCAACTGGGGAAGGAAATCACGCGCACGTTGACGCCCTCTGCGGCGAGGCGCAGCCCGGCCTCGACAACCAGCGAGACTTCGGAGCCGGAGGCCATCAGGATGAGTTCGGGGGCGTCGTCGCCCATGTCAGAGAGAACATACGCGCCTCGTTCCAG
>DAOUAZ010000170.1:0-2987 GCA_034432975.1 Anaerolineales bacterium | reverse complement strand
ATGGTGGTTGTGCCGTCGTTGGGGGCCGGGTCGGCGGGGGTGTAGTTGGGGCTGACAATGTAGTTGGCAGGGGCGAAATTCCCCGAAGAGTTGAACGAAGCCGGGTTGCCGATGATTTGCAGGGTGGGGGTAAAGGTGGCATCGAACCGCTGCCCGTCCGAGATAGTATCGGTCAGCACCACCTGGTCGAAGGCGAAGAAATCGGAGATTTGCACGTCAATGGCATATTCCAACGCCCGCCCCGGCGCGGGCTGACCGCCGCCCACCACCGAAACGCTCTTTTGGGTGGCAATGGATTTGGGGGCAAGAGTATGTTCACAGCCTGCCGGGTTCTGGGTAAACGTTGCTCCGGTATCGCGCGAGTCGAGCGGGGTCCACGTCCCGCCGCCGCCGGCGTTATTGCAGGAAAGGGCGTCATCACCAGTGGCAGGGTTGATGACCGAATCGCCGCCCGCATTGCGCAGTGGAATGTAGTACTCGAAGGTCATCGTCACCGTGCCGCTGACCGAGGCAAAGTTGCACGAGAGCGTGCCGCCGGGGGTAACGGTAGAGGGCGTGGAACAGGCGGCCGCCGGGCTGGTGCCGACCAGCGAGAGGAATTGCATGTTGGCCGGCAGGGTGTCGGTCAGGTTGAAGGCGGTCATCGTCTGACCGGGGGCGATTTGCGCTGTTACGGTGTAGCGGCGCGGGAAGTTCGGCCCGGTGGCGGTTTCATCTTCGGGGCCGTTATAGGTTTTGGCGAGGGTAAAAAGCGTGGGGGTGACGCTGCCATTGACCCAGCTGCTGAAGGTTACGCTGGGGTCATCGCCGCAGCAAAAATCATCGAGCGGGGTATAGCCAAATTGATAGCCGCCGCGCGCCTGAATGGTGAGGGGCGTGCCGAGGTCTGCCAGGTTGCTCATCGAAGCGGTCACGTTCACCGTCAGCGGGGGCTGATCGGGCGTGAACGAGCCAAAGGGCAGGCGCAGGGCTACCAGTGTATCGCCCGCGTTGCCACACACCTGCACAAAACTGCCGCTGCTGTTTCTCATGTAAGGATGGCTCACGCAGGTTACGCCGCCAGACCCTGGAAAGGTTAGGACGGTGGAAGCAATACTCGCTCCCAGATAGGTGGCGCTGGTAAATATAAGACCATCAAGCGGCGGGCTGGTGTTCTGGTTACCGTCCGCGCCGTTGCGCGGGATAATGAGGTCAATCAGCGGGCCGTAACCGGGGTCGTTCAAGTCAGGGTTGTCGAAGGTGACTGTAAAGTTTATGTTACTCCCGATGAAGGCTTCGGCAGGAACACCAAGCGAGACGCTCGGCGGCTGGGCCAGCAGGGGCCGCCCCGAAGGCGCTGCAACCGCTTCTTGCGCAGGATGAAACAGGACAACCTGAGTAAGGACCAGCAACAACACCGCACAGACCCGCAATAGGCTTGGAACCGGCATAGATTTCATGGACAACTCCTCCCACCAAAGGCGTTCTGGAAAATTAAACAATCAGCCATCATGGTCCGGTTTTGCTGCGACTCCCTGGCGGGTTAGTCCTGGCGAAAAAAGACAGTGACCAATTCGGCCGGCCAGTTCATCGTTTGCCATAAATGCAATGATATGGCAACAAAAGTATTGATTTCATTATACGATGAATTAGATAGCAATGTTCCCCCTTATCGAAAACGTAGGGAAAATCACCAACTTGCATGACAATTTCGCAAGCCGCCTCATCAGAAACGATATACCCAGCAATTCCAAATTCAAAATTGTGTCAACAACGAGGGTGTCAAAATCTTGACGCCAAGCCGCAGAGTCGCAAGGGATTTTTAGATAATTTAGCCCAACCCGTACGCTGGGCGGCCTTTTTGACCCGTTTTGCAAGAATAAGCCAAAAAACCTGGCGGCTTTGCGTTAAGTTCGTTGGTTTCGAGTTTGGAATTGCTGCGATAGACCCAACCGTGTTGACACCCAGCCACACATCGGGTATGCTTGCCCATTGTCCGGGCAGGCCCGGCGCGGCAGGACTCCCCGAACCTTGTCAGGTCCGAGAGGAAGCAGCAATAAGGAGACGTTCCTGGGTGCCGCCGGTATCCTGCCCGGATATTGATTCCTGTTGTATCGCCGCCTTCAGGCGGTGACTGCGCAGGCTTTAGCCTGCGGTACAATTATCCCCATGACTGCCAAACGCTGGTTCATCTTCATCCTGTCCATCCTGGCAGGCGCGGGACTCGGATTGTATTATGGCTGGGTCATCAGCCCAATCGAATACGTCGACACCATCCCCTCCACCCTGCGCGCCGATTACAAAGCCGATTACAGCCTGATGGCGGCCGAAGTGTTCGAGAGCGAGCAGGATGTAGAGGCCGCCGCGCGCCGCCTGGCCCTGCTCGGCAGCGAGCCGCCCGCCGCCATCGTCTCCGCCGCGCTCGAATTTGCCCGCCTGAACGGGTACGCCCCGGCAGACATCCAACTCTTGCAAGACCTGGCCCTCGCCCTCCAGGTGTGGCAGCCATGAACGACCATCGCGGCCCCTGGTTCATCTTCACCGGCCTGTTGCTTGGCATTGGCATCGGCATTGGCGTTGCCTGGGGAATGCCGCAAGCCCAGCCGGTCGATACCTCCCCCGCCTCCCTGCGCTATGATTTCAAAGACGAATACCGCTACATGATTGCCGCCGCCTACACCGTCAGCGGCGACCTGGGACGCGCCCAGGCGCGGCTCGCCACCCTGAACGAGTCCAACCCGGTGCAATCGCTGGGCGAGCAGGCCCAGCGCATGTTGGCGCAAAATTCTTCGATTGAGAGGGTGAGAATCCTGGCGAATCTCTCCGAAGCGATTCAATCCCAGCCTCAACCGACTCCCTCGCCTGAACGTGGAGCGGACTCCCCTTCGCCTGTCCCGCCGTTAAACGAGGCCAGTCCTACCCTTGAACTGCCCGCCGCAACCCCAACGCCTGAACCCACCGAAGACCCATCCCTGCCGCGCCCCACATCCACGCCCACCGACACGCCT
>DAOUAZ010000169.1:0-14561 GCA_034432975.1 Anaerolineales bacterium | reverse complement strand
GCAGACACCTGCAGGGTAAAAAGTGCCCTGGCGGCAAGTTGCCTGAACTTCCTTACCCGCAGCCGTCTTGATTGTCGGTTTGTAAGGTTCAATTTCGTCCCATGAAAGGGTTTTTCATAGCACTCTTAGAGATTGTCCGAGAAATATTCTTGCGCCAGCCCGCCCGGACATGAATGTCCGGGCTATTCATCCCAAGCCGTCTGAAGACGGCTAAAACCCGGTGATTCAGTCCGCTTAAGCGGACTTTGTACGGGTAGCCCGGAGATTTATCTCCGCGCGGCGCCGGGTATGGCGCGAATTTTCGGATAGGTTCTTATCCTTTTCCAAACCGGAGGGACACTTCCAGCCCGCCGCCTTCACGATTGCGGGCTGCAATGGTTCCACCCTGGGCTTCGACCAGTTGCCTGGCAATCGCCAGCCCCAGCCCGGCCCCGCCCGAGGCGCGCGAGCGGGATTTTTCACCGCGCCAGAACCGATCGAACAGGTGGGGGAGATCTTCTTCCGGGACGCCAGGGCCGTTATCCAACACACTCAGGCCCACCCCGCCTGAATCTGCTGCGACCGTGAGCCAGATGTCGCCGCCCTCGGGCGTGTAGCGCAGGGCGTTGGCGACCAGGTTGCTGACGACCTGTTCGGTGCGCTGCGGGTCGAGCGGCGCGGTTAGGAAACCGGTCGTCGCTTCGAGCGAGATGCGAATGCCTTTTCCCTCGGCCTCGGCCTGGAACAGGTCGATGACGCGGCGGGCCAGGTCGTTCAAATCGACTTCGCGCCGCTCGAAGGGCAGCTGGCGCGTCTCGGCCAGGGTCAAGAGCCGCAGGTCATCGACCAGCCGTTCGAGCAGGTAGGTCTCCTCCAGCGCGGGCAGAATGTGACCCTGGTCGGCGGGGTAAATGTCATCGACAATTCCCTCCAGCCGTCCGCGAATCACCGTCAGCGGGGTGCGCAGTTCGTGGGCAATATCGGCCAGCATGTTGCGGCGTTCGGTATCGCTGCGCTCCAGGGCGTCGGCCATGTGGTTGAAACTGTCAGAGAGGGCGCGCAGGTCGTCGGGGCCGGAAACACGAATCCGGGTGGAAAGGTCGCCGGCGGCCAGCGTCCGGGCGGCGGCAATCACTTCCGAGAGCGGCGTCACAAAGCGGCGCATCAGCAAAAGTCCGATGATAATCGTCAACGCGGCCAGGAAAATGGAAACAAAAAAGACCGGCGAGAGCAAGCCCAGGACAATCGCGCCAATCGCAGGGTAAAGCGAGCCGGTGACAATGAACGCGCCGACTTCGCGCCCTTCGACCTGGATGGGGATGCGGGTATCGTTTGGCTGCTGGGTGTATGGCTGGCCTATCATTGGGCCGCTGGCGCTGCCCTCGAAAAACAGGATTTCCCCGGCCTCGTCGAGCAAAATCGAGCGCTTCCACAAGCCTTCGTCGTCGTCTTTGGGCAGGAGCGGCAGGATGACCTGCACGTTCTCCCAGGAGCCGTTGACGGTGTAAAAGGTTTCGAGCCGGGTGACGAACGGCAGGCGCTCGGTCATCCCTTCCTGCGAAGAATAGCCCAGCAAGATGGCGGCGGTGGCAAAGATGAACAACAGGGTCAACAGGACGGCGGCGGCAAAGCCGCGCAGCAACAGGATGAACAGGCGAACCTGGATGGGACGGATGGAGGAGGCTGGTTTCATAAACGGGTTTGGAGTCCAAAATCTGGAGATTTTGGGTGGCGGAGCGCAAAATCGGGAGATTTTGGACTCCTTTCATCCCTATGGCTCGAATTTGTACCCGACGCCATGCACAGTGATAATGTAACGCGCCTGGCCGTCGTCGCTTTCGAGTTTGCGGCGCAGGTTGCGGATGTGGGAATCGATGGAGCGTTCGTAACTCTCGAAGGCCACGCCGCGCGCGGCGGTCAGCAGTTGGGCGCGCGAGAAGATGCGTCCCGGCTGGCTCATCAGGGTTGCCAGGATTTCGAACTCGGTGGGAGTCAGGGGTATTGTCTTTTCGGGCAGTCCGGCTTCGTAGCGGGCGCGGTCGAGAGTCACATCTCCAGAGCGCAGCACATCGACCGCCGGGTCGCCGCCTGCCCGGCGCAGCACCATTCGGACGCGCGCTACCAGTTCGCGCGGGCTGAACGGCTTGGTGATGTAGTCGTCCGCGCCGAGTTCGATTCCGACCAGTTTGTCGGCTTCCTCGACCCGGGCCGTCAGCATGATGATGGGGACATCGCTCTCGCGGCGCAGGGCGCGGCACACGTCCAGGCCGTCCAGGCCGGGCAGCATCAGGTCCAACACCACCAGGTCGGGTTTTTCGCGCCGGGCAGCGGCCAGGCCTTTCAGCCCATCGCCTGCCGATGCGACCTCGAACCCGGAGGCTTTCAGGTAGTCCTGGCAGATTTCGACGATTTTGGGTTCGTCATCGATGATGAGGATTTTTTTGGGCATGGGGTTACTAAATGCAGAAGTCAGAATGATGAATGCAGGGCAACACACCAGGGAGTACCCACAAAGTATACCGGGTTTGCTTCAGGATGTTACATTCTGCATTCATCATTTTGCATTCCTCATTTATTCGTAGCGCAGCGCTTCGACCGGCTGCAAACCGGCGGCGCGGTTGGCGGGATAGATGCCAAAGAACAGGCCAACCGCCGCCGAGAAGACCGTCGCCAGGGTAATGGCGTTGGCGCTGATGGCCGGCTCGAACGGCGTCCCCATTCGCACCGAAACCTGGTAGATGACGACCGAAATCAGCCAGCCGAGCAGGATGCCAATCAGGCCGCCGAGCAGGCTGAGAAGCGATGACTCCGCCAGGAATTGAATGAGGATGTCGCGTTTGCGCGCGCCGAGCGCCTTGCGCAGGCCAATTTCGCGGGTGCGTTCTGTGACCGAGACCAGCATGATGTTCATGATGCCGATTCCGCCCACCAGCAGCGAAATGGCCGCGATGCCGCCCAGGAAAACGGTCAGGATACCGGTAATCGAGGAGGCGGTTGCCAGCATATCGGCCTGCGAAAAGACGGTAAAGTCGTCCGCCCCGATTTCGGTGCGATGACGAGCGCGCAGGATTTGGGTGACTTCCTCGGCAGCCTGGGTGGTGGTCTCGGCGCTGGCCGCCTGCACGTAGATGATGTCCACGCTGTCGGCGGTCTGGCCTTTCATCAGGCGGCTTTGGGCGGTGGTAAACGGAACCAGCACGCGGTTATCCTGGCTGCCAAAGGAGCCGCCGCCCTTCGAGGCCAGCACGCCGATAATGCGAAAAGGCTGTCCGTTGATGCGAATGGTCTCGCCGACGATACCTTCATGGCGTCCGAGCAATTTATCGGCAGTATCGGGGCCAATGACGGCCACCGAAGCGCGCCCCAGGATGTGCGCTTCGTTGATGAATTCGCCTTCCGAAAGGCTTTCACTGCGCACCTGCTGGTGAACCGGCACGACGCCATTCACCGCCACCCGGGTCTTCTCGCCGCCTGCCGCCACTTCATGCTGACCCTGGAGGACGGGCGCGACTGCCGCCACCGAGGGCGCGGCAAACGGGTCCGAGAGTGCCTCGGCGTCTTTGATGGTCAAAGGGCGCGGGTTGCGCACTTCGGCCTGGTCGTTGCCGGAGAAAACGAACAGGATGTTGGTGCCGATGTCGTTAATCGAACCGGTGATGGAGGCCTGCGCCCCGTCGCCAACCGCAATCATCGCAATCACCGCCGCAACGCCAATCACAATGCCCAGGATGGTCAGCCCGGAGCGCATTTTGTTGGCATTCAGGCTTTCGAGGGCTTCTACAATGGTTTGCCATACATTCATAGAACACTTCCTTCCACGACGCCATCCTGCACGCGAATGGTGCGCTGGGCCTGGGCGGCAATGTTGGGGTCGTGGGTAACGATGACCAGGGTCGTGCCGCGCTCGCGGTTGAGCCGCAGCAGCAAATCCATGATTTCCTGGCCGACTTTTGAGTCGAGATTGCCGGTTGGTTCGTCGGCCAGTATCATGGCCGGTTCGTTGACCAGGGAGCGGGCAATTGCCACGCGCTGCTGCTGGCCGCCGGACAGTTCGAAGGGGCGGTGCGTGATGCGGTCCTGCAACCCGACCGCTTCGAGCGCGGCCCGGGCGCGTTCCCTGCGGTGGTTGGTGTTGCCCGCATAGCGCAGGGGCAGTTCTACATTGGCGAGCGCCGTCTGCCGCGAGAGCAGGTTGAACGACTGGAACACGAACCCGATTTTGTGGTTGCGGACGTTCGCCAGTTCATCGTCGCTCATCCCGGAGACTTCCACCCCATCGAGGGTGTATTCGCCCGCGCTGGGACGGTCAAGACAGCCGAGGATGTTCATCAGCGTCGATTTTCCCGAGCCGGACGGCCCGACAATCGCAACCACCTCGCCGCGCTCCACTTTCATCGAAAGCCCGCGCAAGGCATGGACTTCAACCTCGCCCATTTTGTACACCTTGGTCAGGTCTTGCGCAGTAATCACCGTGTCGCTCATGGTTAGCCTCCGAACATGCCGCCGCCCGGCCCGCCGCCGCCGGGGCCAAAGGCGTTGGAGGGCGGGTTCAACACAATCGTATCGCCTGCCTGCAAATCGCCGCCAACCACTTCGCTCATCGAATCGGAGGTCGCGCCCAGGCGCACCGTTACCGGGGTCAGCAGGCCGTCTTTCAGGATATAAACCACCCGCTGCCCATCGACCACGCGCACGGCGCGATTCGGAATCAGCAGGGCATCCTTCACCTCCTTGACCCGGATGGTGACAGCGGCGGTCATGCCCGGTTTGACCTGTTCGTCGGCGTCGGTCAGTTCGACCGTGACCGTGAAATTGACCGCGCCGGAGGCCGCATCGCCGACTCCGCTGGCTTTGACAATCTCTCCATTGTACGATTTGCCCTGCGCGGCATCGAAAGCGAGCGTCACCGGCTGGCCGGCTTCCACGCTGTTGATGTCCACTTCGGAAATCTGCACATCCACCAACAGGCGCGACAGGTCATCGACCCGGAAGGCTGTTTTACCAGCCGTAACCAGGTCACCCGGCTGGGGTTCGACAGCCGTCACCACGCCATCGAACGGCGCCAGGATTTTGGCCTGGTCGAGCGTAGCCTGGGCTGCTGCCACGCGCGCTTTGGCGGCGGCAATGTCATCCAGGTTGGGGCCGTCTTTCAGGCGTTCGATTTCGCGGCGGGCATCGGCCACCTGGGCCTCGGCCACGGCCAGCGCGGCGCGGTATTTCTGCGCGTCCAATTCAGAATACGAGCCTTTGTACCAGTTGAGTTTGGCAATCAGGTTATCACGGTTCAGGCGGGCATTCGACAAATTGAGCAGCGCCTGGGCCTTGAGCGAATCGCCATCGGGTCGGTTTTGCATCATTTTGTAGGCATCCTCGGCCCGGCTGACCTGGAGTTTCGCCAGGTCGAGTTCCGCCTCGGTTTTCTCGATCAAATCGTCCGAGGCGCGGTCGTAGGAAATCTTATTCACATTTTTCTGCGCGTCCTCCAGGGCTTGCAAAGCATTCGCCAGGTCTTGCTCAGCTTTTGCCTGCGCCAGCGTGGAATCGAGCAGGTCATCCAGGTTTTTCCGGGCGTTCACCAGGTCGGCCTCGGCCAGGATGATGCCCTGAGAAAGGGAGGTCTGCGCCAGCGAGGCCAGGATTTCATCCTGGCTGACCGCCTGCCCGATGACGACTTGGACCAACTCGACCCTGCCTCCGGTCTGCCAGGTCAACAAGGCCGATTGCCCGGCCCGCACGGTTCCGGTCGCCCCGACGCTGGCTGTGAGCGTGCCGCGCCGGACCGTTTCGGTCTGGTAGGTGGTTCCATCCGCCGCTTGAGTGCGTCCGTTGAACCAGAAAAAGGCCGCCGCCCCAACCACTGCCAGGGCCAGGACAGTCCAAAGAATACGATTCAGTTTCATATTTTCATCTCCACTATTTTTGGTTTTACATACGAAAATATAGCGGTCAAGTATGCAGAATTTGTGCAGAAAACGCGGCGGGATGTGGAGATAAACCAGTGGTATGATTGGGCGATTCCACGCGAACGAGGTACGTTTTGATTGAATTGATTGCAATCGACCTGGATGGGACGCTCTACAACTCCCAGCACCAGTTAACCGAACGCGGACGCGAGGCCGTGCATAAAGCCAAAGCAGCCGGAGTCCAGCCGGTCATCGTCACCGGGCGCGGGCGGCGCGGCGCAGAGAATGCGCTCGAATCGCTCGGGCTGGAACTGCCCTACATTTGCTCCGCCGGGGCGTTGGTACGTCCCGGCATCGAAGGGGATGCCTGGCATTCCTGGCCCTTCCATGCCCACGACGAAACCTCCCACGTCATCGCTTTCTGCCGCGCCAACCCCTCCACCGGGCTGATTGGCGAAACGCCCGAAGGCACGCCGCTCTGGTTCGGGCCGGATTCGATGAACGAAGTGATGGACCCGCTCACATTCAAGGAAGCCTTCCGCAGCCGGCGCGCCTACGAACCGGAACGCGACTTCGACCGCCCACTTCTTAAAATAACCATCGCCGCCGAGCCGGGGCTGCTCGCCCAGGCCGAGAAAATCGCGCGTGAACATTGCCCTTCGCTGCATTACACATACGCCGGAGTCCAGTACATCGACCTGACCGCTGAAGGCGTCAACAAAGGCACGGCCCTGCAAGCGCTGGCCGAACAACTCGACCTGTATCCCGACCAGATTGCCGCCATCGGCGACCAGTGCATCGACCTGAAAATGCTCCAGTACGCCGGGCTGCCGGTCGCCATGCAAAACGCCGTCCCGGAACTGAAAGATGTCGCCCAATGGATTGCGCCCTCCAACGACGAGGATGGGGTGGCGTGGGTCATTGAAAAGATACTGCGGGAAAATCATTATCACGAAACACGCAACACGAGTCAGGAAAATGGCGCGTAGTGCGTGTTTCGTTTTCGTCAAAGGAGAGCATCATGTTATTTGACCTGCCCCTCGACCAACTGAAAGCCTACCAACCCGAACGCCCCCAGGCCGCCGATTTCGACGCATTCTGGCAAAAAACCCTGGCCGAAGCGCGCCGGCGCCCGCTCAATGCGCGCTTCGAGCCGCTGGAAAATGGCTTGAAACTGATAGAAGCCTTCGATGTGACCTTCAACGGCTTTGGCGGCCAGCCCATTAAAGGCTGGTTCCTCCTGCCGCGCGAGACAAAAACCCCGCTCCCAGTAATTGTCGAATACATCGGCTATGGCGGCGGGCGCGGCAAAGCGAACGACTGGCTGCTATGGGCGGCGGCGGGCTGCGCCCATTTCGTGATGGATACGCGCGGGCAGGGTTCCACCTGGCGCACCGGCGATACCCCCGACCCCGAACTGGAAGGCGGCAACCCGCAGATTCCCGGCTTCATGACGCGCGGCATTCTCAGACCCGAAACCTACTACTACCGGCGCGTCTTCACCGACGCCGCGCGCGCCATCGAGGCTGCCCGCGCGCACCCGCTGGTGGACAAATCCCGCGTGGCCGTCACCGGCGGCTCGCAGGGCGGCGGAATCACCCTGGCTGTGGCGGGGCTCGTCCCCGATGTGGCCCTGGCCCTGCCCGATGTGCCGTTCCTGTGCCATTATCGCCGCGCCACCGAGTTGGTGGATACCGACCCCTACAACGAAATCGCCCGCTACTGCAAGAATCACCGCGACAAAATCGAAACCGTATTCGAGACCCTGTCCTATTTCGACGGCATGAACTTCGCCGCCCGCGCCCAGGCCAATGCCCTGTTCTCGGTCGGCCTGATGGACACCATCTGCCCGCCCTCGACCGTCTTCGCCGCTTACAATCATTATGCCGGGCCAAAAGACATCCGCATTTGGCAATTCAACAACCATGAAGGCGGGCAAAACTTCCAGGACGCGGAAAAACTCAAGTTCGTCAACGAGCATTTTAGTTAACCGGTTATCCGGTTGACCAGTGATCCAGTTCGCTGGACACCGGAAAACTGGATCACTGGTTAACCGAACAACTGGATATCTGGATAACCAGAACACAAAATGAAAACATCATCCCTCTGGCTGTGGACCGCCGCCGCCTTTTTCGCCTTTTTCGTATTCGGCTTTTCCGATAACCTGAAAGGCGGGGTGCTCCCCGCCCTGCTCCAAGACCTGAAAATCGACTACACCGTCGGCGGCTCCATCCTGCTCGGCCTGTACATCGGATTCATGGCCGCCACCCTGACGACCGGCCTGGTGGCCGACGCGCTCGGCAAGAAAACCGTGCTGCTGATTGCCGGGGTCAGCCTGGCGCTCGGCGTGAGCGGCTTTACCAGTTTTTCAACGCCCCTGCTGCTCGGCCTGTCGATGTTCGTGCTGGGCTACGGCCTGGGCGCGCTCGAACTGGGCTGCAACGCCATCATCGTCGAGTTGCACCCCAACGATAAAGGCCGCTATCTCAGCCTGATGTCGGTCATGCACGGCATGGGTTCGATGGCCGCGCCCTTTTTCGCCGGGCTGCTGCTGGCTGCCGGGACATCCTGGCGCGTGGTCTACCGCTGGGATTTCCTGCTAATTGGCATCCTGCTGGTTTATGTGGCAGCCAACCGCTACCCGGCCATCAAATCCAGCATCAGCGATAAAATTGACTTTGCCCACATCGGGCGGACGGCCTTCACCGCGCGCATGGTCTGGCTCTACGTTGCCATCGTGGCCTACGTCGCCGCCGAAATCGGCATCGCCTCATGGCTGGTGGAGTACCTGCAAAAGATTCGCGGCCAGAGCGTGGAAGCCAGCACCGGGGCGCTCTCGCTCTATTTCGGGCTGATGATGGTAGGCCGCTTCGTGGGCAGTTTCGTCATCGAGCGGCTCGGTTATCTCAAATCCATCCTGCTTGCCATGCTGGCCGCCAGCGCCTGTATCGCGCTCGGACTCTCCGGCCCGGCCTTCGCGCTGACTGCCACCGGCTTTTTCCTATCCATCGTCTTCCCGACCATCACCGCCGCCGCAAGCGACGGGCTGACCGAAAACACCAACACCATCCTCGGCCTGCTGTTTACCTTCGCCGGGCTGGGGGGGATGCTCGGCCCCTGGCTGGTCGGTTTTGCCAGCGACTACCTCGGCATCGACCGGGGCTTCTGGCTCAACCTGGGATTCGCGCTTATCACGGTACTTTCTGCCATTGTTTTACTCTTTTTATCGAGAAAGAAAAATGCCCTTAACTTATAGCGACTATACGCAAAAACGCATTTCTCACTGGGACGAAATCGCCCGCGCCCGCCCGGCTGAAACCTTGTCTCGACCTGGCTCGACAACCGTTTTCAGCCGCGAATATCACCGCCGCCTGCAGGAAATCTACCGCCACCTCGTCTCGCCGGGATTATCCGTACTGGAACTCGGCTGCGGGCGCGGCGGCCTGCTGGCAGCCGTTGCCCCCGCCCGCGGCGTGGGCGTCGATTTTTCAGCGGAAATGCTCAAGGCCGCCCGCCAACGCCATCCGGGGTTGACTTTCATCGAAGCGGATGCTCACGCCCTCAGCCTGGACGAGACCTTCGATGTCATCCTCCTCTCCGACCTGGTCAACGACGCCTACGATGTGCAGGCCATCCTGGAGGGGATTCGTCCGCTCTGCCGCCCTGATACGCGCGTCATCCTCAACACCTACAGCCGCCTGCACCAGCCCATCCTGTCGCTGGCCGGACAGTTGGGGCTGGCAACCCGCCTGCTGCCACAGAACTGGCTGACCCCCGAAGATACCGAAAACCTGCTGCGCCTGGCCGGGTTCGAGGTGATTCACCGCCTGCGCGAAATCCTGCTTCCGCTGCCGATGCCACTGGTACGGGACCTGTTCAATAAGGTGCTGGTCAAGGTCTGGCCGTTCGGCCCCTTCGCGTGGACGAACATCCATGTCGCCAGGTTAACGCCTGCCGAAACGGGGGCGCGGCCCACAGTCAGCGTCATCATCCCGGCCCGCAATGAGTCGGGGAACATCGAATCCGCCTTCCAGAGAATCCCCAAAATGGGCAATCACACCGAATTGATTTTCGTGGAAGGGCATTCCAGGGACGATACCTACGCTGCCATCGAACGGGCGATTGCCGCGCACCCCGAATGGGACGCGAAGTTGTTCAAACAGACCGGCAAGGGCAAAGCCGACGCGGTGCGGCTGGGCTTCGAGCAGGCCTCCGGCGAGGTGCTGATGATTCTGGACGCCGACCTGACCGTGCGCCCGGAGGAGCTGCCGCGTTTTTACGAGGCGCTGGTTTCGGGCAAGGGCGAGTTCATCAACGGCGTGCGGCTGGTCTACCCGATGCAGGAGCAGGCCATGCGCTTCCTGAACCTGCTGGGCAACAAATTTTTCAGCCTGGCTTTTTCGTGGCTGTTGGGGCAGTCGATTAAGGATACGCTGTGCGGCACGAAGGTGCTGTACAAGCGCGCTTACGAGCGCATTGCCGCCAACCGCGCCTACTTCGGCGAATTCGACCCGTTTGGCGATTACGACCTGATTTTTGGCGCGGCCAAACAAAACCTGAAAATCATCGACCTGCCCATCCGCTACCAGGAACGCACTTACGGCGACACCAACATCGACCGCTGGCGGCATGGGCTGCTCTTGTTCCGCATGGTGGCAGTTGCGGCGGTTCGGTTGAAATTTGTATGACCCCACCCATCCGCGTTCTCTCCGTCATTGGAACGCGCCCCGAGGCCGTCAAAATGGCCCCGGTGGTACAGCGATTGCGCTACACCAAAGGCATCGAATCCATCGTCTGCGTCACCGCCCAGCACCGCGAAATGCTCGACCAGGTGCTGAACCTGTTCGACATCCTCCCCGACATCGACCTGGATTTGATGAAGCCGAACCAATCGCTGGCCGAAATCACCGCCGCGATTTTTACGCGCCTCGACCCGGTCATCCAACAGGTCAAACCCGACTGGATTCTCTCGCAGGGCGACACGACCACCGTTATGGCGACCGCCCTGCTGGCCTATTACCACCGCGTCAAATTTGGGCATGTCGAGGCCGGGCTGCGCACCGGCGACAAATTCCAGCCCTTCCCCGAAGAAATCAACCGCAGGGTGGCCGGGGTCGCCGCCGATTTGCACTTCGCGCCGACCGAGTGGTCGAAACAGAATTTACTGAAGGAGAATGTCCCCGCCGAGCGAATCATCGTCACCGGCAACCCGGTCATCGACGCCCTGCGCCAGGTGGCCGAAAAACCGGCCCCCGCCGAAGTCGAGACGCTCATGCAAACGTTGGGAAACCGCCGCTTACTATTGGTGACAGCCCACCGCCGGGAAAATTTTGGGGAACCGCTCGAAACTATTTGCGCGGCGTTGAAATCCCTGGCTGAATCCTACTCCAGCGACATCCACATCATCTACCCCGTGCATCTCAACCCCAACGTGCAAGAGACCGTGTACCCGCGCCTGTCCGGCATCCCGAACATCACCCTTCTGCCCCCACTGGATTACCTGCCTATGGTACACTTGATGAAACGCGCGGCCCTCGTTCTCACCGACTCAGGCGGGATACAAGAAGAAGCGCCCGGTTTCGGCGTGCCGGTGCTGGTGCTGCGCGCCGCCACCGAACGCCCGGAAGGAATCGCCGCCGGGACGGTCAAACTGGTCGGCACGGAGACCGAAATCATCCTTCAGGAAGCCAGGAATTTGCTCGACAACCCATCCGAACACGCCAAAATGGCGCGCGCGGCCAACCCCTACGGGGACGGCCAGGCCGCCGGGCGGATTGTGGAGAGCATCATCAACTATCATCAGAAAGAGCGCGGATGAGCCACATCAATCGCGTTAACAATAAACCAAAGGAGTTATCAATGGAAAGTGAATCCGTAAGTCCCGCCGTCGAAGCCGAAGAAGTCGCAGAAAAAGGCCCCGCGTTGTATAACCCGAAAGCCCTCAGCCTGGTTGCCAGCCTGACGAGCATCCTGTCGTGGGTGGTGCTGGTCGCCTTCATTGGTGATGTCGTTGCCCAATATCTCAACGTCAACACCATGATTGGTCAGCAAGGCATGGCGCTTAGCGAACTTTTCAAAGAGCCAGGCGCCCTGTCGTTCCTGGTGACCAACCTGAGCACGCCCTTGTTTACCGGCATTGCCCTGTTCCTTGTCATGCAGGGCGTGGCGATTGGCTTGAACGTGCTGATGGAACTGGACCTGAAGACCAGCGACGAATAAGCCTGCGAGAAGGAACTCCCTGCGAAAAGAGCAGGGAGTTCCTTATTCCCAATCGCATTTCAAAATGGGATGAAGTCTTTTCCGTCATTCCTGTACTTTTTCCTGCGAGACCGTCCCGCGCGCCGGAATGTCATCAGCCTGATACGTTTCTTCGGCCTGCTGGCGGCGCTCGTCACACTCTACAGCGTCCTGTTCATAGGGCGTTTCCCAGCCTCCACTCCAACGCCGTAAACCGTTCGGCAACCTTGTTATTGCGCACCGCCATGCTGATGGCCTTGCGGCTGCCCGCCAGCACGCACAGGCTGCGGGCGCGGGTGACGGCGGTATAGAGCAGGTTACGTTGCAGCATCAGGTAATGCCCGGTCACGATGGGCAGCACCACCGCCGGGAACTCGGAACCCTGCGCCTTGTGCACCGAGATGGCATAAGCCAGGGTCAACTCATCGGCTTCGTTCCAGTCATACGTCACCAGCCGCCCGCCGGCCCCGGTATTGTCGGGGTCGAAATCAACCTGGATGACCTGCTCGACCAGGTCGATGGCGCGCAGGAAACCAATATCCCCGTTAAAAACATCCTTATCATAGTTGTTCCGGGTCTGCATGACTTTGTCGCCGGCCCGGAAGGTTACGCCGAGCAACCGGCGCTCGACCTTCGTCGCCGAGGCGGGATTCAGCCGGTCTTGCAGGCGTTGGTTCAGGACCGTGACTCCCGCCGGGCCGCGATAAAGCGGGGATAAGACCTGGATGTCGCGCAGCGCATCCAGCCCAAATTTGCGCGGGATGCGCTCGGCGACCACCTCCACCACCCAATCGGCAGCGGCGACGGCCTCCTCGGCGGGGAACAGGAAGAAGTCGCGGCTGTCTTTGGCAATGACCGGCATTTTGCCCTGGTTGATGAGGTGCGCGTTGGTGATAATCTGCGAATCGGCGGCCTGGCGAAAGATGGTCGTCAGGCGGGTAACGGGGACGCGGCCGCTCTCCATCAGGTCGCGCAGCACATCGCCTGCGCCGACCGAGGGGAGTTGGTCGGTATCGCCAACGAAGAGCAGTTGCGTACCAGGGCGCAGGGCCTTGAGCAGGTGGTTGGTCAGGAGCAGGTCGAGCATGGAGGCTTCATCGACCACCAGGAAATCGACTTCGAGCGGATTTTGCTCGTTGCGCTTGAATCCCAGCGTGGGATTGGGTTCGAGCAGGCGGTGGATGGTGCTGGCCGGACGCCCGGTCGCTTCGGAAAGGCGTTTGGCGGCCCTGCCGGTGGGCGAGGCCAGGGCGCAGGTTTTCCCCTGTGATTCGAGGGCAGAAATCAACGCTTTGAGACAGGTCGTCTTGCCGGTGCCGGGGCCGCCGGTCAGCACGCTGACCGGGCTGTGCAGCGCCTTCTGAACGGCGGCCTGTTGTTCGGGCGAGAGATGCGGGTCGGAGAACGCCGACTGCACGGGAGCAACCGGGGCAGCGCTGAGGGCCTTCAGGCGTTCGGCCACGCCCTTTTCCCCAAAGTAGAGCGGGGTAAGGTAGATGACCGGGGCGCCGTACCCGGCCCGGGGTTCGGAGACAGACGGCGAGGCCGATAGCCCCGGAGTCCGGTCGAAGGGAATCACATCGGGCCGAATCCGCTCCTCCGTCACCAAACGTTCCAGCGCGGCTGGAATCAAATCCGCCGCTACGCCGAGCAGTTCGACCGCCCGGGCGCTGAGCAGTTCGCGCGGGGCGTAAACGTTGCCATCGTCGATGAGTTCGTTCAGCGCGAAGACAATCCCGGCCTCGATGCGGGCGGGATGTTCGGGCGGCAGGCCGAGCGCCTGGGCGATGCGGTCGGCGGTTTTGAAGCCGATGCCGTAAATGTCGCGTTCCAGTTGGTAGGGGTTGTTTTGAACGATTTCAAGAGCCGAATCACCATACGCTTTGTAGATTTTGACGGCCAGGTTGGTGCTGACGCCGTGACTGTGCAGGAAAAGCATGATTTCTTTGACCTGTTTCTGTTCCTGCCAGGCGCGGGTAATTTTTTGGCTGCGGTCGAGGCCGATGCCGGGGACTTCGAGCAGGCGGCCCGGGTTGTTTTCGATGACATAGAAGGTCGCTTCCCCGAATTGGGCCACGATGCGCCCGGCCATTTTAGGGCCGATGCCTTTGATGAGGCCGGAGCCGAGGTAGTTCTCCATCCCGGCCTGGGTGGCGGGCAGGGCCTGTTCGCAGACCTCGGCCTTGAACTGGCTGCCGTGTTTCGGATGGGTGTTCCACTCGCCCGAAAGGCGCAGGTGTTCGCCGGGCTGGAGTTCGGGCAGGCCGCCGATAACCGTCACCAGGCCGTCGTGACCCAGGCCGGGCAGGCGTTTGCCGCGCGAGACTTCCGGTCGCAGCCGCAGGACGGTGTAGCCGTTTTCGGGGTTGTAGAAGGTGATGCGCTCGACCGAGCCGGTCAGGGTGTCCATGTCGGCAAGTATACCCGCTGGCGGGTGGGGCG
>DAOUAZ010000168.1:0-19864 GCA_034432975.1 Anaerolineales bacterium | reverse complement strand
TGTTGGCGCAGAAGGGCGAAAGCGGCCCGGCGGAAGCGCAGGCCGCCGAACATGCCTTTAAGTTGCTTGGCGGCTGCCTGCGCCAGCTCATCCCGGTTGAACTGCCGGGCGTGGCCGAAGAACGCTGCCTTGTCATCGTCGATAAACCTGCTGCCACCCCGCCCGCTTATCCGCGCAAGGTGGGCATTGCCGCCAAAAAGCCCCTTTCATGAGCCGCTATCACCCCCTGCTTGTTATCCTGCATTGGGTCTCTGCCCTGTTGATTTTTGCCACGTTCCTGCTGGGCATCTTTGCGCTGGCCGAGCAGCCCAATACGAAGGAGAAAATCATTCCGCTTGGCGTTCATATCGCGCTTGGAACGGGAATCCTGCTCGTGACGTTCATCCGCTTCGTTGTGCGGCGAGTCACGCTCAAGCCGCTGCGCAGGGTCAGGAATCCACTTTCGAAGCCCAAGCCGCTCATTGTAACGATGGCCGGGCCGGTGCAGGTTCTTCTGTACCTGTTCACCTTCCTGATGTCGCTGACCGGCATCGGTCTCACGCTCCAGGCGGGGGTATTGACCGGTTCCGGCATCAGGCTGCCCGATGATTTTTACGCTTTCTCCCTGCGGGCAGTGCATGGCGCGCTTTCGACGGGGCTGTTCGTTTTGATTGTGCTGCACCTGTTGACGTGGATATATTTCCAGTTCATCAAGGGCGAAAACGCCCTGGCATGGATGTGGTTCAACAGGAAGAAACCGCCCCGCTGAACCGCTGCCAGGCTCATCGGGACATTGACTGCCCGGGGGAAGTTTATTCTGCTTTCGGTTCCGGCGGGTTGCGGAATCAATTCCGCGCTACGTTGTCAGTACCACAATCCCGCCGATGGTCAGCAGCGTGCCGAGGACGATTTTCCAGGTCAGCGGTTCGCCGCCCAGCAGGATGCCCATTAGCGCGCCGAACAAGGGCGAAGTAAAGGCGATTGGCATGACGCGATTAAGCGGCGCGCCTTTGATGGCGGCGTAAAAACACAGCATTCCAACTGCCCCGGCCACCACCCCGCCGCCCAATACCATCATTGTCAAAGCCTTCGGCCCGGCCTGCGGGATGGTCTTCCACTGCGGAAAACTGGCAACGCCCAGGATGACCAGCGCCACCGCCGTGCGAATGGTGATGCCAACCTGCGGCGAGAGTCCGCCCAGGTGCAGGCCCTTCTTCTCGAAATAGCCGCCAATCCCCCAGGCCATGGCGGTGAATAACGCGAGCAGTAGTGGATTCATTTTTTTCTCCTTGTGAATGGAGAAATTCTACTGCCAATGCGTTGTGTCAAACGTCGATACGTCATATAACGAATGTAATGATAGTTACAATAAGTTGGTCGATTTGCGCATGACGGGCTGCGAGCAAAAGCATTGGCGGCCTATTACACAGGAACAGCAAACGATGCGGTGGCCGAGAATTGCGATGATAGCGAAAGAACCATGAAAAATTAAATCAAGCGTTTGAAGAAGACGAAGTGATGGATAATTTGCCGCGCAGGGGGCGGCCAGGTACATTGCCAAAAGAAAAGCAGGAAGAGTTGAAACAGATGAGCCTGGCGCGCAGTCAACACGGATAGCCTGCGCGGCGTGTGTTTGTTTTACTGACGAGTGTATGTGATGTATGCCAGTCGATAGGCTATTTATCCGAATTATTGCGCCGCATTTTACACAAAGTTAACGCCCCTGTAAGCGGGCGTTAACTTTTATGCGTTAATCTACAATGGCTGGCAGTGTATTTATTTTGGGACTGATTTCATGTAAACTAATAAAAGGATGTGCGTATGGATGCGAATACTTTGCTTCTCGAAGCAATCGATACCCGTTGGGAGAAGTACCGCGAACAGATAAAAACCTGCCGCCGCGAATTTTCCGAGGAGGCCGTCCACGACCTGCGCGTGGCCGCGCGCCGCCTGTTGGCGCTGGTCGACCTGATGCGGGCCGTCTCGCCACATCCGCGTTTGCAAAAAATCCGCAAGGCGCTCAAGGGGCAGTTGGACGAGTTCGACGCCCTGCGCGATACCCAGGTCATGCTGGCCGAAATCTCCGAGACCATCGAGGCCCTGCCCGAACTGAAACCCCTCCAGCAAATCCTGCAAAAGCGTGAGCGCCGCCTGCTGCGCGAGGCCGAAGAGATTGTGGAAGACCTGAAACCATCCGGCGTCGCCCGGCGGCTGGAGAAAGCGCGCGCCGATATTTCGAAATCAAATTCCAGCCCGGAGTTCGACGGACTGGTTCTCCAGGCAGTCGATGAAGCGTACGGAACGGTCCTCCAGCGCTACGGCTGGATCAATCCGGCCCAGCCCGCCACCATTCATCGCACGCGCATCGCCTTCAAACGCTTTCGATACATGGTCGAAATCGTCCACCCGCTCTTGCCGGGTTTTCCGCAAACTCACTTCAAGCGGATGCACAATTACCAGACTGCGATGGGCGAGATTCAGGACGCCGAGGTTTTCCTCTTTACGCTGGATGACCTGGCCGAGACAGACGCCCCGGAAACGGTCCGCCGTTATTATGAGCAGCGTCACGCCGAATTAATCACTGTCTACATCGAAGATAAAGGCGAGGTGGAAACCTTCTGGCGCGCCGGCCCTGACCAGCCCTTCCCCTGGAAAGCGGAAGGCGAGGCTGCGGCAATCATCCCGGATTGATGATAAGATTGGGGAAATATATTTCACCGGTAGAAAACTATGGCGCTCCCCCCGAACGACCCCACCCTGACCCTTTCCGACCCCAAGCTTTACATCAATCGTGAATTGGGCATGCTCGAATTCCAGCGCCGCGTACTGGAAGAAGCCCAGGACGAAACCAACCCCCTGCTCGAGCAGGTGAAATTCCTGGCTATCTTTGGTTCGAACATGGATGAATTTTTCATGGTACGGGTCTCGGGCATCCGCCGGCAGGTCGAAGCGCACATCCCCGATATCTCCATCGATGGCCGCGCGCCGCGCGATGTGCTGGCCGCCATTCGCAAAGTTTCGACCGACCTGTATAACGAAGCGCATCAGTGCTGGAGCAGGAAACTGCTCCCCAAACTGGAGAAAACCGGCATTCACATCCTGGACTATGCAAAATTGAACGCCGCCCAAAAGGAGCGGGCCGACGCCTACTTCCGCGAGGTGGCTTTCCCGGTGCTGACCCCGCTCGCGCTCGACCCTGGGCATCCCTTCCCGCATATCTCCAACCTGAGCCTCAACCTGGCGATAGTCATCCGCGACCCGAAAGGAAACGAGAAATTTGCCCGCCTGAAAGTGCCGGATACCCTGCAGCGCCTGGTTCCGGTCAAACGTTCCTCCGGCGGCGAGCGGCGGGATGGCACGATAGCGCGCCAGCACTACTTCGTCTGGCTGGAGCAGGTGATAGCCGCCAGCCTGGGAATGCTGTTCCCCGGCATGGAGGTGGTGGCTGCCCATCCCTTCCGCATCCTCCGCGACGCCGATGTCGAAATCCAGGAACTCGAAGCCGACGACCTGTTGGAGACCATGCAGGCCAGCATCCGGCGGCGCAAATTTGGTTCGGTGGTGCAGGTCTCCATCTATGAAACCATGCCCGAAACCATCCGCGCTTTGCTGGTCGAGAACCTGGAAGTGCGTCCGACCGATATTTATGTACAGAGCAATCCCTTGGGATTGGTCAGCCTGTGGCAGGTCTATAACAGCGTCGAGTTGCACGACCTGAAATATCCAGTGTATAAGCCGTTTGTGCTGCCTGCGTTTCGACAGGTAACTTCCCCGTCAGACGTTTTCGATGCCATCCGGCAGGAAAACCTGCTGCTCCATCACCCCTACGACTCGTTTACGCCGGTGGTCGATTTCCTGAACGCTGCCGCACGCGACCCACAGGTGCTTGCCATTAAACAGACCCTCTACCGGGTGGGGCCGAATTCCCCGGTGGTGGAGGCCCTGCTCGAAGCATCGGAGCGTGGCAAACAGGTGGCGGTGCTGGTAGAGTTGAAAGCGCGCTTCGACGAGGAGAGCAATATCGGTTGGGCCAGACGGCTGGAACAGGTGGGGGTGCATGTCGTCTACGGGCTGGTTGGGCTGAAAACGCACAGCAAAATTGCCATGGTGATTCGCCGGGAAGGGGAGGGCATCCGCCGCTACCTGCATCTGGCGACGGGAAACTACAACCCATCCTCCGCGCGGATGTACGAAGACCTGGGCCTGCTTACCTGCGATGAAGACATGGGTGCCGACGCAACCGACCTGTTCAACTACCTGACCGGTTATTCCACCAAGCAAGACTATAAAAAACTGTTGGTTGCCCCCGTCAACCTGCGCCAAAGGCTCGAAACCCTGATTGCGCGGGAAATCGGTCACGCCCGGGCTGGAAAAAAGGCACATCTGGTATTCAAAGCCAACGCGGTCGTTGACCAGCCCATCATTCAATTACTGTATGAGGCATCGCAAAGCGGCGTGCAAATTGATTTACTGGTGCGCGGGATATGCTGCTTGCGGCCTGGAATCAAAGGCGTGAGCGAAACCATTCGTGTCATCAGCATTGTGGGACGTTACCTGGAACACAGCCGCATTTATTATTTCCATAACGGCGGGAATGAGGAAATTTACCTGGGCAGCGCAGATGCCATGCCGCGCAACCTCGACCATCGCGTGGAGGTCGTCTTCCCGCTCGAAAAACCGGCCCATGTCCATTACTTGAAAAAGCAGGTGTTGGATGTGTATCTCAGAGATACCTTACGGGCGCGCCTGATGAGGCCCGATGGCACGTACACCCGCGCTAAACCCGGCGACAAGCCGCTCGATGTGCAGGATTGGCTGATGGGTCACCGGGTCGACAAAAAAGCCTGAATCAATCGTTTGTGCCGAAGTTGAACTTCGGCACAAACGATTCGAGAGGCGAAAATGATTCGACGGGGGAAATTTCAGGCCCGCGAGCGGTTCAGGAGGTAGAAAATTGCCCGCACCGCGGTAATCAACAGCAAACTGGCCGAAAGCACGCCGCCCAAAATCATCAGAAATCGCCGCGCTTTAGGGGATTTCTCTGCCAGGCTGGCGCGCGGTGAAAAGCGGATGCGCTGCCGGATGGTCTGGACAAATTTTTGCGACGGTTGGATGGGGCGCAACAGGTCCTGCAATTGCGCCTCCATTGAGCCGAAAGAATCCGCTGCGCGTTGCATTGCCATCATAGATTCACTCCACGGGGAAGAAGACGATGCCAACCGCGCCAGGCCCCAGGTTGGCGGCGACGGAAATCGACAGATCGGTCAGGAACAGGTCGCGGGTTTTGAATAGTTTACGGGCGCTCTCCATCAGGTCTGTCCCGGCCTGCGGGTCGCGGGCGTGGACAATCGACATCATCACTTCACGCTCGCCGACATGTTCCCTGACCATCTCCAGAATCCGGTCGAGCGAGGCTTTGCGGGTGCGCACCTTCTCGGCCATGTTCAAGACGCCGTCTTTCAGCACCGCAATCGGTTTGACGTTCAAGACCGAAGCCAGCGCCGCCTGGAGCGTCCCCACCCGACCACTCATGCGCGCATATTCGAGCGTATCCAGGGCCAGGATGACCCCGCAGCGGCTGCGCAAAGCCTCGAGGTGTTTGACAATCTCGTCGACGCTTTT
Source organism: Anaerolineales bacterium (assembly GCA_034432975.1). GTDB lineage: Bacteria > Chloroflexota > Anaerolineae > Anaerolineales > Villigracilaceae > UBA5195. Next base: position 14,263 of record DAOUAZ010000168.1, on the reverse strand, counting down.
TCCGGCCCGTTCCAGGATGCGCGCTTCGCGGCACAGGATACCAATTCCGGCGGAACCGGTCATCGAATCGAAGGGGATGATGTGGTACTTCCCGATCAGTTCCTTGCCCGCCGCCACTGCCGAGGCATACGTGCCAGAGAGTTTGCTGGTCACATGAATCGACAGGATGGTGTCACCGATTGCGGCCAGTTTTTTATAGGCTTCCGTAAACTGGTGCGGCGATGGCTGGGAAGTCTTGGGAATTTTCTTGCTCTCATCAACCAGCCGATAAAACCCTTCTCGGTCCAGGTCGATATCTGAGAGGAAGGTTTGATCTCCAAAGTGAATATTGACCGGCACAACCTGAATGTCGTACTCCTCCTGCCAGGCGCGGGGCATGTCGGCAGCACCGTCGGTAACAATTCGTAACATCGGAACCTCCTGGGGTAAAGTTCAGAACCACTAAATACAGTTTCCAGAAATTAGTCGCTGTATTCCTCTACACTGCCAATCTGGTCACGCATCGAGAGCAGGGTGCGGTGATACAAACTCTTGACCGCGCCTTCGCTGCGTCCCATGATTTGGCCGATTTCGGCGTTGGAAAGGTGTTCGACGAACTTCAAAATCAAGAGCGTTTGGCGATCTGCCGGCAGGGAGCGAATCAGCCGGAGCAGGGCTTCCTGCTGTTCGGTGTGGACCAGGTTGTGTTCCGGGTGTTCGCCCTTCGCCACCAGCGGCGCATCCGAAAGCGGGATTTCCTGCCTGCGGCTGCGGTCGCGGTGCCAGTTTGCCACCAGGTTGTGCGCGATGCGATACAACCAGGCCGAAAACGGTACGCCGCGGTCGGTGTAGTTGACGATGTGGTTCATAGCCCGCTGGAAGACGCGCGCTGTCAGGTCTTCGGCATCGCTGGTATTACCCGTGCGATAGTAGACGTAGTTGAAAATACGGTCCACATAGCGCTCGTACAACATCCCGAACGCATCCCGGTCTCCCCGGGACGCCAGCGCCAGAATTTCGTCGTCTTGCATGGTTTCCGCCAATTCGACAATCCTACCGGCGGTTTGAAAATATAACCCCGCCGGATTTTAGAAGTTTCTTGTGTTTGTCGAGTATAACACGCGCTTTTGTCCGATAAACAAAAAAGCCGGGAGAAATTCCCCGGCAACCATGTTTGCGGCGCAACTACGCCCAGCATTCGATTTCATCCACCCCATACTTCACCAACAGGTCATCCATCGCCTCGCGCAGCAGGCCTTGATTTTGGTATTGTGTATCACCATTCGCAGGCTTTCGCGCAGCGGTAAGCGCGCGCCTGCCAGGAGCCATAATCGAGCCATACCGCAGGGTGAGAGATTTTGCAAAAATAGCCACCGTAAAGGCTGCGGCAAAAACCGATAATACCGATATAATTTCAGCAGATGGGGTTGGCAAAAGTTTTCCTGTGTTTGGTTGTAGTTTCGAGACTCATACCTTGCCACATGTTGCTTTTGCAGCCCTGGCCTTTTTCAGAAAGGGCCAAAGTCCTACATGAGTATTCTGTCCGAGCAATGCCTTTCCCGGCGAATCGCAGATATCTGGATGCTCCGTTTTCAGATTGCTGTCTGGGAACATGCTCGTCATACTCGCAAAGCCCAAATATGCTGGAAGTTCACTACCAATGACGCACGGCAGGTTTTCAAGCAGTATTACCCTACATCTTCAGAAAGTTAAGGTACTAGTTGTATGTCATTAGACAAGAAACAAATGAAATTCGGAGTCCTCACCTCAGGCGGGGACTCCCCTGGGATGAATCCCTGCATCCGCGCGGTGGTGCGCGCCGGGATTGCGCACGGCGCGCGGGTGATTGGCATCAACAACGGTTACGAGGGTCTGATGAACGGCGAATTCCGGGAATTGGGCCCGCGCGACGTGGGCGGCACCCTGCTGCGGGGCGGAACCATCCTGCAAACCCGGCGCTCGCTAGCCTTCCGCGAACCACGCGGGCAGCGCGAAGCCATCCGCCGAATGAACGAAACCGGCATGGACGGGCTGGTGGTCATCGGCGGGGATGGTTCGCTGACCGGGGCGCTGGCCCTGCACCGGCAGGGCGTCAAAGTCGTCGGCGTGCCGGGCAGCATCGACAACGACATCTGGGGCACCAACATGTCGATTGGGGTCGATACCGCCATGAACACCATCATGGACGCGGTCGATAAACTGCGCGACACAGCCTCCTCGCACGGGCGCGTCTTCCTGGTCGAGACGATGGGCCGCAGTTCCGGCTACCTGGCCGTCATGGCCGGCATCGTCAGCGGGGCGGAGATTGTCCTGATTCCCGAACGGACGGTCACGCTCGAAGAAATCGCCAAAGCAGTCGAGAGCGCCTACCTGCGCGGCAAGACCCACGCTTTCATCATCAACGCCGAAGGCTCCGGGCATAAGACCGAGGAACTGGCAAAAGCCCTCGAAGATATGGATGTCGGTTTCCAGACGCGCGTCACCATCCTGGGACACATCCAGCGCGGCGGCTCACCGACTGCCTACGACCGCCTGCTGGCCTCTCGGATGGGCGTCAAAGCCGTGGAAGCCCTGATGGCGGGCATGAGCGGGGTGATGACCGGCCTGCAAGGGCGCGGCATCGACTACATCCCGCTCGAAGAAGTCATCGCCGGGAAGCGCGAAGTGAACATGGAATACTACGAGATGGTCGGCCTGCTGGCGCATTAATTCAGCATCGAACGGTACGAATCTCTCGAATCAAAAACCCTCCAACTGGAGGGTTTTTGTATTTTTGACAAAGTCACGTTTCGGCGCGGTGTCAAAAGACCCTTTACCACGAGGGGTTGCCAAAACTAAAAACGCACTACCGAATAACATGCTTTTAAGACTTGACTTTTGCGCCTTGAGAAGAATTTTGACCCCAATGTGCGCTGCTTTTTGGCTATTCCGTTGTCAAGGTGCAAGGTGCTGCAAAAGTCGAGATATAATTCCCACATGAACCCCGATTTTATCCAGCCGACTTACGGCCCCGGCGGGTTCGCTGCTTTGCCCGCAATCATCACCGGCCTGTTCAATGGACAGTGCCCCCTCGAACCGTTCCAGGCTGAGTACGATAACATCATCCTGGGCTTCATCGACGGCTTTGGCTGGCGGCATTTCGAGAAATTCGCCGAACACCCGGCCCTCGACCGCTTTACCCGGCATGGGCTGGCCGCCAAATGGACATCCCAATTCCCCTCGACAACATCCGGGCATGTCACCTGCATTCACACGGGTCAATGCGTGGGACAGAGCGGCATTTTCGAGTGGAATTACTACGAGCCGCAACTCGACGCGATGATTGTGCCGCTCCTGTTCTCGTTTTCCGGCGCGGCCGAACGCGACCAACTCAAAGCGACCGGCATCGACCCCAAAAACCTCTACCCAACCGGCACGCTGTACCAAAAACTCAAGGCGCAGGGCGTCAATGCGAGCATCTTCCAGCACCGCGAATATACCCCCTCCACCTACTCGAACATCGTCTTCGACGGGGCAAACGCGCGCGGCTTCAAATCCCCGGCGGAGATGTTGGTCAACCTTTCGCTGTCGCTCCACGAAGCGCGCGGCAGGAACTACTACTTTTTCTACTACGATAAAATCGACTCGGTCAGCCACGACTACGGCCCGGCCTCGCGTCAGGTGGAAGCCGAAATCGACCTGTTCCTGTACGCCCTGGAACGCTATTTCTTCTCCGCGCCGCTTGCCAAAGGCCGCAGCCTGCTCCTGCTGACCGCCGACCACGGCCAATCTGAAATTGACCCGGCGACCACCGTTTACCTGAACCGCGCCTTCCCACAAATCGGCCAATTCCTGAAAACGAACCGCAAGGGCGAGTACCTCGTTCCCGGCGGCTCGTGCCGCGACATGTTCCTGTATGTTCGGGAGGAACTGCTCGACGAAAGCCAGGATTTGCTCGCCAGGGGGCTGGCAGGCAAAGCGGATGTGGTCAAGACCGAAGATTTAATCGCCGCCGGTTACTTTGGGCCTGAAATTTCAGACGCTTTCCGCGCCCGGGTCGGGAATCTTGTGATTTTGGCGTACCGCCACGAATCCGTCTGGTGGTACGAAAAAGATAAATTCAGCCAGAAGTATTACGGCCACCACGGCGGCCTGACCCCGCAGGAAATGGAGATTCCTTTGCTGGGGTTGGAGTTGTAATGTTCAATAAAATTCTCGTCGCCAACCGGGGCGAAATCGCAATTCGGATAATGCGCGCTTGCCGCGAACTGGGCATTGGAACGGTTGCAGTTTACTCAACCGCGGATAATGACGCGCCGCATGTCCGTTTTGCTGACCAGGCGCTGGACATTGGGGATTCCCCGCCGCGAGAATCGTATTTGAACATCCCGAACGTGCTCCAGGCTGCAAAAGCGACCGGCGCGGAAGCCATCCACCCTGGCTACGGGTTCCTGTCCGAGAACGCGAACTTCGCTGAGGCGGTGGAAGCCGCTGGATTAACGTTCATCGGCCCGCCCGCTGCCGCCATCCGGGCGATGGGCGATAAGGCCGAATCCAAACGGACGATGAAAGCGGCGGGCGTGCCGACCGTTCCCGGGGTGGAGGATTTGTCGGGTGAAGCCGAGTTCCTCGAAGCGGCGGAGCGAATCGGGCACCCTGTTCTCGTGAAGGCGGCTGCCGGGGGCGGCGGGAAAGGGATGCGGGTCGTCCGTTCCGCGCGGGAAATGCCCGAAGCGTTGGACTCTGCCCGGCGCGAATCCCAAAATGCCTTTGGCGACGACCGGCTGCTCGTCGAAAAATATATCGAAAACGCCCATCACATCGAATTCCAGGTCTTTGGCGACCAGCACGGCAACCTGGTGCATTTGTTCGAGCGCGAATGCTCCGTGCAGCGCCGCCACCAGAAAATCATCGAAGAAAGCCCCTCGCCGCTGCTGACGCCCGAAATCCGCGAGCAGATGGGCGAGGCGGCGGTGGCAGCCGCCCGCGCCGTTGGCTATTTCAATGCCGGGACGGTCGAATTTATCTTCGACCCTGCTCTTTCCTCTTTCTTCTTTCTTGAAATGAACACCCGCCTGCAAGTGGAACATCCCGTGACCGAGGCCGTCACCGGGCTGGATTTGGCGCAGTGGCAGATTCGCATTGCGGCGGGCGAGCCGTTCCCGTTTGGGCAGGCCGACCTGACCCAGCGCGGACACGCCATCGAGTGCCGCCTGTACGCCGAGGACGCGGCGGGCGGCTTTTTGCCTTCCACCGGCCGGATTTTGCGCTTTATCGAACCGCGCGGCCCCGGCACGCGCGTGGACTCCGGGATTGTGACCGGCTCGGAAGTGACCCGCTTCTATGACCCGCTGCTCGCCAAAATCATTGTCTATGCTGAGAGCCGCGAGGCCGCCATCCGGCGGATGCGCGCCGCGCTGAAAGAGACCGTTTTGCACGGCGTGACCAGCAACCTCGACTTTTTACAGGCCATCCTGGCCCACCCGGCCTTTGCCGAAGGCAAAATCCACACCCGCTGGGTGGAGACGGAGTTCGACTGGAAACCGGCGGAAATTCCCCTCGAAGCCCTGCTCGCCGCAGCCCTTGCCGATGCGGCAATCGAAAATCGGAAATCGAAAATCGAAAATCGATATGAGCCTGACCCGTTCAGTCCGTGGCAAAGCGGGAATGGGTTCAGGAATTAGCCATGAAACTCCAACTCGACCACAACTCCCAAACCTACCGCCTCGACCTGGCGCAGAGCGGCAAAACAGCAAAAATCCTGCTGGACGGCCAAACCTACGCCGTCGAAATCCTGCGGGTTGGCGAGGGCTGGCTCGACCTCCGTTTCTCCGATTCGTCCGCTGTCCACTCCGCTTCCCCGCTCCGCTTCTCCACTTCATCCGTTGTCCACTCCGCTTCCCCATCCGTTTTCACCGCTCATGTTTCAAGCGACGGCCCCAAGCGCTGGGTGACAATCAACGGCCAGACCTTCGTGTTGACCCAAGCGACCGGCCCGGCCAAACGCGGCGGGCACGCGCAGCACGCGGCAGGCGCGCTGACGGCCCCCATGCCGGGCCAAATCCGCGCCGTGCAGGTAACGCAAGGGGAGACCGTTTCCAAAGGCCAGACGCTGGTTGTGGTCGAAGCCATGAAAATGGAAATCAAAGTCGCCGCGCCGTTCGATGGCGTGGTGAAAATGGTCAAAGTCCAACCCAGCCAGACGGTCGAGAAAGATGAACTGTTGGTCGAGATGGAAAGCAAGGAGTAAAGCTTTTCACGCAAAGTTGCAAAGCGCGCAAAAAGAACAAAAAACCTGGCGGTCTTTGCGGCTCTGCGCGAGAAAAAATACAAAAGTTAGCTAAATTTTCACGCAAAATTACAAAGCGCGCAAAGAAAGCGAATAAATTAGCGCAGATGAGTGAATAGAAAAGGAGTTCCCATGCCCGGAAAATTCCACGAAGACCTCGAAGTCGGCCAGAAAATCAGGCACGCCAACGGCCGCACCGTGACCGAAATGGATAATGTACTATTCTCGATGCTGACCATGAACACCCAGCCGCTGCACTGCAACGAAGATTTTTCATCCAAAACCCAGTTCGGCCAGCGGATTGTCAATGGTATTTTCATCCTCGGCCTGGTGACCGGCCTGAGCGTCCCCGACCTGACCGAAGGCACGATTCTCGCCACTGTCGGCTACGATAAAGTCGTCAGCCCCAACCCGACCTTTCACGGCGACACGATTTACGCCGAGACCGAAGTGCTCGAAAAGCGCGAGTCCAAATCAAGGCCCGATGTGGGCGTCGTCCGGCTCAAACACTGGGGCAAAAAACCGGATGGCACGGTGGTGATAGAATTCGAACGTACCGTCCTCTTCTTCAAACGCCCGCAGCCCGCCTCCTGACCTCAATCCAAAATCTGAAATCGAAAATCTCTTATGCACTCTCGACGCGCCCTTTTATACATGCCCGGCAACGACCGGCGCAAAATCGAAAAAGCCGCCACGCTTGGCGTGGATTGTATTTGCATGGACTTGGAAGACGGCACCGCCCTCAGCCGCAAAGCCGAAGCGCGCGCCGTCATCGCCCAGGCAGTGAAAGAACTGGATTTTGGCCGCGCGGAATGCTGCATCCGCATCAATGGCGTTGGCTCCGGCTTCGAGCGGGACGACCTGGCTGCGGCATTGGCCGCCCGCCCCGAGACCATCGTCGTCCCGAAGGTCGAAACCGCCGAACAGGTGCAGTGGGTCAGCGGGGAAGTCGAATCCTATGAATTGGCGAACGGCCTGCCGCTGGGCGGAATCCGCCTGCTGGCAGGAGTCGAAACCGCCAGGGGCATTCTCCATCTCAAAGAAATTGCCGGGGCCGACAAGCGCCTCGAGGCCATCATCTTCGGCGGCGAGGATTTTGCCGCCAGCGTGGGCGCAACCCGCACCCCCGAAGCCACCGAACTGCTCTATGCCCGGCTGGCGGTCGTCACTGCCTGCGCCGCCTTCGATTTGCAGGCCATCGACATTGTCACCATCGACTTCCGCAACCCTGAAGTTGTCCGCGCCGAGGCGGAATTTGGCGCGAAATTGGGCTTTTCGGGCAAGCAGGTTATCCATCCGGCGCAGGTTGAGCCGGTCCAGGCCGCGTTTACCCCGTCTGATGAAGCCGTTGCCTACGCCCGGCGCGTGGTCGAGACCTTCGAGGCGCATCAGGGCCAGGGCCAGGGCGCGTATGAACTGGACGGCAAAATGATTGACCTGCCCCTGCTCAAAAATGCCCAAAAGGTGTTGGAGCGGGCGCGCGCGGCGGAAAAATAACCCTACCCCCCGCTGCTCGCAATCGCCAGCCGGTCGGGGTGCAGGTATTTGCGGGCTGCCTCTGTCACCTGTTCGGGCGTCACCGCGCGCACCAGGGACTCGTAGCGGCGGTAATACTCCAGCCCCAGCCCGTAACGCTCGATGTTGAGCAGGGCAGAAGCCATCCCGCCGTTCGATTCGAGCGAGAGCGGCAGCCGCCCTACGAAATTATCCTGACTGTCGGCCAGTTCCTCGCCCGAAACACCTTCCTCCACGAAACGCCGCAACTCGGCCCGCGCCAGGTCAATCGTTTTTTCGACGTTGGCCGGGTTGACCCCCGCGCTCACCTCCCAGGTTCCCGGCCCGTAGCCCGCGCTCAAACTGGAATAAGCGTAATACGCCAGCCCCGACTGCTCGCGCACCACCTCCCCAATCCGCCCCATCATCCCAAACTGGCCCAAAATCGAATTGCCTAGCGAGGCAGGCAGGTAATCGGGTGAAGTGCGGCTTGGCCCGGCAGCGCCCAGGATGATGTCGGTCTGGGCCTTGCCCGCCAGGGAGATATGTTTTCTTTGGAGGGAGGTCAAGGGGCGGAGTTCCGGCAAAGTGGGCAGTTCCGGCTGCCGGGGGTTTTCCCAGTTTCCCAGGAATTGCTCTACCAGGCTGGTCACTGCCTCCGTTTCGACGGCGCCCACCACGCTGAGGGTCAATCCCTGCGGCCCGAAGTGCTTCCGGTGGAAATCGACAATGTCGCGGCGGGTGATGGCGCGCACCGTCTCCGGGTAGCCGTCATCCGGTCGGCGGTAGGGATGCCCGGCATAGACCATCTCATAGAAGGCCAGCGAGGCCTGGTCGGCGGTGTCCTGGGCGCGGATGGCCAGGCCGGTCAGCAATTGGGCGCGCAGTTTCTCCAGTTCCTTTTTGGGGAAGGCCGGACGGCGCAGGGCCTCGGATAAAAGCTCAAAGAGCAGGGGCAAATCTTCGACCAGGCAGCGCCCGCTGAAACCGACCGTAATCGTCCCGGCAGAGAATCCCAAACTCGCCCCGACCGATTCCAGGCTGTCGTACATCTCCTCGAAGGTGCGATTCTCCGTCCCGCGCATCAGGGCCGAGGTGACGAAATCCAACAAACCAAGTTTTTCGTCGCTGTCGAAAATGCTGCCGGCATTGAGATACCCGCTGACCACCGCCGAGGGGCTGTTGAAATTCGAGCGCGACAGGACGACGATGCCGTTTGGCAGGGCCGCGCGCGAAATATCGTCAGGCCCAGGAAGCGTTGAAGGTTGAACGTTGGAAGGTTGAAGGGCGGGCATAACGGTTTCCTTATCGGGGAGAACATTCAACGTTCAACGTTGAACTCATTCACAGGGAGGTAGGTTCCCACCACCCGGTTCTTCGCGCGGAACCAGGTTTGGGCGGCGCGCTGCACGTCCGCGGGAGTCACCTGCGCCAGTTTCTCCAAATAAGAAGTGAACCATTCGTAGTGGTCGAACATCTCGGCGTAGCCGAGCCAGAAGGCCTGGTTGGTGATATTTTCCGCGCCGTAGGCGAACATGGCGCGCGCCTGTTTGATGGCGCGGGCCACTTCTTCGGCAGAGGGCGGCGTGTCCTGGATGCGGGCAATCTCGTCGTCCAGCGCGGCCAGGGCCTGCTCGATGTGGTTTTCGGGGTGCGCGGTCAGGGTGAAGGTGTACAGGAAGGGGTCGATGGTGGCCGCCGAACCGCCCTGCACGCTGACGGCCAGTTCGGTATCGACCAGGGCGCGGTACAGCCGCGAAGTCTTGTTGGAGATGCCGCCGCCCCCAAACATATTCAGGCTGCTGGGGCCGGCCAGCAGGCTGTCCAAGACTGCCAGCGCGTAAAAATCGGGGTGCGAGGCGGCGGGGGCGTGGTAACTGGCTTGCAGGTAGACTGTTTCGCCGGGGCCTTCCACCGTCAGCCAGATTTCCCCGCCCGGTTCGGGTTCGGGGCGCGCCAGGCGCGGCGGCGGGGGCGCGGATGGAATCCCGCCGAATAAGTCCTCGATGCGCCGGAGCATTTCGCCGGTCTCGAAATCGCCCGCCACAGCCAGCACGGCGTTGTTGGGCGCGTAAAAGGTCTTGTAGTGATTGTACAGGTCGTCGCGGGTCATGGCGAGCAGGTCGGCGGCGTCGCCAATCACCTCGTGATGATAAGGGTGGACGCGAAAGGCCGCCGCCTGGATGGCCTCCCCCAGCCGAAAGAGCGGTTCGTTCTCGTTGCCTTCGCGCTCGGCCAGGATGACCGTCCGCTCCGATTCGACTTCCGCCGGGTCGAAACGGCTGTTCACCATCCGGTCGGCTTCCAGGCGCAAGGCCAGGCTTTGCCGCGAGCGGTCAGTCGAGCGGTCGATTTTGGCGGCGGGCATGGTCTCGTAGTAGGTCGTCCAATCCAGGAAGGTGAAGGCGTTCCACATTCCGCCCTCGCGGGCAATCGCCTTGTCCAGCACACTGGACGGGAACTGCGGCGTCCCCTTGAATTGCATGTGTTCGGTCCAGTGCGAGATGCCGGTCTTGCCGGTCGGCTCATCCTTCGAGCCGACGCGATACCAGACCCAATGACTAATCAATGGGGCGGTGTGGATTTCTTTGAGTAGGATTTGCAGGCCGTTGGCTAAAGTGGTTTGGGTCAGGGTCATGGCGTGATAAAAAACGTGTTACAGGCCGGTTGCATGATGCCGCATGGCAGGTCTGCGGGAGTTTTAATTTTTGGCTGGAGCAGGTCGTTCAGCGGGCGCACCACATCCTGCAAGCCGATGAAGGGCTGGTGCAGTTCGGTCTGCTGGAGCGGGATATCGACCGGCACGTTGAGTTTAATCGGGACAGTCGTCTGCACCGGGACAGTTAAATCCAGTTGAATCGGCAGGCGCGTCCCGACGGGCAGGGTTACGGTGGTCGGCACGCTCAACACGCCGACCACCGCGTTCCGGATGACGGTATTTTCGGTTAGCGTGACGGTAATTTGCTGGCTGATGGGCAGGTCGAACGCAATCGGGATATTGTCCTCGACCGTGATGTTGGTGCGGATGTGGGCTGCATCCATCAATTTGAAGTTGTCGTATAACCCGCCCAGCAGGTGGTCGCCGACCAGGGCCTTGATGGCGAACAACTCACGCGCCAGGATGACCAGCACCACAATCAGGATGATGTTGACGATGAACGACAGAATCCCGACGACATTGAAAAAAGCCGGGGCCAGTTTCTCGCGTCGAAGCGCAAATCGGCTGGGGCTGGTCGCCGGCTTTTGGGCCGGTCTCTGCGGATACCGTGTCTGGGCCGAGGGCGGGCTGGCAGGGCGGGTGGCCGGACGGGGCGTATCGCCCTGGATGGGGCTGGCGGGGGGAGTAGTATATGCCGCCTGGGGTTTTGACGCCGCTGCCGGGCCGGGTGACTGGGCAGCCGGTCGCTGCGGGAAGCCCTGGCCGGAACCGGCTGGAGGAGGGGTGGACGCTGCCTGGGCGGGTTTCTGCGCCGCAGGCGGGGGCGATTTCAAGGTGGGTTTTCCCATATTGGGAAACAAAACGCCTTTGAGAATGTCGAAATAGTTGAGTTTGAACTGCGGCTCGTTTTTCTTGTTCTGGGACATACGGCCTCCTGATGGTATGCTATTACTATAGCATAGATATGGAAAAACGAAGTCAATTTTTATGTTCATTGGCTGCTGCAAAACTCCCTGTCCTAACAAATTTGTAAGCAGGGCTTGCACTCGCCCAAATGGGGGATACGACTTCTCTATCACGATATTCTTTTCCGGGTCATAATGGTTTTACGCAACTCCACTTGCCCCAATCTTTCCTGGAGGAATAAAGATGAAAAAAATAGTTTTTTTAATGCTTGCGTTTGCGCTTTTGCTGGCCGCCTGTGGCGGCAATAAAAGCGAACCCGGCGGCCTTGGAACGGGTGATGTAGGCAAAGTCAAGGAGAAAACCTCGTCCGTCGATAAGATGAAAATGATTCTTATCCAGGGCGGCTCATTCCAGATGGGCGGCCTGAGCGACGCGGCCCTGCCGAATGAAAAACCCAGCCACAAAGTCACGCTCAAGGGGTTCTGGCTCGACCAAACCGAAGTGACCAACGCCCAATATGCGCAGTGCGTTGCGTCCGGGCCTTGCGAGATTCCCAAAGACCTCAAATCGGCCACCCGCTCCGACTACTACAAAAATTCTGAGTATGCCGATTACCCGGTCGTCTTCGTCACCTGGAACCAGGCCAAAACCTATTGCGAATGGGCCGGCCGCCGCCTGCCCACCGAGGCCGAGTGGGAATACGCCGCGCGCGGCACCGATTTCCGTGAATATCCCTGGGGTGATGACAAACCCGGCGAAGGAACCGCCAACTTCGACTATAAGAACAAGGACACCGTCAAGGTTGGCAGTTATCCTGAGGGCGCCAGCCCCTTTGGCATCCTGGATATGGCCGGGAACGTCTGGGAATGGGTCGCCGATTTCTATAGCCCGAGCTATTACGAGAAATCCCCCGCTGAAAATCCCACCGGCCCCGATAAACCGGGCGTCAATGGATTACAAATGGTGTTGCGCGGCGGCTCCTGGGCTGATGGCTGGAAGGAACTGCGCGTTTCGAATCGCGGGTTCGCCCTGGCCCAGAACCTCGAAGCCGATAAACTCTCCAACTCGTATGCCGGGGTATCCAACAACCGCACCGGCTTCCGCTGCGCTGCGGACGAGTAATTTCTCTTTATCCTGGCACAAAATGCGTTTCCCCGGCAAATTACACTGCCGGGGAAACGTTTATTTTTGTTTCAGGCTTGAATCAACGCCTGATGCAAGACCTGCGCCGGGTGCAGGGCCTCGCGCTGCGCGCCATGCGCGATTTGTTCGTGGCAGCTGACCCCGGCAGCGACAATCAATGTGTCTTCGCTTTGGGCGCGGACAGCGGGCAGGAGGGTCAGTTCGCCCATTTTCATCGAGAGTTCGTAATGTTCGGCTTCATAGCCAAAGGAGCCAGCCATGCCGCAGCAGCCGGAACCGGCTTCTTTCACTTCGTAGCCGAGGAAGGCCAGCAGTTCTTCGCTGTATTTCGTGCCGATGAGCGCTTTTTGGTGGCAATGCCCGTGCAAAAGGATTTTGCCGTTTTCGGGCTTGAATTTGCCCGCCAGGTTCCCGGCCTGCATTTCGCGCCACATAAACTCCTCGAAGGTCAGGGCTTGCGCGGCGACCTGCTTCACGCGCTCGTCGTTGGGGAGGAGCGAGGCGTTGTCTTCGATGAGCATGGAGATGTCGCTCGGCTCCAGACCGACGATGGGGATGTTTTTTGCGGCATAGGGGGACAGGATTGCCAGGGCTTTTTGGGCTTTCTGGCGGGCAAGGGCCAGGTTGCCTTTGGAGAAGGCCGGCCGCCCGAAGTCGTGTTCCGGCGGGACGATGACTTCATACCCGCAGGCTTCGAGGATGTGAAAGGCGGCCTGGGCAATTTCGGGACGGTTGTGGTTGCGGGTCACGTCCACGATGAGGACAACCTTTTTCGCGGGATGTCCCCTCTCTCTTTGGGAGAGGGCCAGGGTGAGGGTCTGCTTTCGGCGGCGGTAAAAGTCGTCGAAGGTGAAACGGGCAAAGGCCGGGAGGGGCCGCGCAGGGGCCAACTTCAAGACGCGATTCATCATCCCGCGCGCGAATCCCAAATGCAACACAAAGTTCGAAAGGGGAGCCATCATTCCGCTGGCGAGTTTGCTCATGTCGCCAAAGTAGGAGAAGAAGCGCGAGCGCAGGGGCAGGAAATGGGCTTTGTAATACTGGTAGAGATACTCGGCCTTGAGTTTCGCCATGTCCACCGAGGAGGGGCATTCGGTTTTGCAGGCTTTACAACTGACGCACAGGTCGAGCGTTTCATAGACGCCGGGGTCATTGAAGTTCATTTGCCCCGAAATGGCGGCGCGCAGGGTATTGGCGCGCCCGCGCGTGCTGAGTTGTTCATCGCGGCTGGCTTTATAGGTGGGACACATCGTCCCGGTCAGGTTGCGGCAGATGGCGGTGCCGCCGCACATTTCGACGGCGCGGTCGAAGCCTTCGGGGCCGAAATCGAGCGTAGGCGCGATTTGGAGGGCGCGGTAGGTTTCGCCGTAGCGCAGGTGTTCGGTCATGGCGGGCGCGTCCACGATATTGCCAGGGTTGAAAATATTCCGCGGGTCGAAGATGCCCTTGACCTGTTCGAACAAGCCGTACATTTCGTTGCCGAAGAAATGCGGGTTGAGCCAGCTGCGCAGGCGGCCATCGCCGTGTTCGCTGGAAAGCACGCCGCCGTATTGTTTGAGCAGGTCGCCTGAGAACGTGACAATTTTGGGGAACTTGGCAACATCGGCGGCCAGTTTTGCATTGAGCATGTTGTGGACGTGCAGGCAGCCCGCGCTGGCGTGGGCAAAGTAGGAAATTTCGTGGTCGAGGTCTTGCTTGCAGTAGTCTTCGAGTTGGGTGATGTAATCGGCCAGGTGGGCGGGCGGCACGGCGGCGTCGTCCACAATTGCCAGCGGCTTGGTGTCGCCCTTCATGCCCATCAAAATGCCAAAGCC
>DAOUAZ010000167.1:0-24730 GCA_034432975.1 Anaerolineales bacterium | reverse complement strand
GCCAAAGCCGGGGTTCATCTCGCCGCGAATTTCGGTAATCTCACAGCCGGTTCCCTGCAAAAAGGCGCGAATCGTTCCCCGCCCCGAGCCATACATCGAATCGACCACGAAGCGTTGTGGGTTTTCGGCGATGATGTCGGTGTTGATGAGGCGGCGCAGGTGGTTGAAATAGGCCGGGAGCGGGTTGAACTTTTGGATGAGACCCACCTCGCGGGCTTTGTCGAAATCCATCAGGTTGGGGCCGCGCGCCCTTTCCTCGTTATCGTTGATGTAGATTTCAACCTTGCGGCAGTCTTCGGGCAAGGAGGAGCCGCCATAGGCCGCCTTGAGTTTGACGCCGTTGTAGCGAGGGGCGTTGTGCGAGGCGGTAATCATCACGCCTCCGGCGGCGTTGTTGTATTTGACCGCGTAGGAGATGGCCGGGGTGGGCGCGTCGGCCTGGGCCAGCATGACGTTGAAGCCGTTGGCGGCCAGCACGCGCGCCACTTCTGCCGCGTAACGGTCAGAGAGGAAGCGCGTATCGTACCCGACCACAAACTTGTTCGGGTTGACGTTGGGCGTCGATTTGGTATCCCAATGCTCTGAAGCGGCGGCATCGGCGATGGCCTGGGCCACCATGCGCAGATTTCCAAAAGTAAAACTGTCTGAAATGACGGCGCGCCAGCCGTCGGTGCCAAAATGGATGGGCATATTCTTAAACTCCCTAAAAAATTTGGACTCCAACATCTCCTGACGTTGGAGTTCGAGGATGGTTTACCCAAAGCCGAAGGCTTTGGAAGCTGTTGTCAGACTACGGCGACCCGAAGGGTGTGGCCGTTACGATGAGCCGCAGCAACACCCAGCCTTCGATGTCGCGCGAGGGGGTGCGAATCAACACATTGACCCAGGTCTCGCCATTCAGCACCACCGGGTCAACCGGCAGGAATTCCACCAGGTAGCCGTTCTGGACGGTGGTGATGGCCGAGCCTCCCGGTTCGGCGCGGATGACCGCGCCGTCGCCACTGGTGCTCGCCTGCACCCGCCCGTAAATGGGGGTGGGAATGGGTGTCGGGTTGAGGCCGGGCGCGAACGTTTCGGTCGGCGCGGGCGTGACGGTGGGCGGTTCGGTCGGCGGCAGGGGGGTGATGGTCGCCAGTTGGGTGGGAGGCAGGCTGGGGCTGGGCAGGAGAGTCTGCGTGGGGGTCAGGGAGGGCGTGGGCGCGGCCTCCACTTCTTCGCCGCGCGCGCTCAATAGCGTCCCCAATCCAAAGAAACCGCCCACAAAGGCCAGGCTGACGACGACCACCGCCGTTGTGACGATGTACCCAGATGCCTCGACAGGCCGAAATCCCATGTAGAAAAAAATCATCAGGCTGATGATGAGCGAGAGGGCCAGGTGAATGAGGAACACCAGCCCGGCCTGCGGCCACAATCCATCCACGCCGGAGCCGAGACCAAAGCCCGCCGCGCTGACCGGCAGGAACAATTCGTAAGCCACCATCAGGCTGGCTAAAACCGGTTTGTCTTCGCTCTGGATGAAGGAGATGACCAGCACGGTCGTGCCGAGGATGAGCAGCAACAAGTCGTGCCACCACAGGCGGGCGTGCAGCAGGGCCTGGGTCGAATCCATCGGCTGGAACAGGCGCGAGGCAAAACCGCCCAACGCGCCTATCAGGAAGACCATCACCACAACGGTCAGCAGCGCGCCCAGGGTTTGCCTCAGAAAGCGCGTTTCGCCGGTGGAAGCTGCCAGCATGGCGCCGACCCAGGGAGCCATGAGCGGGGCCACGATAATGCCCAGCAGCAGGATAGCCGGGGCATTCAGGAGATAGCCAACCGCCAGGATGCAGCCCGACAGGAAGGCAAAGATGAAGAAGTCGATAGTGGGGGCAGAACGATGGGCAATCGATTCGAGCCGGTCTCCCAACTCGCTGGCCTCGGGCCGCTGGATGAGGCGATTGCTGCGCCGGCGTCGGCGCGGAGGTTCCGGACGCGCCGGGCGCTCTTCTGGCAGGCGCATGGCGGCAGGCGTGAACTCGAACTCTTGCAACTGGCGGCGGAAGGCATCCACATCGTTTTCCATGCCCGAAAAATCGAATTCCGGTACTGAGTCTGGCGCGGGAAAAGACGGGCCTTGCGTTTCGTCCGCCCCTCCTTCAGGGGAGGCGTCCTGCCCCGGCGCTTCGGACTGCGGCGTGATTTCACTGGGCGGCTCTTCGCCGTCGGGGAGACGTATATCTTCTGGAAGGCTCATTTGCGCAGACTCGCAATCAATCGCAGGGGTTTGTCGAACAGGTCGAGGGCGCTCAGGATGTCTGGCATCAGCAGGTCGGCAGCCGCCAGGGTTTCGGTCGCCAGCCCTTCGATAGACATGACGCAAATTCCCAGGGCGGCTTCGCGCAGCATCAGGGCATCATTCGCCCCTTGCCCAATGGCGGCCACCCGCTCCGCGCCCCGGCTGCGGACATATTCGGCCTTTTGCTCAGCCTCGCGCCCGCCCCGGATGCGCGCCGCTTGCAGGTTGAGCAGTTGGTCGATGACGGCCTGCCGTCCGTGCGTATCGGCGGTCAACAAGTGGATTTCCAACCGGTCGCGCAGCGCGCCAATCCGTTTGGAGACGCCCTCGAGCAACACCCCATCCAGGGCCAGCGTGCCGTTCACGTCCATCACCAGGTATTCGATATTCACATCACCGCGTCCGGGGATTGTCAACTCAATCATAAAAGTAATTATAACAGCGGATAGAAAGGAGCGCGACAGAACGAGCCAGAATCGGCATCGATTTGCAATCGTCCGGCAAAATTTGCCTTGACAAATCGCGCCGGGGGCATATAATCACGCCCAATACAGTAAAAACCGCGATGAGGACGAGTACGCGCAGAACGACGGTTCAGAGAGCAGGCAGCATGTGGTGAAAGTCCTGCCCGAAACGACAGCGCCGAATGGACCTCGGAGTTGCAGGGCGAACCCTTCAACGGATACCAAACGAATCAACGAGTGGTAAACCGGTAGATGAAGTAGCCTGCGCCGGGAGGCTCCCGTTACAGGGCCAGGGTATAACCCTCGTTGAGGGCGTACCCAGAACGAGTGAGGCTGGCTTTTTCCCCCGCAACACCGCGGGGATTTTTTGTTAAGCGGCGGCCTAATTCGGGTGGCACCACGGACTTCGCGTTCGTCCCGGCAATGGGATGAGCGCGTTTTTTAATTCTGGAGCGCGGGAGCTTGCTCCCGTGAAAAGGAGGAACGAATGAACCCACAAACCCAATCGTCTTTCGACGGGGAACGCACAAGGGAGATTCCCGCCCAGGAGCAGGGAGTCGTTGCCGGGGAGGTTCTCGCCGTGCTATCGGCGGAGCAGGTCTACGCCCAACGCCTCGCTGAACATTCATTAAACGGGGATGCCCCCGGCCCAATCTTTGTCCCGTAACGCGGGATGTCATCCCGCGCCACAAAAAAGGAGAAATTATCATGTCCGACCCAACCCGCTTCAACCTGCCGCAAGCCGACCTGCCGAAGTTTTGGTACAACGTCAACGCCGACAGCCCGGTGCCGCCCGCGCCGGTGCTGCATCCCGGCACGCTCGAACCCGTCACGCCCGATTTCCTGTCGGTCCTCTTTCCGATGGATTTGATTATGCAGGAAATCAGCGCCGAGCGCTACATCGAAATTCCCGAAGAAGTGCGCGAGATTTACAAACTGTGGCGGCCCACCCCCCTGATTCGCGCCGCGCGGCTCGAAAAAGCGCTTGGCACGCCCGCTCACATCTATTACAAGTATGAGGGCGCCTCCCCGGTGGGCAGTCACAAGCCCAATACCGCCGCCGCCCAGGCCTTCTACAACAAAATCGGCGGCACGCACGCCATGACAACCGAAACCGGGGCCGGGCAGTGGGGCACTTCGCTGGCAATGGCCTGCAACTACTTCGGTCTCGACCTGGAAGTGTACATGGTCAAAATCTCTTATAACCAGAAACCCTACCGCCGCATTTTCATGGAGACCTTTGGCGCGAAGGTGTTTGCCAGCCCCACCGACCAGACCAATTACGGGCGTTCCCTGCTCGAACAAAACCCCGAAAACTCCGGCTCGCTGGGCATCGCCATTTCGGAAGCGGTCGAAGTGGCGGCCACTTCGGGCGGCAGGAAAAAGTACGGGCTGGGTTCGGTGCTGAACCATGTCCTGCTGCATCAGACCGTGATTGGCGAGGAGTCCCTCAAGCAGATGGACATGGCCGGGGAATATCCCGACGTGGTTATCGGCTGCGTGGGCGGCGGCTCGAACTTTGCGGGTATCGCCTTCCCCTTCCTGCGCGAGAATCTCAAAAATGGACAGCGTACCCGCCTGCTGGCGGTCGAACCGACGGCAGCACCCTCCCTGACGAAAGGCGTCTACACCTTCGATTACGGCGATACCGCCCAGATGGCGCCCATTGTCAAGATGCACACCCTCGGCCACACCTTCATGCCGCCGGGTATCCACGCCGGCGGGTTGCGCTATCATGGCATGGCCCCCACCCTGTCAGCGTTGTACGATGCCGGTTTGGTGGAGGCTGTGGCAGTCAAGCAGCGCGCTACTTTCGAGGCGGCGGTGCAATTCACCAAAACGGAAGGCATCATCCCGGCCCCTGAGAGCGCGCACGCCATCCGCGCTGCCATCGACGAAGCGCTGGACGCCAAAACGAAGGGCGAAAAACGCGTCATCCTGTTCAACCTGTCGGGGCACGGACATTTCGACATGGTGTCCTACGAAAAATACCTGCACAACGGCCTGGAAGACTACGAATACCCCGCCGAGTCTGTGGCAGAGGCTATGCAGCGCCTGCCGCAGGTCTCGCTCCCGGCCTGAGGCTGGTTTCAACCGATTCTCAGTTGGCGAGGCAGTTGCATTGCCCCGCCAACTCTCTTTAATCCAACTCTTATCTGGGGTTACTGGACAAAACACATCGGGCATGGGAAAATTTCAGCACTTTGTTTCACATCGAAAGGATAGAGAAGATGAGCAAACGCCAGGAATTGCGCGAGCGACGCGCGCGACAGACAAAAATGCAAAGGATGATGCTGATAGGGGGCGGCTTGCTGGTTGTGGCTGCCATTGCCCTGTTCTTCATCGTCTCGGCCAACCAGCCGGTGGGTGAAATCGTCATGCCTGAATCCAAAACCCGCCCACAGGTCAATTTCAACGCCATGGGCAACCCCAATGCCCCGGTCAAAATTATCAACTACTCCGATTTCAAATGCTCGTATTGTGGACGGTTTGCCACGACAACAGAGCATCAGATTGTCGAGGCGTATGTCGCCACCGGCAAAGTGTATTTCGAATATCGCTCGGTCGGGCAATTCTTCAGCCCCGAATCGGCGCGAGCAGCGGAAGCTGCGTATTGCGCAGGGGACCAGGGTAAATTCTGGGAAATGCACGATATTATTTTCACAAATTTGTTGGAAGGCCCGAACCGGGGACAGTTTGGCGACTCCCGCCTGGTTGCCTTCGCGGAAAAACTGAATATCAACATGGGCACGTTCAGGGACTGCTTCAATAACGGCAAGTATGCGGCCAGGCTGCTCGAAGACCAGCAAAACGCCGCCCGTGATATTACCTCGACCACCAATTACGCCGATTTGGTGGCCGCCGGGCAATATTCTTCCGGCGGGCTTTCGACCCCGTCCTTCGTCATCAACGGGCGGCTGATACCCGGCGCGATGCCATTCGAGGCCTTCCAGCAGGAAATCGAGGCGGCGCTAGCGGCAGCCGGACAGTAAAAAAATGTAAAAATAAACGTCCCGAAGGTTTCAAAACCTTCGGGACGTTGCTTTGAGGGGATATTACAGTCCCGCAGCCTTGCGCAGCGCTTCGGCCCTATCGGTCGATTCCCAGGGGAATTGCACATCGCCGCGGCCAAAATGCCCGTAAGCGGCAGTTTTGCGGTAGATGGGGCGGCGCAGGTCCAGGTCGCGGATAATCGCGCCGGGGCGCAGGTCGAAGTGTTGGGTGATGAGTTCGCCAATCTTTTCGCCGCTGATTTTGCCGGTGCCAAAGGTTTCCACATTGACCGAGAGCGGGTGCGCCACGCCAATTGCGTAGGCCACCTGGATTTCACAACGGTCGGCCAGGCCGGCGGCGACCACGTTCTTGGCCGCCCAGCGCGCGGCATACGCGGCGGAGCGGTCGACCTTGGTGGGGTCCTTGCCCGAAAATGCGCCGCCGCCATGCCGGCCCATGCCGCCGTAGGTATCGACGATGATTTTGCGCCCGGTCAGTCCGGCATCGCCCATCGGTCCGCCGACGACGAAACGCCCGGTTGGGTTAACGTAAATCTTCAGGCCGGCATCCACCATATCAGCGGGCAGGACGGGGTTAATGACATGCTCAATGATGGCCGCGCGGATGTCCTCTTGCGAGATTTCAGGAGCATGCTGGGTGGAGATAAGCACCGTATCGATGCGCTTCGGTTTCCCGTAGGAATATTCCACCGTCACCTGGCTCTTGCCATCGGGTCGCAGCCATTCGAGCGTGCCGTCTTTGCGGACTTCGCTCAGGCGGCGGCTGAGTTTGTGGGCCAGGTAGATGGGCATGGGAAGCAAGGTGGGGGTTTCGTTGCAGGCATAGCCGAACATCATGCCCTGGTCGCCCGCGCCGACGTGTTCGATATCCGCATCCTTCATTTCGCCGGTTTTTTCTTCGAGCGCATGGTCGACGCCCATGGCAATATCGGGGCTTTGGCTGGCAATGGCCGAAAGCACGCCGCAGGTATTGCCGTCGAAGCCTTTTTTGGCGCGGTCGTAACCAATATCAGTAACGACTTTGCGAACCAGTTCATCGAAATTGACGAAGGCATGGGTGGTAATTTCGCCCAGCAGCATCACGTAGCCGGTCTTGGTGGCGGTTTCGCAGGCCACGCGCGAGTAGGGGTCCTGCTCCAGGCAGGCGTCCAGCACGGCATCCGAAATCTGGTCGCACATTTTGTCAGGATGCCCCTCCGTCACGGATTCGGACGTGAACAGGAGTTTGGACGAGTTCATGAAGGTATTGCTCATTGCGGTTTTTCTCCTTGAATAAAAAATTTGCCCCTTCGGACGTACTGAAAGGGCAATTTGCAAGAAGCGCGGCTGCCCTCTCATCTCCCAGAACATCCGTCTGTCGGAATTGGCACCGTGTTCGGCTAGGCCGACCGGTTGTCGAGGCTTCACAGGGCCGTTCCCTCCGCCTCTCTGGATAAGAGTGCCGTTTAGGGGCTATTGGATTGTGCCGCGATAATACCACAGCCAAAAAAGCGCGTCAACTTTACAATTTCAGAAACATAAAAACCCCGCCCTGTTTAGACGGGGGTTGCCTTGCCTGTTATTTCCTCCAGCCTCCGTAGACGAATATCCAGCGGGTCAGGGTCACGCTCCCCCCGTCATCGTCATAGATGGTCACGGTGATTTTGTAGCGGCCTGGCCGGGTGTAGGTATGCTCCCCAAAAGCGGAATAATCTATCATTTCCGCTTCGGTCTGGGTGCCATCGCCCCAATTCCATACCGCGCTGAAGGTATCGAACAGCCCCCGGTCGCGGAATTCGACCCAGGGATAGATGGGCGCGCCCACGCGGGTAACCCGGTTGATATAGTGATTAATGATGTATGGACGCGTGTTGGCGATAGTGACGGTCGCGCTGGCAATACTGCTCGCGCCTTTGCTATCGGTTACCCTGAGCCAGATGGTTTGAATGGCATCATCTTTGCCATAAAAAGCCACCCTCTTGCCAGAGCCATCGCTGAAATCGCCATCCCCATCCAGGTCCCACTCATGCACAAGATGACGGTCGCCGTCGGGGTCATAGGAATTGGATGCATCCAGGCGAATGGTTCGCCCCTCGCGCACCCAGTAGGGGCCGCCCGCATTGGCAACGGGAGGGCGATTGGCAAGATATTCGACGGATACCTGCGCGCATCCCCGCCCGCCATCATCGTCATCGATACAGACCTGCGCTATAAAAGTCCCGTAAGAAGAATAGGTGTATTGAAGGGTGAAGGTTTTATCAGCCCGCAAGGTGAGCGGCTGGGTTGCGCTCCCATCACCGTAATTGACTGTTCCGTTCCAGGTATCCGCGCCGGGGTCGCTAAAACTACCCGAGGCGGAAAATTTCCCGTTGGAACCGACCTTTGCCCCGCCCAACTGCACAACCGGGGCGACGTTGCTGACCGTCACCAGCGCGGTATCGGCGGCGGAGGCGCCTGTCGAACTGGTGACGAGCAAGCCAATCAGATAGACTCCATCATCGGGAAAACTGACCGCGGGCGTAACGCCGCTGGCATCGTCGTACAGGCCATCGTTATCGAAGTCCCAGGCAAAGGTCAGCGCGCCGCCGGCTGGGTCGGAAGAGCCGGATGCATCGAGGGGGATGACTTCGCCTTCCGCCGCCGCGCGGTCGGGGCCGGCATCCGCAACGACAACGAGCTGTGCCGCCTCGATAGAAACAGAGCGGCTGCCCTGGCCGCCATCTTTATCGATGATAGTGAGCGTGATGGTGAATGTCCCAGCCACAGGGTAAGCGTATGCGCCGGTTACGCTGCGGTTCGAGATTGTTCCTTCCGAGGTTTGACCGTTTCCCCAATCCCAGGTGGCGGTGAATGTATCTTGCAGGCCGGGGTCGTTGAAATCAGCCTGGACAGCGAAGGAGGAACCGACAGATACCGCCGCGGGAATGTTCATGGTGGTTATAACCGGCGGGACGTTGGCAATCACAATCTCGGCGACACCGGTGCTGCTCTCGCCATAGGCATCGGTCACGCGCAGCCCGACCTGGAATGCGCCATTGTCGTCGAAAGTGACCTGCGGACTGACGCCGATGGTTTCGTAACTCCCATTGTTATCCAGGTCCCAGGCATATTCGACAATATTGTGGTTGGGGTCAGAGGAGCCGGATGCATCGAGCGTGACCGGGCTGCCCTCCAACCCGGCATAGGGGCCGCCTGCATCGGCCACCGGCGGCTGGTTGGGAATGCCCGTATAGAGATATTTACGAGGTACGACTTCTTTCGTCCCATCGGGCAGCGTCCAGTACAGGTTGAGCCTGGCAACGCCGCCCCGGTTCATGAATTTGACGCGGATAGGGTAGCGTTCCCCGGCGGTCAGGGCGAGCGGGGGCAGCGTGTAAAGGCCGCCGAAAGGGATGTCGAATGCGTAGGTTTGCCCAAGCAGGGTGATTTCGACAAAATCATCGATATCGCCATGGAAAACATAACTGCCGGTTTGCGGCGCTTCGAGATAGCCGGTCAAGATTTCCTGGAAGCGGGTACCGTTTGCGCCAAATGCCCCGGCCCAACGGGTGCAAACACCCTGGTAATAGGTTTCCAGGGTATCCATCCCACAAGGGATATACCAGCCGTGGTCGAGCGGGCCTTCGCCGTTCACCACCAGTGGCTGGCCCTCGAACAGGTATGGATTGCCTTCCAGGTCGAAATATTCGGCGTACAGGCCGTTCCCAGAAGCGGTCACAGGCTGTGCGTTGGCCTCGACCAATGGCAGACTCGAAAACAACAGGATGAATACCAGGACGAATGAAAATTTTTGGTAGTGCGGAAAAACCGGTCGCTTTTTCATGGGTTTCCTCCCTAATAATGAGGCTGGAATCAACAAAGCCGCCCCCTCAGGCTTTGCGCGCTCCTTACATTTCTGTAAGGTTTCATGAATTTATTATAGAACAGAACCCTTCCAAATTCAAGCGGAGGGCATGACGTTTGGCTCTTGCCGTCCCTGCCAAACCGTTCTACAATTCACCTGCTCGCAATTCATCGACATCCCAAAGGGTCCCTGCGCCGCTAGCAAGAACCCTTCGGTACGACTCATGATAAAACCAACTATCCCCACAAGGAGACTCGCATGCCCGATTACCTGTTCCGCGGCTCCCTGGCCGACCTCGACCCGGAAGTATATGAACTGACCCAACTTGAGTCAGAACGCCAGGCCCGCAAGTTGATTTTGATTCCCTCTGAAAGCCTGGCCCCCCTGGCTGTGCGCGAAGCAATGGGGGCATCGTTCCAGAACATTTACGCGGAAGGGTATCCCAACGAATCGACCCGCACCCAGACCGAGGCCGAAATCCTGGATTATGCCAGCCAACTGGCGCATTACCGCCGCTACGCCGACCCGCGCTACTACAAAGGCGTCGAATATGCCGATACGGTCGAAGCCCTGGCGCGCCGCCGCTGCGCCGAGGCCTTCGCCGCCAACGGCATCGGCCCCGATGAGATTTTCGTCAACGTGCAGGCGCTTTCGGGCGGTCCGGCCAACAACGCCGTCTATCACGCCCTGGTCAAACCAGGCGATACGGTGATGGGCATGAGCCTGTTCCACGGCGGGCATCTCTCGCACGGCTCACCGGTCAACCGCTCGGGCAAATACTTCAATATCGTCTCTTACGCCATCGACCCCGCCACCGAGCAGATTGATTACGAGGCGATGCTGGCGCTGGCGAAGGAACACAAGCCCAAAATGCTGATTGCCGGGTATTCATCCTATCCCTGGATTCCCGACTGGAAGAAGTACCGCGAAATTGCCGACGCCGTGGGCGCTTATTTACTGGCTGACATTGCCCACATCGGCGGGCTGGTGGCGGCAGGAGTCGTCCCCTCGCCGGTTGGATACGCGGATGTCATCACATCCACCACCCATAAAACCCTGCACGGGCCGCGCGGCGCAATCATCCTGACCACCGATAAAGACCTGGCCCGGCAAATCGACCGGGCGGTTTTCCCCGGCGAACAGGGCGGGCCGCACGTCCACATTTTTGCTGCCCTGGCGCTGACCTTCAAACTGGCGCAAACGCCCCAGTTCAAGGTCTTGCAAGAGCAGACCATCAAAAACGCCAAAGTGATGGCCGACCGCCTGACGGAACGCGGCCTGCGCATCGCCTACGGCGGGACCAATTCGCATCTGCTCAACATCGACTGCCGCCCCATCAAAGCCCCCGACGGCACAACCCTTTCGGGCGACCGGGCGGTGCGCATCCTGGACCTGGTGGGCATTGTCGCCAACCGCAATACCATGCCCGGCGACCTGGCTGCCAATGACCCCTCCGGCGTGCGGCTTGGCACGCCCTGGATTACCCAGCGCGGTTTCGACGAAGAGAAAAGCCGCCAGTTGGCCGACATCATCGCCGATGTGCTGCTGGCCGCCGCCCCGCACCGTATCGATACCCCCAACCCCAAGCGGGTCAAACGCCGCGCCAAGGTGGATTTCAACGTGTTGGAGGAAGCCCGCTTAAAAGTGCGCGCCCTGGCCGATTCTGCCGGGGTCGATTTCGAGCCGACCAAACATGGGTATCCCCATTTCTTTTACATTGATGACTCATCGAGCGGCGTATTCGACCTACATGGGTTCCGCGTTCGCCAGTTCCTGAACTATGTCCTGACCAGCGACATCGCCGCCCTCCAGCCGGGGGAAAGCCAGCCAACCAAAATCATCACCCCGCGCGGCGAAGTGACCGGGACGCTGACCTGCCTCGATTTGACCCGCTTCCGCCTGAGCGTGCCGCCCCAACAAGCCGGGCTGGCTGCCGCCTGGCTGCGCGGACATTCGGACGGGTACACCTCCCTCAACCTGGACGGCTCCCCCGATTACACCCCGCGTCACATCCCCGGGCTGGTGATTGTGGCCGATTCAACGGAACTAGCGGTCAGCGCCGAGGGCAACCCCGTCGCCGGGAACAAGCCTTTCCATATCGGTATCAGCGGCGGCACTGGGGCAGCGCTTCCCGATTTCCAGTGGGAGGAGAAAGAGTCTCCCCTGCGCCGCACCCCCTTGTACGAAATCCACAAACAATCCGGCGCGAAAATCATCCCCTTTGCGGGCTGGGAAATGCCGGTCTGGTACAGCTCGGTGCTGGAGGAACATCTCGCCACGCGCCAGGCAGCGGGGCTGTTCGATGTGGCGCACATGGGCGTCTATGCCGTCGAGGGTGAGGACGCCGCCGCGTTCCTCGATAGCGTCTGCGCCAATGATATCGGGAAACTCAACCCAGGCGCGTCGGTCTACACCCACTTTATGACTCCCGACGCAAAGGTGATTGACGACACGCTGGTCTACCGCCGCGCGCGCGACAAATACCTGATGGTGGTGAACGCCTCGAACGATGACAAGGACCGCGCCTGGCTCGAAGCGGTGCGGGATGGCAAGGTGAAGGTCGATACCGCCCGGCCCTGGGCGCGCGCCTTTGGCTACAACGCCCTCATCCGCAACCTGCGCGACCCCAAAGCCGGTAACGATATGCGCATCGACATTGCCCTGCAAGGCCCGCGCAGCACCGACATCCTGCTGGCGCTCGGCGCGGACGCCGAAACCCGCAGCCGCATTGCTGCCCTCAAGCGCACGCACCTGTGCGATGCCCGGTTGGGAACAAAGGAAAACGGAATCAACGAACCCTTCGACCTGATTGTCTCGCGCACCGGCTACACCGGCGAGAAGGTGGCCTATGAACTCTTTGTCCACCCCAAACGGGCTGCCGAGTTCTGGC
Source organism: Anaerolineales bacterium (assembly GCA_034432975.1). GTDB lineage: Bacteria > Chloroflexota > Anaerolineae > Anaerolineales > Villigracilaceae > UBA5195. The sequence goes on along the minus strand of DAOUAZ010000167.1, from coordinate 12,264 downwards.
AGGCGCTGATGCGCGTCGGCGAAACGTTCGGCCTGAAGCCGGTTGGTCTGGGCGCGCGCGATTCGCTGCGCACCGAGGCTGGCCTGCCGCTCTACGGGCATGAAATGGGCGACGGCTCCGGTAAATTTGGCAATCCCGATTTGGGAATCGGCGAAAGCGGCTTCATCGGCTACGCCAAATTCTACAAGCCCTGGTTCATTGGGCGCGAAGCGTTGCTTGCCAGCGAACAGACCCGCAAAGGCGTGGTGGCGCGCTTCCGCTTTGCCGAGAAAGGCGTGCGCATGGCTCACAATGGCGACCCGGTGCTGGATAAGCGCGGCAAAGTCATCGGCTGGGTCACCTCCTGCGCGGTGGATGCCGAAGGCTGCCTGACCGGCCAGGCTTACGTCGAACTGAAATCCGCTGCCGAAGGGACGCCGATTTCCATTTACCAGTCCGCGCCGAAGGAAGCAGGCAAAGCCCCCGCCGACCTGAAAGGCGGCGACAAGGTCAACCTGCCCACCCCGGCGGTCGTCATCAGCCGCTTCCCGATGTAGTGAATAACGTCCCGAAGGCTCGGTTTTGTCGTCCGAATTGTTTTTTCAAAAAGCCTTCGGGACGGTCAAGGGTCTGAGTGCCGCTTGACTTCATGAACAAGCAAAAGTGCAGGGGCAAGTCCCCTGCGCTCCATATATTTTTTGGGAGCCGCCCATGAGGGTTGTCTGGTTGGGATGGGAAGAAGTGTACACCACCCGCCGGGTACAGGAAGCCGCCCGGCAGCAAGGACTGGACTTAATCGTTTGCAATATTCACGATGTCAGTTTCGACATCGAAGGACAAAAGGCGGGCCTGTTTGGGTTGGGAATGAACCTGCTGGAGACTTGCGACGGGCTGGTGGTGCGCACCTTTTACCCGTACATCTCTGAAGCCCTGACGATTGCCCGCCTGTTCCGCGACGCGGGCAAAGTGGTGATTGACGAGAGTTTGACCGACGAAGGGTACGCCGTCAGCAAAATGCACGACTACCTGGTGCTGGCCGAACACAGCCTGCCCTGCCCGCGCACCTGGCAGTTGTTCAATCCAAAGCAAGTCGAGTCGCTGGCTGAACAATTGAAGTATCCCTGTATCCTGAAAGGCGTGCATGGCGCGCGCGGCGAACACACCTACCTGGTGCATAACGCCGAGCAACTCCACCGCCGCTTGTGGCATTACACCTACGGCGAGTTGATGTTGCAGGAATACCTGCCCGCCGAGGAAGATTACCGCGTCCTGGTGGTGGGCTACCAGGCGCTGCCGGTCATGGTCAGCCGCCGGCCGCCGAATGGCGATTTCCGCACCAACCATTCGCTCGGTGGGAAGTTTGCGCCCCACGCGCTGGATGAATTCCCCGGCTTCCAGTCGCTCTCCGAGCAAGCCGCCCGCGCCCTGCGGCGTGAAATCACCGCCGTCGATATCCGCATGAAGAGCGGGCAGCCCATGATTCTGGAAGTCAACCGCCAGCCCGATTTCGAGGGCTTCGAGCGCGCCACCGGTTTCGATGTTGCCGGGGAGGTGGCGAGGTATATTCGGGAGCGGGTGAATAAAAAGGGTGTGTTTCATCCCAGATGAAACCGTCCCGAAGGTTCCTAAAAAGGACAAATTTCCCGCTCAAAACCTTCGGGACGTTCCATCAATGGAGGCCTTATGTCTGAACAATTTCGCACAGAAGAATTTTCGGTCAACGGCGAGCAACTGCTTGCCAAAGTCAAGGAACTGCTGCGCGAGGGCAATATCCGCCGGGTGATGATCAAGGACAAATCCGGCAAGGTGCTGGTCGAATTTCCGCTGACGATTGGCGTGGTCGGCGCGGTGCTGGCCCCCACCCTGGCGGCGGTCGGCGCGGTGGCCGCGCTCGTCACCGAAGCGACGATTGTGGTCGAGAAAACCGAATAACTATCGCTCGTACACTTCCGGGTTGACGCAGTGCGGCAATCGCTCGCCCTTCAGCCCGGCAATCAAGTTCTGGGCGGCCAGGTACGCCATCATGTCGCGCGAGTAGGTCGAAGCGCTGGCAATGTGCGGGGCAATCAGGCAATTTTCCAGCGTCAGCAGCGGACAATCGAGCGGCAGCGGCTCCGGGTCGGTCACATCCAGCGCGGCGGCAAAAATCCGTTTGTCTTTCAGCGCGTCATAGAGCGCGTCCTGGTCGAGAACGCCGCCGCGCGAAGTGTTGACCAGGATGGCGCTCGATTTCATTTTCGAGAGAAACTCGGCGTTGACCATTCGGCGGGTTTTATCGGTCAGCGGGGTATGCAGCGAGACGAAATCGGATTCGCGCAGCAGGTCATCGAGCGCGCCGACCGACGACGCATTCCAAGCCGGTTCAGCGGATGGGTCATAGTAAATCACCCGCATATCAAAACCGCTGGCGCGTTTGGCAACCGCCTGCCCAATGCGCCCAAACCCCACCAACCCCAACGTTTTACCCACCAAATCCACCCCCAGCAGGGTCGATGGCCCCCACGTCACCCACTTCCCGGCCCGCAGGTAGCGCTCGGCCTCGGTCACGCGCCGGGCGGCAGCCAGCAGCAGGGCGAAGGCAAAATCGGCGGTCGCGTCGGTCAGGATGCCGGGTGTGTTACCGACCGGAATCCCGCGCGCGGTGGCGTCGGGGACGACGATGTTATCGAACCCGACCGCGTGATTGCTGACCACCTTCAACCCCGGCCCGGCGGCGTCCAGCGCTTCGCCGTCGATACGGTCGGTTAGCAGGCACAAAATGCCCTCCATGCCGCGCGCCTTCCCTAACAACACTTCGCGGCTCGGCGGCAGTTCATCCGGCCAAATTTCAGCCTCGCAAAATTCCTTCACCAAATCCAATCCTTTGTCGCGGATGACGCGGGTTACGAATACTTTCGGCTTGGGCATGGCGGCCTCCTTAATCCAAATCGTCCCAAAAGGTTTTTCGGGACGTTTATCACGCTTTTATGATAGCATAAACCCATGCTTCCCGAACATTTCCTCACAACCACCCTGCGCCAGCACCCGCGCGGCGCGAGCGTCACGCGCATCCTGGCCGCCGCCCTGCAAGCCGTCGAGCCGGGGCGTGCCGTCAAGAAATACCTTTCCGCGCAACCCTTACCGGCTGCGCGGCGCATTTTCGTTCTCGGCCTGGGAAAAGCGGCGATTCCAATGACCCGCGCCGTGTTCGAGACGACGGACGTGACCGCCGCCCTGGTCATTCCCAAACACGCGGAACCAACCGGGCTGGAACCTGCCACCGTCATCACAGGCGGACATCCCGTCCCAGACAGCCGCTCCCTGCAAGCGGGCCAGGCCGCCCTCGATTTCGTCTCCGGGCTGGGCGCTGACGACCTGCTGCTTTGTCTCATCTCCGGGGGCGGCTCGGCCCTGATGACCGCCCCCCACCCCGGCCTGACCCTTGACGACCTGCAATCCCTCACCCGCCAACTGCTGGCCTGCGGCGCGCGCATCGACGAAATCAACACCCTGCGCCGCCATCTCGACCGGGTCAAAGGCGGCGGCCTGGCGCGGGCCGCCTCCCCGGCGCGGGTCGTCAGCCTGATTCTCTCGGACGTGGTCGGCAACCCGCTCGAAGCGATAGCCTCCGGCCCCACCGCCCCCGACCCCTCCAGCCGGGCAGACGCGCTCCGGGTGTTGGAAAAATACGGTTTAACGGATAAAGTCCCAGCCGCCATCCTGCATACGCTGGAACACGCTCCCGAAACCCCCAAACCAGGCGAAGGGTTGTTCGCGCGCGTGGAAAATGTCCTGGTCGGCAGCAATGCCCTGGCGGCGCAGGCCGCCCTCCGCCAGGCAGAATCCGAAGGCTTCCAGGCGCAATTCCTGGGCGATTCCTGGCAGGGCGAAGCGCGCCAGGTGGCGAAAACGCTTTGCAATATTCTGAAGGACTCCAAAGTCTCCCGACTTTGGAGTCTCCAAAATCGGGAGATTTTGGACTCCATCAAACCTATCAAACGTCCGTTTTGCCATGTCGCGGGCGGTGAAACCACGGTAACGCTCGTAGGACAGGTCTCTGACCTGTCCGCTATGACAGCAACCCCCGCCAGACAGGTCGAAGACTTGTCCCACAGCCTGGGCGGGCGCAACCAGGAACTGGCTCTGGCCGCCGTGCGCGAACTGGAGGGTCAGCCCAACGTCATGCTCGTCACCCTCGCCACCGACGGCGAAGACGGCCCGACCGACGCCGCCGGGGCGGTTATCACCGGCGAAACGGCAGGACGCGCCCGGACGCGGAATCTCGACCCGGACGTATTCCTGCAACGCAACGACTCCTATCACTTTTTCGCCCCGCTCGGCGACCTGCTCCAACCCGGCCCCAGCGGAACCAATGTCAACGACCTGACCTTCCTGTTCGGGTTTTAGCGAAACCACAACAACTATTCTTGTACACCCGCAACAAAGGATTGCAGTTTACATTCAAAAAAAGTATAATTCCGGTCGCATTACTCCATATTGCGGCAGTTCAAGAGGAACCGGATGGAAGGACAAAACTGGCTGGGTCGTTCACTCAATGGCAGGTACAAAATCGAGGCTTTGCTCGGTCAGGGGGGCATGTCGGCGGTGTACAAGGCTTACGACCCGAACCTGAGCCGCGCAGTTGCCGTCAAACTGATTCACCCCCATCTCTCCTCCAACGAAGACTTCGTCTGGCGCTTCAAAAAAGAAGCCGCCGCAGTGGCCGCCTTCCACCACCCCAACATCGTCCAGGTGTTCGACTTCAACACCGACGCCGACCTGCATTACATGGTATTGGAATACATCGCCGGTCAAAGCGTCCAGGAAACCCTGAAAGAACTGCGCAAAAAGAATGCCCGCATGAGCATCGCGCAGGCCTTGAAAGCTGCCCTTGAAATCTGCGACGCGCTGGCCTATGCCCACCGGCACGGAACCATCCACCGCGACATCAAACCCGCCAACATCATGCTCGACCCGCAGGGCCGCGCCGTCCTGATGGACTTCGGCATCGTCAAAATCGTCGGCTCCACCACCCACACGGCGGCGGGTGCAGTGGTCGGCACGGCACGCTACATGTCGCCGGAAGTCATTCGCGGCGAACCGCTCGACGAACGTTCCGACCTCTACTCGCTCGGCGTGACCCTGTTCGAAATGGTGAGCGGCGAACCGCCCTTCGACGCGCGCACCGCCATCGCCCTGCTCGAACGCCACATCCGCGAACCGGTGCCGGATATCCGCGACTCCCGGCCCGAGGCCCCCGCCGGGTTGAGTCGAATTATTTATAAAGCGATGGAAAAGGAGCGGGAGACCCGCTATCGTTCCGCCGTTGAAATGGCCGTTGACCTGCGAGAACTGCTCGACGGGCTGGAACCTGCTCCCGTTTCGGAACCCGATTTCTCCCCTCGAGCAAAATCCGCTCCGCCCCCCGCGCCGATTCCCGTTTCCCCGGGCAGTTCCACCGAGCAATGGACGGATTCCGCGCAACAGGGACTCTCCTTCCTCGGAGGCATGACCGCTGCCGAGCAGCCTCCCCCCGCCGAAAAGACACTCATCGCCTCAGGCATCCCGCCTGCCCCGGCATTCCCCCCGGCGGATAAAACGCTCCTCGCTCCAGACTTTGCCGCGGCGGAGAAGACCCTGATAGCCCCGGCCTCCCAAGCGGCAGACAAAACCCTGCTCGCCGGGAGAATCCCCTTCGGCGATAAAACCCTCATCGCCGCATCTCCGCCCCGCCTGGTCGAACCCGTTTCCGAGCCAGTCAAGCCGGTTCGCCCGGCAAGTTCTCCCATTTTGAAATACATCGCCGCCGGGTTGGCGCTGCTTTTTCTCCTGTTCATCCTCCTGCTCGTAATCGTGGGCGGATGGTTTGTTTTCCAGATATTTTTCTAAAAGTCGGACGAGGCTTGTGCTATGGATGAAATCTACGGCTATTTGAAACTGAAACTCCCCGGCGGCGTCGAACAGGAATTCGAAGTCTCCAAGTCCGAAATCACCGTTGGGCGCGGGCAGACCAACGACATCGTCGTGGCCGACGCCAAAGTCTCCCGCAGCCACGCGCGTTTCGAATTCGGCCCCGATGGCAGGGTCACGGTCATCGATTCCGGCTCGACCAACGGCGTCATCGTCAACGGGACGCTGGTCGAGCGGGCCGCGCTCCAGCCGGGCGATGTCATCTTAATCGGCGACACCGAACTGCGCTGCGAAAGCGCCTCCAAACCAGAATTGGACATGACCGTTATCGACAACGAAATCGACCTGGAACGCAGCATGTCCGAATTCGTCATGCCGGTCGCGCTCAACGAAACCAGTGAAGACCGTCTGGTCATCCACACCCCCGAAAAAACCTGGGAAGTGCTGCTGGATGAAACTATCGACTCGCTCACCATTGGCCGGGCGGGCGACAGCGACATCCTCATCGACCATCCCAGCGTTTCGCGCGCCCATGCCCGGGTGGCGCGCGACCATCGCACCGTCAAACTGGTCGATTTGGGCAGCCGCAACGGGCTGCGCGTGCGCGGCGAGCGCTTCGACGAAGTCGCGCTGGAAGACGGGGTGGCGGTGCGGGTCGGTTATGCCACCGTCCTGTTCAAAAGCGGGTTCAGGGAAGAACACCTGACGCTCATCGGCCAGGCCTTCAAACTGCCGGAGCGGCGTCCGGTGGTGTTCGTGCCGGGCATCATGGGGTCGGAATTATGGCTCGGCAGCGAGCGCATCTGGCCCAACCTGAAACTGCTGTTCAAACACCCAGAATTGCTCATGTATCCCGGCGACCCAAACATCAAGCCGCGCGGCATCTTGCAGGAGGTGGTGGTCGTCCCCAACCTGGTCAAACTCGAACAATACAGCCGGATGGGCGATTACCTGGTGGAAGACCTGGGCTATACGCGCGGCAAAGACTTTTTCGAGTTCGCCTACGACTGGCGGCAGGATGTGCGCCTGACGGCGCGCCAATTGGGGCAGTTTATCGAGTCCCTGCCGGTCAAACTGCCGGTCAAAATCATCGCCCACAGCCTGGGGACACTGGTCAGCCGCTACTACATCGAACGGCTGGGCGGCAAGGACAAAGTGGACCGAATCATCCTGATGGGCGGGCCACACTTCGGCACGCCGAATGCCGTCTCCAGCCTGCTCTTTGGGCCGAACGTGCTGCCTTTCGGCATCATGGGCGAGTCGCTGCGCAAGGTGATTGCCACCTTCCCCACCGCCTACCAGATTTTGCCGGTCTACGCCTGCGGCCTGGACCAGTTCGGCCAGCCGTACAATTTCATGAAAGACAGCGCCTGGCTCTCGCCGGAACAAAAAAGCCTCTGGCAGGCCGCCCGCGATTTCAAACGCGAACTCGGCACAGCAACCAGCATCCCGGCCACCTGCATTTTCGGTTACGGCCAGAAAACGGTGGATAGAATCAAGTTAAATCTGATTTCAGGCGGCGCAGTCGTCAATTCGGTGTACGAATCCAAAGCCAACGGCGACGGCTCCGTGCCTGAAACCAGCGCCATCCTGGAAGGGGCTGATTTCCACCCGGTGCGCCAGCAGCACGGCGTCCTGTTCGTCGATAACGATGTCAAAATGCGCCTGCGCCTGGAATTGATGGGCAAGCCGTTTGGATAGAATCCCGTTTATCGCAGCCGAAACGGGCGGAGGTCGAATCCCGGTTGCGCGCCGTTTGCCAACCCTGCCACAACCTGCCCCGTCCCCGGCGCGAGCGAGAGACCGAGCATGGCGTGGCCGGCGGCGAGCAGCAGGTTCTCGTGGCGGGGCGAGAAGCCGATAATCGGCAGCCCGTCGGGCGTGGTGGGACGCAGCCCGGCCCAGGTTTCCGATATTTCCAGCGTTTCGTCCAATCGAAGATATTCGCGCGCCGCCGCTTCGATTCGCCGAATCCAGAGCGGGTTGGGCGTGGTGGACATTTCGCCGATTTCCAGCCGCCCGGTGAAGCGCAGCCTGTCTTCGAAGGGTGTGACGGCGATTTTGCGCTCGCCGAGCAATAACGCCCCGCGCGGCGTGACTTTTGGGGAAGAGACGGTCAGGCTGTAGCCGCGCGCCGGCTGGATGGGCAGTCGCAGCCCCAGCATTTGCGCCACCTGCGGCGACCAGGCCCCGGCGGCCAGGACGACCTGGGAGGTTTGGAACGCCCCAGCAGGGGTGATGACGCGGGTGATTTTTCCGTTTTTCGACTCGAATCCGGTGACGGGGGTGTGTTCGCGCACCTGCGCGCCCATCTGAATCACACGCTCTTTCAGCAGCCGCAGGTATTTCGCCGGGTCGAGCGAGGCGTCGCCGGTGAAATCCACCCCGCCAAGCACGCTTTCCAGCGCGGCGGGTTCGCGCTCCTGGATGGCAGCCTTCTCCAACACTTCGGCGGGCAGGCCGTGCCGGCGCAGGATGTTCGCTTCATGTTTGCCCTCCTCAAAGGCCGCTTGGGTGTTGTAGAGAAAGAGCAGGCCGTTCTGGCGGTAACTGCAAGCGAAATTTTCCCCGGTGATGATTTCGCTGAACAACTGCGCGCTCAGTAATCCCAACGCCTTGAGCGGCGGGATGGCGCGGGTCACGTTAGACTCGCTGCAGGCGGCGGCAAAGCCAAGCAGCCAGGCAAGGTAGGCCGGATTCAGGCTGATTTTCAGGCCAAAGGGACTGCGCGGCGGGTCGAGCATCCACTTCAACGCGGCCGGGATGACGCCCGGCGCGGCCAGCGGGACGATGTGACTCGGCACGATATGACCGGCGTTGCCCGAGGCATTGCCCACGCCCGCTTGCGCCCGGTCGAGCAGGGTTACGCCCCGGCCCGATTTGAGCAAATAGTAGGCGCAATGCAGACCAACCGGCCCGCCGCCGAGGATGAGGAGGTCGGTTGGGGTGGTCATATTTCTCCAATCAGTGCCAGCCACTTGGGAGGTGACTGTCACTTTATCCCCATCCCAAACGGGTCGCGCTCGTCGATGAGCAGGCTGCCCTCGGCCATGACCCAGGCTTCGCCGGTGATGGTGGGGATGATTTTCCCATCTTGAATTTCAATCGAACCATCGAACATGCTGCCGACGACGGATTGCTGCCGCCAGACCTGGCCCTCGGACAGTTTACCATCCGCCGCCAGGCAGGCCAGTTTGGCGCTGGTGCCGGTGCCGCACGGCGAACGGTCATAGGCTTTGCCGGGGCATAGCACAAAACTGCGGCTGTCGGCCTGGCTTGATGGAGCAAACAACTCTACATGGTCGATTTCGTGACCGTCGGGGGCGGTGATGCCCATTTTTGTATAAATCTCTCGCGCGCGCCAGGCGAAATCGGTCAACTGCTCCAGGTTTTGGAGTGAAATTTCGAGGCCATGGTCGTGGCACAGGAAGAACCAGTTGCCGCCCCAGGCCACGTCGCCGTGGATGACGCGCCCGTCGATTTCAACGGCGGCATGCTCCAAGAGACGATAAGCAGGCACGTTGCGGACGGAGACGCGGTTGGGGTAATTTGCCCTCACCCCTACCCCCTCTCCCGAGGGGAGAGGGGAATCTGCCGGGGTGAGGGGATGCAGCGTCGCTTCGACGATTCCGACCGGCGTTTCGATGCGATACGTCCCCGGCGTGATTTTTCCCAGGTAGGAGAGCGATGCCATCAGGCCAATCGTGCCGTGTCCGCACATGCCCAGGTAGCCGACGTTGTTGAAGAAGATGACTCCCAACTGGCAGGTCGGGTCAAAAGGCGGGACGAGGTACGCGCCGACCAGCACGTCGGAGCCGCGCGGTTCGTTGAGTATCGTTGCGCGGAAGTGGTCGAAATCGCGTTCCAGCCGGGTCAATTGTTCCGAAACGGGAGCAGGTTGCAGCGGGAAAGGCAGGGACTCGATGAAACGGGTCGGCTCGCCGCCGGTATGTGAGTCGAGAAACGGAATACGCCTCATCGTTGATTTAATAAAAGATGGAGTCCGAAATCTCCCGATTTCGGAGAGTCCAAAGTCAGGAGACTTTGGACTCCAGGAAAATTCGGTCAAATTCTGCGCGCTCGGCGTCATCGAGCGGCAGGAGCGGGCGGCGCGGGTTGCCGACCGGCAAGCCGAGCAGTTCGCAGCCGCGCTTGACCTTTTGGGTATAGCCGCCGCTTTCGAGACAGCGCAGGAGCGGCATGAGTTTGTCCATCGCGGCGCGGGCGGTTATGAAGTCGTTTTTGAGCGCGGCTTCCAGCACGACGGCGTGCTGGCGCGGGGCGCAAGAGGCGCCGCCGCCAATCCAGGCGCGGCTGCCCCACAGGAAGTAGTCGAGCGCCTGGTCGTCGGAGCCGCAAATCATCTGGAAGCGCTCGCCGTAGCGCAGGCGGAATTCGTAAACGCGGCTCATGTCGCTGGAGGCTTCCTTGATGCCGACCACGTTGGGCAGGTCGAGCAGGCCGTCCATCACTTCGTAGCCGACCTCCGTGCCAGCCCGCCAGGGGAAGTTATAAAGGATGAGGGGCAGGCCGGTGCTGGCGGCAACGGCCCGGTAGTGGGCCAGCAGTTCGCGCTGGCTGGGGCGCGAGTAAGGCGGGACGGCGACCATCAAGGCATGGTAGCCCATTTTTTCGGCGGCCTGGGCGTAGCGGATGACATCGCGCGTGGCCCCGGCGTTGACCCCGGCGATGAGGGTCGTCTTGTCCCCGGCCTGGTCGCGGACGAACTGGAACAGTTCCAGCCGTTCGGCGTCAGTCAGGGCGTAGACTTCGCCGGTCGTGCCGCCGGGAACCAGGCCGCTGATGCCGTTGGCGAGCAGGAAGTCTATCAGTTGCGCGAGAACGTCATAGTTGATGTTTTCGTCGCCGTCGAAGGGGGTCACGATGGGGGCGTAGATACCGGTCAATTGCATGGCTGTCTCCTGTCGAGTGGTTTCCCTAATTCCAGGGACTACATTTTGCTTCGGTTTTTCGCTTTTCAGGAAATTTTCCCACAAGTCACGCTCGTTTCCCTGCTGAAAGAAAGCAAAGGCAGGTGCGGTTTTGGCAGAAAAAAGCCAATCATGACAAAAGACCGCCCCGAAGCCCGCTACCACACGCTCCCCTGACAAAAGTTACCAGGACAGGCGGGGGTGGCGGCGGGAGTCTGTCCTGGGCGACACTTGCGCCGCACTGCGCTCGGCGCAGTACAGGTGAGACGAAGGATGGGCAACTGCCCCGCCGGCCATAACTGGGCGGTTTTGCTGATTTGCGACTCATTCAATTACCAAAGACAACTATGTAATCAAGAACAAGTCCATAATTATTAACGGTTTCTTCCCATAAACGTTCAGGAGACTCAAACACAGACCAATAAACTGAATTGTTTGCCACTAGCGATGAATAATGAACAACTTTATTTTTGTTTACTTCCGTTTCATACGGATATTCTGCTCTAATCCTTAAGTGATGAATTGTGCCACCTCCAGTCTCATAGTCCCATGCTTGTAAAATCTCTTTTGTGGTCTCTATGTTAGCATGTTGTCTCATCAGTTTTTGAGCGAATTGCTCTGCTTCCTCGTTACTTTTGAACTCTTTGAAAATCAAGACTGATAACCCTGTAGAAAATCTGCCTACTTCATCAATATTTTCTTTTGTTACATATACTCCGTCAAGATTTACTTCAGCGCGAGTTTCTTCCTTGAAGAACCACCCATCCGGAATTACCACTGCCAAATTTTTATCTATTAGGATTTTCCACTCAAAGCCAGGTGGTATTTTTGGAAGTAAAGATAAATATTCTGCCGCTAAATCTGGCGTCGGAGTAATGGTGGGCGTGGAGACAGGCGTATTTGTTGGCTCGAAAAACTCCCACTTTGGGCTTGAAAACCGCCCAAATGTTGCGCCGGACGCAAAAAAGGTGGCGCATTTTGTGGTTTTTGTCCCACGTTGCGAAGGTGAATCTTTACGAAGGGACTTTTTCGACAGTTTCAACGGCTGGCTTTACCGGCAAAAGCGGGCATTGGGGGGGAATTGCCAAAAGGCCAAAAAAGCCAGTGGCGTGAATCCCATCAAAAGCGGAGAACCACCCCGCTTTTGTCCGGTGCGCCCAATCAAGATGGCGGGCCATCCTGTTTCCAGAAAGGAAGTATCTTGGGACACTTCCTGAGAAAATGATATTGGGCGTTTTTGGTTATGACCCTACGCCCTTTGCGAATTGGACAACCGTATTTGAAGATTTGCGCCTACTGCTTCAGCGTATCGCCGAATGGTAGATAGCCTTACATCATCCGCATGATTTTCAATCCTAGAAATAGCCGATTTTTTAGTTTGTAACCTTTGCGCTACTTCATCTTGGGTTAAACCAGCCGCTTCTCTTGCCTGGCGCAGAATGACACCAATCTTGAAATCAGCATA
>DAOUAZ010000166.1:0-7426 GCA_034432975.1 Anaerolineales bacterium | reverse complement strand
GCAACTGAGTAACGCTGAATTCGCCGCGCATTGGTCATGGCGGCCGAACCGATCATCATACAAGCCACGCGGAACTTGCCGCGCGCCGGCAGCTTGCCTGCCGGAAAGGGGTGCTTGAGCGAGCGCGCGCTGGATTCGACTGCCGAACGTAAGTTGTGCCGGTCTTGGGCATGCTCCAGGCTCATTCTACGCCGCTCAGCGGCCCAGGCCTCGGCTTGGGTGAAGCGCAGGTGATGACGGTCATCCCGTTTGCCTGGTTGAGCCGGACATTGTTCACGCAAAGGACAGGCCTGACAGACCGCCGGATCGAAGCGCGCCACAAACGCTTTCTGATGAGCGCTGGTCTGAACGGGGGCGGTCTGCCCCTGCGGACAGGTGACTTTGGAAGGTTTGCCTTCCGGGTTGAACTTGACGGTGAAATCGGCCAGATGCAGCTGGCCGGCGCTTGGGCTGCGGCCTCGAATGGCCGTCTGGATCAGGCTGACCTGTGCCTTTTGCAGAGCGGTGTCGCTGGCTTCGCCGCCGCAGCCACCGTCTGTGACCATGGTCTCCACGTCCGCGCGCTCTTTCAGTTTGGGCAGGGCTTCCGCCAGGAGTTGGCTGTCGTCCACAGTGTTGGGCGCCGCCTGCGCCTTGGTAATCAGTTGGATTTCGTTGGCTGGGTCGCAGGTTTCGGTCAGGTTGGCGCCGCAGCCTTTGTAGTGGGCATTGCCTTTCGCGCGGCAGGCGGCTTCGAGATCATCCACCGATTGCAGGCAGCCCGCGCTGATTGCCTCGCTTTCGGGTGAGCCTGGTTTTCGATCAGAGCCTGCCCTGACTGGCGAAGCCGTGTCGAAGGGTTGAAGTTTTCGCTGAAAAGCCGCTCCAAGACCTGGAAGGCAGTTTCGGCCGCGCAGGTTGGACGGAGTTCCTGCAACAGGGCGTAAATACTCTCCCCAATGCGCTGGAGATGCTCCTGGATGGCTTCCTGCCCTTTGACGCGGCAGGTGTAATACCCGGCGCTGTCGCGGAGGCAGGGCGCAAAGCTGTCTGCCAGGCGGGCTTTGTCGCTTTCGCTCGAGATGCGTTCGACCCGCTGCAAGCCTTCCACCAACAATGGCAGGCGGCTGGCCGAGACAATGTTGCTGGCGATCTGGGTCGAATCCATGCGCTGCATTCCGGCGCGCGCTTTCAAGCTCGTGATTTGGGCATCCGTGATCTGTTTGTAGAAGGTGCCTGCCCAGGAGTTTTCCAGGCGTTTGCGCTGTTTCTCCGGCAGCTCGCTGGCGGCGCTAATTAGCGCAGGTTGTTGGTGTTGGGTGTTTTTTCTGAACATGCCTGGATTGTATTAAACTTTTGCCCTTTTGAGGAGGGGGAAAGTATCTTTTTGCAGTGGAGTCACCTGTTTTTTTTTAGCTCTTAAATCCGTGTTTTTTCCGTGTAATCCGCGTACAAAAACTTTTCACCATTTCTTTGACCAGTACAGAATCTCACGGATTTTTCTTAAAAAATCCGCGCAAATCCGTCAAGTCCGCGAAATCCGTGTCCAGACTTTGTTTTTTTAAGCGATTGCCGAGTCAGATTTCCTGCTTTTCCCGACTCGTAAAGATGAATTCTAAACTTCGATTAAAACAGTATCGCTTGCGCTATAATTATGACGAAATATCAAAAATTCCTGAAGCGTTTGATGAGCGGACAGGCTAACAATCAAATGCTCATTTACTGGAGCGATGAAGACCAGGCTTACCTGGTCGAAGTCCCGGAGTTACCCGGCTGCATGACAGACGGAAAACCCGCCAGGAAGCGCTTGCCAATGCCGAAAGGGTGATTCAAGAATGGCTTGAAACTGCGCGTGAACCTGGCCGCGACATTCCGCCTGCCCAGGGACGTTTGCTGAGCGTCAACGAAGCCGCCGACCGTCTGGGTTTGAGCGTTGCCATGGTGCGCCGTTATTGTTCTGCTGGAAAAATCATTGCCCAAAAAGTGGGCCGCGATTGGGCCATCCGCCGCCGGGAGGTGGAGCGCTTTGCCGCCACTCCGCGCCATAGCGGACGGCCAACCGTGCGGTATGTTCAATCTATGATCAGCGCGCAGGGCTTGGCTGAAAAGTAATTTCGAACCTGGCCCATCCTGGTTTATAGGAGCAAAACATGGAAACTGTGACAATTTCCCAAATTACCAGTAGTTTACGTCAATTACCCGCTGAAAAACTTGTCGAAGTTTACGACTTTGTCGCGTTTATTCTGGAACGTGAAAAAAACAAACCCGTTTTACGCGAAGCCGGGCAGTCTTATGCTCTGGATACCATGCTGGCATCTGAAACAGTTCTTAGACGCGATTGGGATACTCCTGAAGAGGATGAAGCATGGGCAAATTTGTAAAAGGAGATGTGGTTGTCGCCCCATTTCCTTATTCTGATTTAACCGCCAGTAAAAAACGTCCGGCATTGGTTGTTGCGCCGCTAGATGGCGATGATGTCATTTTATGCCAGATTACCAGTAAACTGAAGAGCGACGAATATTCAATCCCTCTCTCAAATCTCGATTTCAAGTCTGGCACATTACAGCAGGATAGTTTTGCCCGGCCCAATCGTTTGTTTACAGCTGATTCGTCTGTTGTTCTGTACAAAGCAGGATGTTTGAAACGCGCGAAAATGGATGAAGTCATCGAAAAAATCATCGCAATTATTCGGAAAGATTAATCGTGACCCTCCTCCTCGCCCTCGAAACCTCCTGCGATGAAACCGCCTGCGCCATTCTTGAAAATGGACGCGCGCTCGTCACCTCGGTCGTCGCCTCGCAAATGGACATCCACGCCCGCTATGGCGGCGTGTTCCCTGAAGTGGCCTCGCGTCAGCATGTCTTGAGCATCACGCCGGCCATCGAACAGGCGCTTTCCCATGCTGGAATCACCCTCAATGATGTGGAGGCGATTGTCGTAACGCGCGGGCCGGGGCTGCCGGGGTCGCTGGTCGTTGGGCTGAATGCCGCCAAAGGGCTGGCGCTAGGGCTGGGCAAGCCGCTGGTGGGGGTGAATCACCTCGAAGGGCATATCTACTCGGCCTGGCTGCACGCCGCCGGGGAGCCGAATCCGCCGCCCGCACCTCGGTTCCCGCTGATGGCGCTGCTCGTCTCGGGCGGGCACACCGAACTGAACCTGATGCGCGGCCATCTCGATTACCAGCGCCTCGGCGCGACCCTCGATGACGCTGCCGGGGAAGCCTTCGACAAGGTCGCCCGGCTGCTCAAACTGCCCTACCCTGGCGGGCCAATGATTGAACAAGAAGCCCGCAACGGCAATCCGTCCGCCTTCAACTTCCCCCGCGCCTGGCTGGAAGGCTCGTATAACTTCTCGTTCAGCGGGCTGAAAACCGCCGTGCTGCGCGAAGCGCGCCGCCTGGAAGCCTCGAACCAGCCGCTGCCCGTATCCGATTTGGCCGCCAGTTTCCAGGCCGCCGTCATCGATGTTCTCTACACCAAAACCATGCAGGCCGCCCGCCAGCACCACGTCAGCGAAATCGTCATCGGCGGCGGGGTTTCGGCCAACCAGGCCCTGCGCGCGGCCTTCGAAGGTCAAAATGAGTTCAAGGTTCACATTCCGCCGCTCAAGTATTGCACCGACAACGCCGCCATGGTGGCTGCCGCCGGGTATTACCGCTACAGCCTGGGCCATGTTTCGCCGCTCGATATCGATGTGCTGCCCACCTGGCCGTTATCGTGGACGGATTGAAATCCGTCCTACAAACCCAAACCCCGCCTGGACTGGCCCAAGTCCGTGCGGGGTTTGCGAGGAGAATGCTCGACTGTTATTTTACGGATTTGCTTAAGTTAAACCTGAACCAGACTTAAACGTTTGATAAGAGAATCACGGCCAGGCGGTCATGCCCGGCCAAATCTTTTTTTATTTCGATGTCGGCGGCTGGGAAGCGATTCCGCGCCAGGGCTTCGACTGCCTGCCCCTGCCGATTCTCGATTTCGAGCAGGATTAACCGGACTGAAACCTGTCTCGCCGTTATTTGGTCGAGCAACCGGCCGATAAGTTGCAAACCGTCCGGGCCGCCGTCCAGGGCCAGGGTTGGCTCTTTACCAAAGATTTCCAGCGTTTTGAGCGTTTCGGTGGGAATGTAGGGCAGGTTGGCGGTGAGAATATCGAACGTTCGAGTATTCGAGTATTCGATATTCGATAGTCGAATACTCGAATTATCGAATATCGAATGTTCGAGCAGGTCTGCTTTCTCGAACCGAACCCGCCCCTCCACCCCATGTTTTTCCGCATTCTGGCGGGCAATTGCCAGGGCAGCGGGGGAGATGTCGGTCGCCGTGATTTCGGCGGAGGGAACGTGAACGGCCAGGGTGACGGGGATACTGCCTGAGCCGGTTCCAATGTCGATGAAACGGTAGCGCGGCCCCAGCGGGGGATGAGTCCGCGCCCAGGCCAGGGCGGTTTCGATGAGCAGTTCGGTTTCGGGGCGTGGAATCAGCACCTCGGGCGAGACATTAAAATCCAAACCGAAAAATTCCCAGTGGCCGAGGAGGTACGGGAGCGGGACACCCGCTTCGCGTTGGCGGATGGCCGTTTCGAGGGCCTGTTCCTGCTCCGGCGTGAGACTCGCTTCGGGGCGCGCCAAAACCCAGGAGCGGCTCTTCCCGGTGACATGCGCCAGGAGTACCTGCCTCTCGAGCGTGGGGAGGTTAATCTTCGTCATCCTCTGCCCCTGCCGAGAGCCGGTCGGCTTCGTCGCGGGTGGAGAGTTCCTCGATGAACATCTCGATGTCGCCTTCCATGACGGCGGGCAGGTTGTAGGAGGAGACGCCAATGCGGTGGTCGGTGACGCGGCTTTGCGGGTAATTGTAGGTGCGGATTTTTTCGGAGCGCTCGCCGGTGCCGACTTGCGAGCGGCGGTCGGCTTCGAGTTCGGCGCGGCGTTTGTTTTCCTCGATTTCGAACAGGCGGGCGCGCAGGATGCTCATGGCGCGCATTTTGTTCTGGAGTTGGGAGCGTTCGTCCTGGCAGGTAACGACCAGTCCGCTCGGTTTGTGGTACAGGCGCACGGCGGTGGAGTTTTTCTGGACGTTTTGCCCGCCCGCGCCGGCCGATTTGTAGACTTCGATTTCGATGTCGCTTTCGGGGATGTGGATTTCGACATCATCCACTTCGGCCAGCACCGCGACGGTGACGGTGGAGGTGTGGATGCGCCCCTGGGCTTCGGTGGCCGGGACGCGCTGGACGCGGTGGACGCCCGATTCCCATTTGAGTTTGGAGAACGCGCCCTTGCCCTTGATTTCGAAAATAACTTCCTTGAACCCGCCGATGCCGATTTCGCTGGCCGACATCACTTCGCTCTTCCAGCGATTGAGTTCGGCGTAGCGGGTGTACATGCGGAACAGGTCAGCAGCGAACAGCGCGGATTCGTCGCCGCCCGCCCCGGCCCGGATTTCGACGATGACGTTTTTATCGTCACGCGGGTCTTTGGGGACGAGCATCCCCTTGAGTTGGTTTTCCAGCGCGGGGATTTGTTCTTCCAGTTCGGCCAGTTCCAGTTCGGCCAGTTCGCGCATTTCGGCGTCGCCGCCTTCGAGCAGTTCCATGGCTTCCTGCTGGCGTTTGAGGGCCTGGCGGTATTGGCGCGCTTTTTCGACCAACTCTTCGAGGTCGGCGCGTTCCTTGTTCAGGTCAGCCGCTTTCTGGTAATCGTTGCCGACCTCCATCAGTTGGCGGGTGAGTTCTTCATAACGTTCTTCAATTCCGGCGAGTTTGTCGAGCATAAAAACCTTTGTGGTTGCGGAATGAATTCCGCGTTACGATAGGCGACAGAAAGCGCGGCCTTTCGCCGCGCCTGGGGGATGTGGAGGGAGGGTGTAGTTAGAAAGCGGCGATTGCCGAAAGCGTCAGGGCGAGAATCAATAGTACGGCCACTACGGTAAAGATAGCCTGGTTGCGCTTGACCTGCCGGGCGTAATAATCATTGTTATCTTTCTTACTGTTCTTGCTTTTTCCTGCCATACCTTGCGCGCCTTTCTATTTCTGGAGTCCAAAATGGGAGATTTCCCTGGCACTGCCCGCCAGGGCAGGCGTGGACTCCGCAGTCAACTTATATTTTACCGCGTTTTTGGAAAGCAGATTGCATGGCGGATTCTAATTCGTCGAGACTGACCGGTTTGGTGGCATAGGCATCCGCGCCAAGATTCATGGCCTGGTCGATTTGCACATCCGCCGCTTCGGAGGAGAGCATGATGACGGGCATCGAATTCCATTCGGGGCGGCGGCGTACAAACTCGAGCATCATCATGCCGGTCACTTCGGGCATGCTCATGTCGAGAATCATCAAATCGGGGCGTTTACCCGCCAGCAGTTCTTTGGCGGCCTCGCGCGCCTTTAGGAAGTGCTGCGACTGGTAATCGAGCAGTTTCAGCATCAGGCTGACGGCTTTCGCCATTTCTTCGTCGTCGTCTACAATCCAGACTTGTTTCATGGTTTGCTCAAATAGATTTCCACTTCACGAAGGAAGTCTGAGAAAATGAACATCTCCTCGTCAAGGTAAGCGCGCAGCGCAACCCAGTAAACACCAGCCTGAATTTGCGCGACACTTTTGACAAGTCTTGAGTTGGCGCAAATTTCCAGGATGTATTGTTCAAAATCGCCGAGACTCAAGCCTGCCATTTTGCCAGTTCTCGCAATGCTTTCCTGTCACTGACCGCTGCTTCCCAGAATAAATAATCCTGTTCGACTTCGTAAGAATATGAATCGGGAATTTCATCTGCCTGCATTTTTTTATCAAAGGCGGCGAAGCTCATTCCATACTTTTTCTCATAGCCGCGGATTTTATTTTCAACTTCGTCCATCTTCAGGCGCATCAAGTCTTTAATCGCCAGTGAGAGCGCCCGGTTTGGATGCGCTTCACCTGTCAGGTGTCGCAGGAGTTTGTAAGTGGATTTTGGTAATACCAACATTTCTGTTGTCATAGTTTGTTTCACTTTCTGCCAGGCAACTATCTACTCTAAATGCGCCTTTATGCTGGCCGCGACATCTTGCGGAACGACCTCCGCCAATTCATCCAACGTTGCTTCTCTTATCTTATCCACAGAACCGAAATGTTTCAAGAGGGATTTTCTACGGGCCGGACCGACGCCCGGAATCGAGTCCAAAATCGAGGCCATGCCCTGCCTGGAGCGGCGCGCGCGGTGGGCGGTGATGCCAAAACGGTGGGCCTCGTCGCGGATGCGTTGGACGAGGTACAGCCCCTGTGAATGGCGCGGCAGCAGCAGCGGCTCCACTTTGCGCGGGAAGAAAATCTCCTCCTCGCGTTTGGCCAGGCCGACCACCGGGACTTTGTCGAACAAACCATATTTCTCGAGGACGCTGACGACGCGCCCCAACTGGCCTTTGCCGCCATCGATGATGATTAAATCGGGCAGGCGGGAGAACGACTCGTCGACCTTTCCCGCTG
>DAOUAZ010000165.1:0-1646 GCA_034432975.1 Anaerolineales bacterium | reverse complement strand
GGCAGGAGGGGAATGACAAGGGGCGCAAACAGCGGCAGGAACGAAAAATATTCCAGCGGGGGATAGATTCGGCCTGAGATAAGACGAGCGTCGCTCACCACATCGGCCAGATACGGGTCGATGGCGTCTGGCGCCGCCCCGGGATGCATCTCACGCCAAAGCGCAGTGTAATTGCTATGGGCGTAGAAATCCTGAGCGGTATGGGTCAGCCGCCCAAAGGCAGCCCGGGCAAGCGAGGCAGGACCGCCGCCCCGCAGCGTTTCGATAACGTCCCGGCGCTGCTCCTCGATATAGGCATCCCCGGCGGCAAAGGAATTGTTGTCATAGTGGAAATGGTCGTGGCCGAACTGGTAGCGAATGACATCCTGTCCCAGGTTGGCGCGGACGACTTCTTCGAGCGCGGCAGGCTCGAAATACGGGCGCAGGGCTTGCTCGGTGATGGCGCGGTGGTATTTCTCCTTCATGAGTCCGATTATACCCAGCGCAGGTGAGAATTGCGCGTTTTTCTTATGCGGAAAAGCGCAATTCTGACCCTATAACGGCAGAGCAATAGGACTTTCTGGCGGTTTTTTGTGGTGAAAACCTCCTGTTTCCCGGTTGCTTTTTGCACACTTTGGTTGTACAATTTTCGCAATCACATTCTGAGGAGGCTAAATCTTATGTCCAATTTCAGTTCTGAAGTCACCAGCGATGACAAGTTATGGGGGCTGCTTACTTACATCTTTTCGCCGCTGGTTCCCATCATTCTCATGCTGATGGAAGACAAGAAAAACCGCCCGTTCATCAAGGCGCATAACGCCCAGGCACTTATCTTGGGAATCATCGCCGTTATTACATCCAGTTTCTGCATCGGTATCCTGGTCTGGTTCTACATGATTTATCTGGGCATTCAGGCCTACCAGGGCAAGACGGTGGAAGTGCCGGTCATTACCAACTTCGTCAAAGGTCAGGGCTGGGCCTAACCCAACTTTGTCGAACAAATACCCGCTCCCTAAGGCGCGGGTATTTTTGTGCAACCTTTCCTAACAGGGCGCGTAAGTAGGGGTATGAACCCCCTCTTACGCGCCCTGCTTTTGATTTTCCAACCCGTATACCGGCCTGCTTTTGCGCTGGTTCGCGTTCACCGTCCCCAACGGCACTATTTTGCCCACCCGGGCATGAAATCGAGGTAAAAATGACTGTCGAAACCAATAATCCCATCCCCGTTCCCGGCCCCGCGCCGCTTTCCCCTTCCGATGAGCGCACCTGGGCCATGCTGGCGCACCTGAGCGTGCTGGTCAACCTGTTTACCGGCGTGCTTGGCCCGGTGGTTGCCCTGCTCATTTACCTGCTGTTCTATAACCGCTCGAAGTATGTGGCCTACCATGCCATGCAGTCGTTCCTGTTCCAACTGCTTTGGTGGTATGGATTGGGCATCGTCTGGGCAATTACCGGCCTGCTCTCGGCGGTCATCATCGGCATCCTGCTCATCCCGGCGGCCTGCGTGCTGACCCCGGTCTTCCTGGTTGGGATGGCGATTGCGCCCATTGTGGGCATCATCGGCGCGGTGCGCGCTGCCCAGGGCCAGGACTTCCGCTACTGGTGGGTCGGCGACTGGGTACGCGGCGTGCTGGCATAACACCAGTGTGCAGAACGTCCCGAAGGTT
>DAOUAZ010000164.1:0-29262 GCA_034432975.1 Anaerolineales bacterium | reverse complement strand
CGGAAAAAGACGCCTTTCATGCCCAGTTTGCGGCAGGCCTCGATGTTTTCGCTGAAGTCATCGACAAAGACGGCTTCTTCGGGCCGGACGCCGAGCGCGTCGAGGGCGTGATGGTAGATGCCGGGCAGGGGTTTGGCGATGCGCGTTTCGGCGGAGATGGTCAGGTGGTCGAAGGCGTCCTCGAATTTTTCCTTGCGAATCCAGGCGCGCAAACCCTCCCAGGCGTTGGAGATGAGACCGACCTTGTAGGTTTGGCGCGCCTGGCGCAGGAAGTCGACAATGGCCCAGTCGATTTTGTCCCCGGCAAAAAACTGCTCCTGGATGCGCGGACGCTGGTCGAGCGGCAGGCCCAGGCGGCGGGTGACGCCCACCCAGTGGGCTTCTTCGGTCAGGGCGCCAATCGAGGCGCGGGCGGCGGTTCCGTAAAAACCACCGCCAAAGACGACTTTGTCCATTTCGTCGCAGGTCAGACCGAATTCGGCGGCCAGTTGGGCGCGCGGGGTTTTATCCTCGGTGCGGACGATGACCCCGCCGAGGTCGAAGTAGATGGCTTTTATCATTGGGTGATTTTGTGATTGAGTGATTGGCGGCTTCGTCGTTGGCTCATTCGATAGTTGTAAATGAGCATGGAATAGCGAGTTTTACGCTTCCAGTAACTTGCGGACGACAGGGTTGAGTTGGAAAGCCTTTTTTGCCAGTTTGGTCGAGCGGCGGCACTTGGGACAGTGCGCATCGTAATGCGCCTGGGCATCCTTTTTGATGATTTCGACGGCCTCGGCGACCTGTTCATTGGTCAGGGCAAAGGGCGTGGAGCAGAATTGGCATTTGATTTGCATAAGAGTCTCCTTGTTTCCAATTGTAGCACTACCCGGCCGCTTGGTACCGACGTTTCCCCAGCCGTTTTCAATCAAACGAGAACGCAGGCTCTCGTCTTTTGATGTAAAAACCCCCAGGGTTTGTTCTATAATACCCACGGGAGAGAATTGCGCTTTCCCGCTTACGAAAAAAACGCACTTCTCTCCCGCGCTGGGTGTAATAACCTGTATTGCCGCCCCTGTCAGATAAGGTTGGGGGCGGCAAAGAGGCAAAGACAAGAATCTGTGTTGTTTCCATCAGGTGACTGTCATCTCGCAGGTGACAGTCACCTTTTTCAATTTTGGGGAGAGAAGCACCGTCCCGCGAGCGCTCAGCCGAGCGGTTTGAACGGCTCAACCAGATTTTTCAAGCAAACCCCACCTGCGCTTGTCGCGCAGGCGCAAGTGTCGGGACGTTTCCCATTTTTTTGAGAAGGTACAACTACTTCACCAAATTCCGCAGCACCGTATGTAAAATGCCGCCATTGCGGTAGTAGTTGACTTCGACGGGGGTATTCAGCAGGGTTTTGGCCTGGAACTCGATAACAGAACCGTCCGCTTTGGCGGCTTTGACTGTGACCAGGCTTTGCGGCGTCATCTCGTCGCTCAAGCCGAGGATGTCGAAGGTCTCCGAGCCATCCAGCCCGAGCGATTCGGGATTCTGGCCGTCCAGGAAGCGCAGGGGCAGGACGCCCATCCCGACCAGGTTGGAGCGGTGGATGCGCTCGAACGACTCGGCGATGACGGCCTTCACGCCTTGCAGCATTGGGCCTTTGGCGGCCCAGTCGCGGCTGGAGCCGGTTCCGTATTCCTTGCCCGCCAGCACCACGCACGGGATGCCCTGGGCTTTGTATTTCATCGCCGCGTCAAAAATCGGCATGACTTCTTCCTGCAACGTTGAACCTTCAACCTTGAACATTTTCGTCCAGTTGCCTTCCTTCGGCGCGACCAAAATATTCTTCAAGCGGATGTTGGCAAACGTGCCGCGCGCCATCACCAGGTCGTTGCCGCGCCGCGCGCCATAGGAGTTGAAATCTTTCGGGTCCACTCCGCGCTCTTGCAGGTATTTGCCCGCCGGGGACTCCGCGGCGATGTTGCCCGCCGGGGAGATATGGTCGGTGGTGATGGAATCGCCAAACAAGCCCAGCACGCGCGCCCCGCGAATGTCGCCCACCGAGCCGGTTTCGAGCGCCAGTTCCTGGAAGTAGGGCGGGTGGTGGATGTAGGTCGAGGACTCGTCCCAGGCGTACAGGCCGCCCTCGGCCACGCTGATTTCCTTCCACATCTCCGAGCCTTCGAAGACGCTGGCGTAGCGTTCCTCGAACATGCCGGTATGCAGGCTGGCGGCGACAATATCGGCCACTTCCTGCGTCGAAGGCCAGATGTCGCGCAGGTAGACCGGGCCGTCCTTGCCCATGCCAATCGGTTCGTTGTCGAGGTCGATATCGACTGTCCCGGCCAGGGCGTAGGCGACTACGAGCGGCGGGGAAGCCAGATAATTTGCCTTTACCAGCGGGTGGACGCGGCCCTCGAAGTTGCGGTTGCCCGAAATGACCGCCGCAGCCACCAGGTCGCTGCCCGCCACCGCTTTGGCGACCTCGCCTGGCAGCGGGCCGCTGTTGCCGATGCAGGTGGTGCAGCCGTAGCCGACCACGTTGAAGCCCATCCGGGCCAGCGGATCGAGCAGGTTGGCGGCTTTCAGGTATTCGGTCACAACGCGCGAGCCGGGGGCCAGGCTGGTCTTGACGTAGGGTTTCACGCCCAGGCCTTTTTCGGCGGCCTTTTTGGCGACCAAACCGGCGGCGACCATCACCGAGGGGTTGCTGGTGTTGGTGCAGGAGGTGATGGCGGCGATGACGACTGCGCCGTGCTTCATTCTCGTCGAGGAGCCATTCGTCCCAAAGGTGGCTTCACGGCTGAGGGCTTCGCCGCCCAGCTCGTAGCCGCGTTCCTTGACCGGGGCGGTCAGCGCCTTTTGGAAGGCCGATTTCATGTCCGAGAGCGCGACGCGGTCTTGCGGGCGTTTGGGGCCAGCCAGCGAAGGGACAACCGAACCGAGGTCGAGTTCGAGCGTGTCGGTAAATTCGGGGTCGGGGATGTTGGCGTCGCGGAACAGGCCCTGGGCGCGGCAGTAGGCCTCCGTGCGGGCAATCACCTCCGCCGGGCGGCCGGTCAGTTTCATGTAGCGCAGCGTCTCGGCATCGACCGGGAAGAAGCCCATCGTCGCGCCGTATTCGGGGGCCATGTTGGCAATCGTGGCGCGGTCGGGCAGGGACATGTTATCGAGGCCGGGGCCGTAAAATTCGACAAATTTCTCGACCACGCCCTTTTTGCGCAGCATTTGGGTCACAGTCAGGACGAGGTCGGTGGCGGTCACGCCGTCGCGCAGTTTGCCGTACAGTTTGAAGCCGATGACATCCGGCAGGAGCATGTCCATCGGCTGGCCGAGCATGACCGCTTCGGCTTCGATGCCGCCCACGCCCCAGCCCAGCACGCCCAGGCCGTTAATCATGGTGGTGTGCGAATCGGTGCCGACCAGCGAATCGGGGAACAATACGGACTCCAAAGTCTTATCATCCCCGCAGGGGGCCTGACTTTGGAAATCCGAAATCGGGAGCTTTCGGACTCCGACGACTTCGGCAAGATATTCGAGGTTGACCTGGTGGACGATGCCGGTCATGGGCGGCACAACCCGGAAGTTTTTGAAGGCCTTTTGGCCCCATTTCAGGAATTCGTAGCGTTCCTTGTTGCGCTGGAATTCCATCTCGGTGTTGCGGGAGAGGGCCTCGGGGCTGGCAAAGAAATCGACCTGCACCGAGTGGTCGATGACCAAATCGACCGGCACGAGCGGGTTGATTTTTTTGGGGTCGCCGCCCAGGCGGGCGACTGCCGAGCGCATGGCGGCCAAATCGACCACCGCCGGGACGCCGGTAAAGTCCTGCATCACCACGCGGGCGGGCAGCAGCGGGATACCAGGCCGCTCCCCTTGAGCAGACCAGGAGGCAATATTCTTTACATCCTGCTGGGTGATTTCCATGTCGTTGCACTGGCGCAGGGCGGCCTCGAGCAGGATGCGGATGGAAAACGGGAGGCGGCTGAGGGTCGTCAGTCCCGCTTTTTCGAGGGCGTCGAGGCGGTAGTAGGTGTAATCCTTCCCACCGATGGTTAATGTACCTTTGGCGTTGAAAAAGTCTTTCATGACATGCTCCTTTGGCTATCCCTCACCCCATCCCTCTCCCATCGGGAGAGGGGGCAGGGGTGAGGGGGTTATGATAACAAAACACCTTTGGTGCTTTGTGACGGTACGAATAATGGAATCTCGTCTGGGTCACAAAGAACTCAAAGGTGCGCCTTTGTCGTCCTCTGCTCGGTAACAGTAAGTTGAGTTGTTTGGTCTTAATATACAACAAAACCGGGCGGAATGCAACCGCAATTAAAAATTATTAAAATTGGCGGGGTCAATCAAAAATGGAATCACACCCAGCATCGGCAGGAGCACCAGGAAACACAGCGTTGCGCAGAGCAACAGGATGCCAATCAGCGCAATAATGCCGTTCAGCATAAAAAAGGTTTTGACATTGCCCAGGGCCGAACTGAGCGCGTAGGCATCGCCGGTGGCGCGGGCTTGCTCCACTGAACTGGCAGCCTGGAACAACAAAATACCCATCCAAATTTGCAGCCCGCCGGAAATCAGCCCAAAAATGCTCAAGACCTGCGACACCCCGGCCAAAATCGAAAGCACGCCCAGAAATTTCATCCACCCGGCGCCGTCGGCCAGTGGTTGGCTGATGCCGCGCACAATTTTTTGTTCCATATTGTGTTCAGAAAACATCGTCCCCACCTTTCTATATCAAAACAGCGCACGGAATGAATTCCGCGTTACGATTTGCTGAGTTCTTTCTTGAGCGACTCGACCAGTTTCTTCTTCTCGCCATCCGGCAGGAAGGAGGCCTGGGCTGCCGCCAGGATGCGCTCTTTGAGCGTGTCGCGCGGGATTTTCAGGTCTTCGACCGCCACGCGATACTCGTTGGAGAGCGTAATTTGCGAGATGGAGGGGTCGTCGGTGTTGAGAGTCACATTGAGTTTTTTCTCGATCATCTGCGGGGCGGGATGCCTGGGCAGCGCCTTGACCGCCCCGGTCTGGTAATTGCTGGTGATGCAGACCTCGAAGGCCGTGCCATGTTCACGCGCCAGGGCAGTCGTGAAGTCATCTTCCAGGACGCGCACGCCGTGACCGATGCGGTCGGTGGAGAATTTCTCGATGGCTTCACGCACGTTTTCCGGGCCGGCCCATTCTCCGGCGTGCATGGTGATTTTCAGCCCGGCCTGGCGGGCTTCGTTGAACAACGGGATGAACGGCGTGGCTGGGTATTCGGCTTCGTTCCCGGCCAGGTCGAGGCCGACGATGTTCTCGCGTCCCTTTTCGACCGCAATCCAGGCCACCTGCTCGGCCAGTTCGAGCGGCTCATGACGGTTGACCGAGGCAATCAGGCGCACCATGACCTTGTATTTGCGCTCGGCATCCCTGGCGGCCTTGCAGACCCAATCGGTCACGTTTTCGAGCGGGAAACGCTCGGCGCGGCTGAGCGCCACCGGGGTAAAACGCAGTTCCAGGTAGCGGACGTTGTCTTTGGCGGCATCTTCCACCGCTTCATGGGTAATGCGCTCGATGACTTCGGGCGAACGGTAGAACATGCGCAGGGTGTTGAATTTGGACAGGAAGTTGTCGAAGGTGAAGTTGTCTTCATCCTGCACCTGCACCAGCCGCGAAAGGCGCACCACGTTGGCCGGCATGGTCATGCCGTGTTTGCGCGCCACATCGAGCATGGTTTGCAGGCGCAGCGAACCCTCCAGGTGGCGGTGCAGTTCCACTTTGGGGAGACGCCGAAATTCATCGGGCGCGGGAGTGAACATGTTTGACATTGGATACCTTCAACGAGAAGATGGGCGCGGAAACCAATCCGCGTTATCGCTTTTTGTGGCGCTTGCGTCCGGCCCTGGCTATCGCTTCGGGGAGCGGGGTGGCGGCTTTGGGGGCGCTTTCTACCGGCGCTTCGGCCATTGCCACCGGGCGCGGCAGGTAGCGGAATACCCGGTCGATGACGCCCGAACGCACCTCGCCCAGCAGGCCCTGAAACATATCGGATGCTTTCGTCTTGTATTGTACCAGCGGGTCGCGTTGTCCGTAAGCCTCCAGGCCGATGGAAACTCTTAAAGCCTCTACACGGGTCAGGTAATCGACCCACAATTCGGTAATCACTCCCAGCAGGGTCGAGCGGTAGATTTCGGTCATGCGGCGGCGGCCCAGTTCCGCTTTCAGGCTGGCGCGCTGCTCTTCGGTCAGCGAGGCCAGCGAGGCGCGCGGGTCAAGGTCGATTTCATCCACGTCGAAGCCAAAATCGCTCAAACGGGATGCGTTTTGCGAAAGACGGGCATACTCTGCTTCGCCCCAACCTTCGGTCAGCGTCGCGGCGGCGTTTTCCAGGTGTTCCAGCACATCCAGGTCAACGGTCTCGGCCTTGCGCGCGGTAAGGATTTGGGCGGCGGCGTGGAAGTAGTTGACGCGCTGGTATTCTATTGCCTCCACCTTGCGGGTTTTGAGATTCATGCCCATGCGGCGGCCCGTTGACAGGGTGGAAAGGATGCGGATGAGGGTGGTCTCGTCCCGCCCAGGATACCGGGCGAGCAGCGTATCCAACTCTTTGGCAATCTGCCCCTCGGCTCCAATGAGCCGTTCCCGCCGTTTCGTGAGCAGTTTCTCGGCTGCCTGGTTGATTTCCGCGGCGGCCTCATCCCAATCCATGCGCGCCAGGTCATCGGTTTTGAGGCCGAGCGGCTCGAACAGGCGGATTTCGATGCTTGCCAGCAGGCGGCTGAGGGCGGTGGCGGTCAGCGCCAGGTCGATTTGTTCCTTGAGCGGTTCCTCGAGGCTGGCGGGATTGCTGGCGAGCAGTTTGAGTTGCTCGCTGTTCAGGCGCGGCTCGATGTGGATGGCCGCTTTCAGTTCGGCCAGCAATTCGGAGGCGCGTTTTTGCTCCTCGCTTTCGCGCAGGGCATCCAGGAAGGCGTCGAGGGCCTCGAAGCGTTCTTCGATTTGGGTATCCAGGCTTTCGGAAGTGCGCTGGATGTTTTGGGCAATGGTTTTCAGCAGGTGGGCTTCATCGGCTTCGACGGCGCGCTCGGTCAGGGATAGGATGTCGCCGCGCGGGTCGTCTTCGTCGATTTCGTCGAGCAGCAGGCGGTAGGTGAAGGAGGGGAAAACGCGGTTGTCGCCATACATAAAGGTCGGTTGGATTTGCTCCAGCCAGGCCAGCAATTTCCACAGTCCTTCTTCGGGGTCGCTGAGCGCGGCTGGCACGCGGGCGGCGATTTCACCTTTTAGCAGCGCGGCCACGTCCTCGGTCAGGTCGTCTTTGGTCATCGCCTTGTCGCGCTGGGCGTAGATGATGGTGCGCTGTTTGTTTAACACATCGTCGTATTCGAGCAGGTGCTTGCGGACATCGAAGTTGGCGCCCTCGACGCGATGCTGCGAGCCTTCGATGAGATTGCTGACCATCCGGTTTTCGAGCGGGAAGTCATCATCCAGCCGGAAGCGGGTCATCAGGCCCTCGACCTGCTCGCCGCCGAACAGGCGCATCAGGTCGTCTTGCAGCGAGAGATAGAAGCGCGAGGAACCGGGGTCGCCCTGGCGGGCGGAGCGTCCGCGCAACTGGTTGTCGATGCGGCGGGCTTCGTGGCGTTCGGTGCCAATGACGTGCAGGCCGCCCAGGCGGCGCACCTGTTCCATGTCCTCGAAATATTTCAGGAAGAATTTGACTTCCGCGTCGTAAATGCCGTAGTCTTCGGGGGAGAGTTTGAGGATGGCCTGGCGCTGTTCTTCCAGGCGCATGTCGAAGGGGTCGTACCCGGCCCGGCGCAAGACGCGGCTGATGACGGCGATGATTTCTTCGGCCAGTTCACCGCCCAGTTTAATATCGACGCCGCGCCCGGCCATGTTGGTGGCAATGGTGACGGCCCCAAACGCGCCCGCCCCGGCGATAATCTGGCTTTCTTCGGTGTGCTTGCGGGCGTTCAAGACTTCGTGCGGCACGCCGCCCTGGATAACGGCTTTGAGCCGCTCGGCATAGTCTGAATCGAGCCGCAAGACGTTCAGCAGTTGATTCAGGTTGGCCGGTTCTTCGAGATTGATGGAGGCCTCGAGCGGTTTGGCGAAGGAGCGCAGGAAGGTCGGTTCCAGTTGGTCGAGCGGTTTGTATAGCGGTTCCAGCTCAGGGGACAGGCGTCCATCTTCTTCGCGGTTGTTTTTCTCGAACCAGAGTTGGCGCAGCAGTTTGACCTGCAACAGGCGGCGCGCCGGCTCGGCGCGCAGGCGGTTCGACAGGCGCTCGGACGATTCGACCGAGGTGGTGCCGACCAGGATGGGGCGTCCCTGCACATGGTCGCGGACGATTTCGGTTACGATGGCGCGCAGTTTGGCTTCTACCGTGCGATAGACCGAGTCGGGGTAATCGGTGCGCCGCCAGTAGACGGGCAGTTTCCCCGCGTCGCCGCGCTGCGCGAACCAGGCGATGTCGTAGTTGTCTTCGTCCTTGGCTTTGACCTCGACCAGCGGTGAATCTTTCCCGGCCAGGGTGGCCTGGTATTCCAGGTTGGTGGGAAGGGGCAGGACTTCGAGTTTGTAGATTTTGTGGAATTCTTCCGATTCGGTCAGGGCGGTGCCGGTCATGCCGGCCAGTTTCTGGTACATGCGGAAGTAGTTTTGGAGCGTGATGGTGGCGTAGGTCACGTTCTCTGGCTCGACCTTGACGCCCTCCTTGGCTTCCACCGCCTGGTGCAGGCCGTCGCTCCAGCGGCGCCCCGGCATGAGTCGGCCCGTAAATTCATCTACAATGACAACCTTGCCGCCCTGGACGAGGTAATCTTTGTTGCGGTGGAACAGGTATTGGGCGCGCAGGGCCTGTTCGAGGAAACCGAACAGGCGCGCCTGTTCGGGAGTCACGTCCTCGGGCCGGTCGGGGTCGCGCAGCGGCTGGCCGAGAATTTGCTCGACGTGCGCCGTGCCGAGGTCGTTCAGCGAGATGGAGCGGTCTTTTTCGTTGATGTCGTAATCTTCGGGATTCAACTGTTTGACGACCTGTGCCATCTGGTAGTAGGTATCCAACTCGCCAGAAGCCGGGCCAGAGATGATGAGCGGGGTACGGGCTTCGTCAATGAGGACGTTGTCCACTTCATCGACGATGGCAAAGTAATGCTCGCGCTGGACTTTGTCCTCCAGCCGGTAGACCATGTTATCGCGCAGATAGTCGAAGCCAAATTCGGCGTTGGTGCCGTAGATAATGTCGGCTTCGTAGGCCAGGCGGCGGTCGACCAGGCGCAGTTGATGCTGGTCTTCGCGCGGTGATTCCTTCGACAAATCAATCAGGTAAGCCTTTTTGCCGTTTTCGGTGCTGGCAGCCATTTGGAGCAGGCCCACCGACAGGCCGAGAAAGTTGTAAATTTGCGCCATCCAGCGCGCCTGGTAGCGCGCCAGGTAGTCATTGACGGTGATGAGATGGGTGCCGCGTCCGGTGAGTGCGTTGAGATAGAGCGGCAGGGTGGCGACCAGCGTTTTGCCTTCCCCGGTGCGCATTTCGGCGATGGTGTTGTGATGCAGGGCCAGCCCGCCAATCAATTGCACGTCGTAATGACGCTGGCCGATGGTTCGCTTGGCGGCTTCGCGCGCAATGGCAAACGCGTCGGGCAAAATTTCGTCGAGCGCGGCCTGCTCGGCCTGTTTGCGCTCTTTCTCGTCGTCAATGCCGTCGATGGATGCGGCGATTTTGGCTTTGAACTCATCCGTTTTTGCGCGCAGGGCTTCGGCAGAAGATTTTTCGTACCCCGCTTCGAGCGCGTTAATCTGGCGCGCAACGGCGGCATATTTTTCGACTTCGCGTTGGTGGGGGTTACCCCCGACAAGTTTAATGAATTTTGATAACATGGTTCGCCTTTCAGACCGGAAATTATAGCATAGCCGCGCCTGCGCGGAACATCGTCGAAGCATTGGAGGAATATAAGAAAAAATCCCGGCGCGAGGCCGGGAAGCAGAATTTTTCTGCCGGAGCATTGGTAGTGTTAAGATACGGGTTTCCCCTCCGTATTTTGACCAGTTCGCAAGGCAATTTGGGAGCGCGCAAGCGCAAAAGGGTGAAAAAAACGGCCCGCTGTTCTTGAAAGGGTGTACAATCTGTCTTAGTCTCTACCGGTTGGAGCGGCCTGGATGACCCATTCTGTTTATTCCAAAGCCCCGCTATCTCAAAAGAATGATCGATATGCTCACTCGTGAAGAAGCTCTCTCGCTGGTGCGGGAATACGTCAAAAATGAGAACCTGGTCAAGCATATGTTGTGCGTCGAGGCGGCCATGCGGTTCTACGCTCAGAAATTCGGCGAGGATGTCGAACTGTGGGGCGTGGCCGGCCTGCTGCACGACTTCGACTGGGAGATTCACCCCACTGCCGAGCAGCATCCTGCCGAGGGCGCGCCTATCTTGCGCCAGCGCGGCGTGGATGAAGTCATCGTGCGCGCCATTCTCAGCCATGGGGATAACACCGGCATCCCGCGCGAGTCCCGAATGGAGAAGGCCCTCAACGCCTGCGACGAAATCACCGGGCTGATTACCGCTGTCGCGCTGGTGCGGCCCTCCAAATCGCTCTACGACCTGGAACCAGCCTCCGTCAAAAAGAAGTGGAAGGATAAGGCCTTTGCGGCTGGCACCGACCGGGCTGCGATGGAAAAAGCCGCCCAAGAATTTGGCATCGACTTGTGGGGTGAGCATGTCGGCAACGTTATCACCGCCTTGCGCCGCATCGCGCCTGAACTGGGATTGGCCGGAATTTCGACCGGTTAAATCGTGATATACGTCAGATGCTTGCCATTTTGTTAGTTTTACATCCCCCCAATGGGACTATTGATAGTTGTCTGTAATTAAAAATGCTTGGAATTTTTGAAAAAGTGGTTAGAATAGGGGTTGTAAGTTCAACTCTTTGGGTGTTCCAAAGAAACATTCTAACGAAAGGAGAAAAAAACCATGTTGTTCTCTCTCAAGGAAAAAGGCCAGGGTATGGTTGAGTACGCGCTCATTCTCGTTCTGGTCGCCGTTGTCGTTATCGCCGCCCTCACCATCATGGGCCCGCTGGTCCGCAACGTCTTCTCCACCATCAACGCCAGCCTGTAATCCGCTGTCCTGACCGACCATTTTTTGCAAGACATCTCTTTTCATTCATTCACAGAAAGGAAAACTACCATGTTGTTCTCTCTCAAAGAAAAAGCCCAGGGCATGGTCGAATACGCCCTCATCCTCGTTCTGGTCGCCGTTGTCGTTATCGCCGCCCTCTCCCTCATGGGCCCGCTGGTCCGCAACGTCTTCTCCACCATCAACGCCAGCCTGTAATCCAATCCAGCAATGCCGAAGACCTCCGCGTTCTTTATAGAACGCGGAGGTCTTTTTTTACTTCCCTTCCAGCCACATGTACCGCTCAATTGGGATGGAGATAGGGGTATAGGCGTAGCCTTTGACAAAAGGCTTGACCAGTTCATAGGACAGGCTATGCGTCAGGAACAGGACCGGGGCGTCGTCCACAATCATTTGCTCGGCCTGTTGGTACATTTCGATTCGCCTGGTCACATCACGCTCGGTTCGGGCTGCTTCGAGCAGGGCATCGAGGGCGGGATTGCTGTAATAGCCGCTGTTTTGGGTCGAGCCGGAGTGGAACAGGACATCGGCGAAGTTCTCCGGGTCGGGGTAATCGGCGCACCAGCCGTAGTTGAACAATTGACCGTGCTTGCCGGAGTATAGTGTGTCATAGTAGAAATTCGGTTCGATGTTTTCGACCGTAATGGTCACGCCCAACACTTGCTTCCACATTTGGGCCAGGGCTGCCACGCGCGGGCTGACGTAACTGCCAAACCCGGCGCTGGTGAAGACAATCGGCGGCAGGCCCTCGGCTGTTTTGTATTTCGACTGGGCCAGCATCTGGCGGGCGGCATCCGGGTCGTAGGTCAATCCGTCGAGCGCGATGTTGAAACCGGGCAGGCCGGGCGGAAAGATGCCCATCGCGGGCAAGGCGCGCCCGCGCAGCACCACGTCGATATACTGGCGGCGGTTGAAGGCCAGGCTAAAGGCTTTGCGGATGTTGACATCGTCGAAAGGCGGGCGGGTCACATCGAACACGACATAACTGGTGCAAAGGTCAACACCCGTCACCAGTTCGCGGTGCAGCGGTTCGGTCGGGTCGGTGAACCGGTCAACATAGTAGGTGTAAAGACCGGTCATATCCACCTTGCCGCTTTCGTACAGGCGCACGCTATCTCCCGTATAAAGCGTGACAACCACATATCGGATGGAGGGCGCGCCCAGGTAGAAATCGGGATTGGCCTCGTAAATCATTACTTCGTTGCGCCGCCACTCTTTCAACTGATAGGGGCCGGTGGCATTCGGGTTGCGATACCACTCCGGGCCAGATTCGACGTTGGCTTTATCGACCACGAAAGCCGTCGGGTAGGTCAATTTCATCAGGAAATACGGCTTGGAAGCATCAATTGTGACCTGTAAGGTGTGGTCGTCGATGATTTCCAACCCGCTGACAGAATCCGCCTGTCCATTCACCACTTCGCGGATGCCGAGGATATCGCCCAGGTAGGTCATCACGGTGGGAGAGTGCAGGTTCGGGTCAGCGGCGCGCGTCCAGGAATAGACCACATCCTGCGCGGTCACGGGGCGGCCATCGTGGAATTTGGCGTTTTTTCGCAGGTGGAAGGTGTAGACCGTGCCATCCGGGCTGATGTCCCAGGTTTCGGCCAGGTCGGGGACGAGGTTCAGGCGCGGGTCGAAAGAGACCAGACTGCTGAAGATGCGTTTGTCGCCCGAGGAGCCGGTTGTAGCCGGGTCGTAGGTGCGCGGATTGGTGGATTCGCCGCCCTCCAGCACCAATGCCTCGTCGAGCGGGATGCCGTACTGGTAAACCGGCCCGGCCCCGGCCATGCCAAGCAGGGGGATGGTCAAGGCAAGAACGATGAAGATTGCCAATACTTTACGCATGTTCGCCTCCCTTCTGTCCACGCCGCGCAAAGTAAACGGCTGCCACGATAATGACCAAAACGAGCAGGCAGCAGCAGAGCAGTCCAAGTCCGACCCACAGGTATATCCGATTGACTTCTTCCTCTACGGCCTGGAATTGGGGCAGGGGTTCTGCGGTTGGCGAACTCTCTAGAGAAACCGAAGAGGTGGGTACCACAAAGGGCGTGGGCGTAACCGCCACCGGCAACCCGCCCATCGGGACAATGGTCGGGACGTAGGTCGGCTGGGGCGTGGCGGTCGGATTCGGAGCGGCAACACGCGCTTTCGCGCCAATTCCCGCCCGCCAGGCGTCCTCCAGTCCTTCCACATCGAAACCGTAGACCTTGACCAGCGCGGAGTCGATGGTCGTGCCGTCGCGCAGGGCCAGCAGCAGTTCGTTCATTTTTGGCTGGCCGTAGGTCTCGACCAGGAATTTGACGATGCTATAGGACTGGCTGTAGGAGAGATTGGCCTTGTCGGCCACCTCGGAAAAGCCGCCGCTGATGGAGCGCACCGTCAGCAGGGTATCCTGCCGGATGGCCTGGTCGAGTTGACGCTGGGAGACCGAATCCAGCCCGCCTTCGCTATAGACAGCCAGTCCCTCGTTCAGCCAGGTGGGGACATCACCCAGGCAGGAGAAGGTGAGATGCCCCACCAGGACATGGGTCAGTTCGTGGACAGTGGCTGCTTTGCCCCATTGCAGGTTATTGGGTTCGATACCAATAATCACGATATTGAAATCGGGGAAGGCCTGTCCGCCAGTCCAGGAGGGGGCGTACAAGACGGCGCTGCGCAAGTCGTTGTAATCGCCGTAGATGTAGATGTCGATGACGCCATTGGGCTTCAGCCCGGCGCTTTGTTGGTTGAGCGCCAGCCCGCCGCGCGCGGCGGAGAGCACCTCGCGGGCGAAGGCCTGGCTGCCCCTGTACCAATGGATGCGCAAATCGCGGTCGGTGAGCGTTTGCCATTTGTAGGTCGAATCGAGCCAGGTGACGTTTTTCGTTTCAGAGACGTTTTCCCGCCCGTTGACATCCGTCGTCCGCCAGCGCCACCAGATGTTGGCGCCGGGCGGAATGGAGCCGGACTGGCGCATATCCCAGGTCCATTCGACGGTAATGTTCCTGCCGGGATTGAACTGCGGGAAGGCTTTGGCGACCACTTCGCCGCAGGTCAGTTGGGTCGTGCCGTATTCCAGCACCACCGACTGGATGTCCGCATTCGCCGAGAGTTGCGCTTGGAATGTGACCGTGTTGGGGAAGTTGAGAATCGCCTGGTCTGAACGCACCTCCAGCGGAGCAATCGCGCCTGCCCCGGTTGGATGCGCAAGGAAAACGAGGCTGAGTATCATGAATATCAGTAAAAATTGTCGTTTCATAGGCCATCTTAGGAGAATAAATTTTTCATGCCAGAGCAGTTCTCGCAGACATACTGCCCACGCCCTTTGAGCATGTAGCCATCCTGCGAGAGCGAAATCACCCGCCCGCATTGCATACAGCGGGTTGGTTCGAAAGAGGGTGGGTTGGGCAGATTCTCGAAGTTGTATTCGTTTGTACCGTGATAGACATACATTTCGGTCGGGAAAGATTTGCGGCATTTATCGCAGGTTTTCCAGCCCCCCGAATGACCTTCATGGTAATGAAAAGCGCACAGGGAGTAACGGTCGTGGTTGCGGTAGCAACTGTTATGAGCGAACGAAAACAGCCTGTAGTTTTGTTCGTCGTCACAAATCCAGTTGCCGCAGCATTCGGTTTTGGTCAGTTTTTTGGTCTTGCCGCACAGGCCGCAGCGCGGTTTTTCGGCTTTTAGACCGGAAGGCAGCACGGAAGCGGCAGTTGCTTCCGGCTGGCTGGTTTTCCTATCAGCATGGCGCTTTCTCGGACTCATGGCATCACCTTCCTAATTCTTCATGTCGTTGCGAGAAGCGTTTTTTGCAACGAACAATCTCTTCTCACATCGGTAAATCTCGTTAAACAAGCATTCCTGACTGTTGAGAGATTGCTTCGCTATCATTCGCAATGACACCGTGATCAGTTTCACCAGGCATACGCTTCGGGCGCTTCGCCGCCGGGGCCGGGCCAGATTTCATCCAGTGTTTTCAGGGCTGAAGCATCGAGTTTCAGTTCGAGCGCGCGCAGAGAACCGGTCAACTGCCCCAGCGTGCGCGGGCCGATGATGGGCGCGGTTACGACCGGGTTGGCCAGCAGCCAGGCCAGGGCCACGTCGGCGGGTTGTTCGCCCAGTTCGCGGCAGAAGGCTTCCCATTTTTCCAGTTGCGAGCGATTCTGTTCGATTTGCTTCTGCTTATCTTCGGAAGCGCGGCGGCCTTTTTCGAGTTTTTCCAGCGCGCCGCCCAGCAGCCCACCCGCCAGCGGCGACCAGGGAATCAGCCCCAGGCCGTATTCCCGGCAGGCCGGGAGTACTTCCAGTTCGACCATCCGGTCTTTCAGGTTATACAGGCTCTGTTCGCTGACCAATCCCATGAAATGCCGGGCTTTGGCGGTTTCGTTGGCCCTGGCAATGTGCCAGCCGGCGAAATTCGACGAGCCGGCATAAAGCACCTTGCCCTGCGCCACCAGCCTCTCGCAGGCCTGCCAGATTTCCTCCCAGGGAGTGAGCCGGTCGATGTGGTGGAACTGGTACAGGTCGATATAGTCGGTCTGCATTCGTTTGAGCGATCCTTCCACCGCCTGGCGGATGCTGAGCGCGGAAAGGCGGCTCTGGTTGGGCCAGTCACCCATCCGTCCGAAGACTTTGGTGGCGATGACCGTTTTCTCGCGCCGTCCGCCGCCCTGGGCGAACCAACGCCCGATGATTTGCTCGGTCACGCCTTCGCCGAGTTTCCAGCCGTAGACATTGGCCGTGTCGAAGAAGTTGATGCCCAGGTCGAGGGCTTTGTCCATGATTTCGAAGGATTCGGCCTCGGTTGAGTAGGGACCGAAGTTCATCGTTCCCAGGCACAGGCGCGAAACCTTCAAACCAGCGCGGCCCAGTTGGGTGTATTGCATATGTTGCTCCTTTCCCTGCATTGAAAACGTCCCGAAGGTTGACCAAAACGACAAAAATCGCTCTTGAAAACCTTCGGGACGGTGGTTATCTTGCTTCCGAAAAAATCTCTGCTTATAGCAGATTAATCTTCTTCCTTCTTGCGTTTGGCAAGCCGGTGGTCGAGTATCAGGATGGCGGTATCGTGGGCTTCGATGCGCTCCATGTTGGCAACGACTTCGGAAGCATTCTTTTCTTCTTCCACCTGCTCATCGATGAACCACTGGAGCATGACCTGGGCTGGATAGTCCTTTTCTTTGAGGGCGGTTTCGTACAGGTCGTGGATGGATTTCGTCACCAGTTGTTCGTGGGCGTAGACCGCCTTGAAAGCGGCCAGCGGCCCGGCCCATTCGGTTTCGGGAGCGGGGATTGCCTTCAGGTGAACCCGTCCGCCGCGGTCGACCAGATGCTGGAAGAGTTTCATGGCGTGTTCGTTCTCTTCTTCAGCCTGGATGTACATCCAGTTGGCTGCGCCAGGCAGGTTGGTGTCTTCGAAGTAGGCGGCCATCGATAAATACAGGTACGAGGAAAACATTTCTTTGTTGATTTGGTCGTTGATTGCGTCTTGCATCGCTTTGCTAATCATGGTCTGCTCCTTTTTTTGAGTTGATAACGACATTATAGTACATCACGCATATCAGGAATACATCACGCGAAAGTAGTTTTATCAACTTCTTACGTTTGGGTAAAAAAAGCCTGCAAGGTTTTTTGCCTTACAGGGCTTAACCGGCTCTTATTGCGCCAACGGTTGGACTGCCGCCAAAACTACGGAACCAGAACCACTGAATTAGGAATTTCCAGCCAGTTGCTTGAGTTTCATATTCAATTCCCGCCACTGGATTTTGGATACGCCCAGACTCTGGCGAATTTTATCGCCATCGATGCCGCGCTGGTATTCGCCGATGGCGTAGGTCCAGCGGCACATATCGAAGGACAGGTGTTTCTCTAGCCCTGCATCGTTACCGATATCTTCGAGCAGGTATTCCAGGCGGCGCGGCGACCAGGGGAAAAGCCGGTCGACCGGGTTGTATTGGGCAACGTATTCCTCGTAAACGGGAACCCAGTCATCGGGCAGGGAGAGTTTTCGTTCCTTGTAGCGGTTGACCGGGCTGGCATATTTGACGAACAGGATGGGGCCATCTGGCGCGGCCAGGTCGATGTGGTTCAAGTGAATCCCCAGGCACTCGCTCTTTTTAATGCCGGTCGAAAGCAGCAGGTAGAGTAAGGCATAAGGACGCGCATCCGGCTTGGATTTACGCCGGTAGCGGTCGGCGGCCAGCATGACGGCCTGGACTTCGTCATCGGTCAGGACGGTGGGCAGCGGCGACATGACCGAGCGCTGCACGACTTTCTCCGCCGGGTCCAGCACCAACACGCCGTTTTTGTTGAGCCAGCGAAAAAAGGATTTGGTAGTAGTGATGCGCCGCGCCAGGGTCTTTGGGCTGCACGGCACGCCGCGCTCGTTCTGCATCCATTCGAAATAACTGTTCAGGTCAGCAGTCGTGAGCGCCCCGAGCGCCCGGTCGGGTGGAAAATACGAAGCCATCAGGCGTAAATCGGATAGGAAGGCTTTGACGGTGTAAGGGGAACGCCCCTGGTCGTTGAGGAAGATTTCATACGCGCTGATGGCGGGCAGAATCGTGGTATTTGCGGTAATATGCGCGCTAACGAAAGCGGTTGTTGCCATGCTGCTCTCCTTTACAGACAATGGTTCACTATGCGCATAGTGTAGCATAGTTCTTCGCAAAACCATATATCAAGACCGTGTTGAAACGGTTTTGATATTTCCCTCTGTTGAAACCGTTCCTAATGTCGTTTTCGAGATGCTGCTTTCCCTATCGGTACTGCTGCTGGCGAAACGCGCTCACGGCGTCAGTTCCTGCGGCATGAAACACGGGTCGTAATCGCTCCCGATAATCAGGACGTAGGCGGCCTGGGCGCCGGGAGACGGCACCGCAACCAGGGCCGAATCGGGCAGTCCAAGCACGGCCAGCAGGCTGGTGGAACGCGCCCGGTCCTGGTCGGGAGTCAGGTCGTAGAGCAGGGTTTGGGCATACGAACGGTGGTCAGAAGCGCTGAAGACGGTCTCGTACCCGGCATAGTTCAACCGTTCGGCAGCCAGCGCATCCCAGCCGTCGAAGGGGCTGCCGTTGCGGACTTCGACCCGCAATGCCTGGCGCTCCTGCTGGCGAGGGGAGGGTGACATGGCCTGCTGGAGCATATCCTGTATCAGCGCCGTGTTGGGCAGCAGGACGTAGGCCCCGCCGGGGGTAATCCAGGCGGTCACTAAACCGCCGGCGATGTAGTAACTGCGGATATCGGCGTTGGTCAGGTGCAGGGCCAGGGGGGCGAGTTGCAGGATGTCGCCCAGGACCAGGTCGGTTTTGAGGCTGGAACTCAGGTCGGTATACAACTGCGGGATGCGCGAAACGGTATCGGTGCGCAGGGCCTGGCCGTAGATGGCGCGCAGGACTTCCTGCTGGCGGCGGCCGCGGTCGAAGTCGTTCGATTTGGAGCGGGAGCGGGCATACCACAAGGCATAATCGCCGTCCATGTGTATCAATCCCTGCCCGGTGGTGAACATCGCCCAGTTATTTTCGTTGTAAGGGTTATAGGATGGGTCAAGCAGCCGCCAATCGGTGTAAGAACAGGCAACCGGCACATCGATTCCGCCCAGGGTATCCACAATGCGGCGAAAGCCGTCGAAATCGACCATGACGGCGTGGTCGATTTGCAGTCCCAAATTGTCGCGGATGGTATCTTTGAGCAGGCCGGGCCCGCCGCCGGGATAGCGGTAAATCTCCCCGCTCTGGTAGGCGGTGTTGTTGCGGTTCATTCCAACCCCGGGAATATTCACCCACAAATCGCGCGGAATAGAGACCAGCGCCACCTGGCCCTCGTGCGGGCGGACAATCGCAATCACCAGCGTATCGGTGCGGTACGACGAGCCGGGGCGCAAATCGGAGCCGAGCAGCAGGAAGGTTATCGTATTAGGGACATCGAGCAGGGGCGGGGGCGTGCTGGCGAGTTCGGGAACCTGCGCCAGGAGCGTGGCCGTCGGGAGCGGCGTGGCCGTCACCAGTTGCGGAGGCAGGGTGGGCGAACCCTCGGCCTGGGGCTGGCCGGGGAGAACCGGGAATTGCTGGTTGGATGCAATCGGGATAAAAGGTTGGAAGGGAGTGGGGGTGGGAGTGGCGTTCGCCGGAACAGTGACGAAGTAATATGGGACGTAAACATCCGGCGCCGCCTGTGTCACCCCACAGGCGGCCAGCAGGAACAGGCACAGGACAATCAGGAAAGAATTTTTCGCGCCGGGCATTTGCCAGGCCCTTTGAGCCGTTTTCACGCTACGGAGTCGCCGTCGGCGGGGTGGTCGCTGTTGGAGACGGCGTATTGTTCGGCGGAGGCGGCGTATCGGACGGCGGTACAGGGGTTTGTGATGGAACTTGCGTCGTGGGCGGGACTTCCGTCGCTGGAGCGGGAATCGTTACGGAGGGCGTCAAACTGGGGGTGAGCGTTTCTTCCTTGATGACAATGAAGGTCGCCGAGGGAGTGGCCGAGTTGAGCGGCGTGCTGGTTGGCACGTTAGGAACTTTGATGACCCTGCCGGCCTGGATGAAGGTCGAACTGCCCATGCAGTTTGCGCGCTGGAGTTCAGCCACGCTCACCCGGAACTTCTGGCTGAGCGAGAACAGGGTATCACCCGGCTGGACGACGTAATTGACCCACCCTGGCGGCGCGCCGCACGGGATAAGCGTGGCAGTCGGCAGGGGCGGTATGTAGAGGAACGACCCCGGCACCAGTTGGTCGCTCACCAGGCAATTTGCCTGGCGGATGGCATCGGCGCTGGCGCGATAGGTTTGCGCCAGCCCGGGCAGGGTATCGTACACCTGGACGACGGTCGCTACCCAACCCGCAGGGGGCGGGCAGTTGGTGGGCGGCGGCGGCGGGGTGAAAGTTACCGTCGCGGTGGGAGCGGGCGTATCGGTAATGGGATTGAGCGGTTGGGGGGGCGTTTCGAGCGGCAGGGTGGGGGATATGGCGGGAACGCGCGTCGCCGGGGCCGCCTGGGTCCACGTGGAGGAGGGAACCGCAACCGCGCCCATCCCGCCCTCGGCCATGGAAAGCGCAAAGCCTCCCAGCACAATGACCAGGCAGACCAGCCCGAACAATAGCCCCGAACCCACCTGCCGCAGCGATTCCATCTCAGCCTTCCATGCCCGTCGGGTGTTTGAGCGGGAGTAACACGCTAAACGTCGAGCCGGAGCCTATCTCAGTATCCACCCAGATGCGGCCGCCCTGCGCCTCGGTCAAGGCTTTGGCAATCGACAGGCCGACGCCCGTATCGCCCACGCCCTGGATTAAGACGTTGTCGGCGCGGTACAGGCGCGAGAAAACGCGCGGCAGGTCTTCAGATGGGATTCCCCCGCCGGTATCCGTGACCTGGATGAGGGCGTGGTCGTTCTCGTTTTCCTTTTGCATCCGCACCCGCAGGGTAATGGCCCCTTCGACGGAGGAGGCCGCCCCGGCATTTTGCAGCAGGTGAATCAGGATTTGCTGGAGCGCCTCGCGGTCCGTTTGAATGGGACGCATATTCTCAGGGATGTCGATGCGCAGGGTGATGTTCTTTTCGCGCAACTGACTGGAGGTGTATGCCATCGCGTTGTCGATAATCAGATTCATATCCACCGATTCGGGCTTGAGCGACATCAGGCCGGTTTCGAGGGTGGTAATCTGAATCAGGTCATCAATCAGGCTGCCAATCCGTTCGGTAGAAGCGCGGATGCGTTCGATGAACTTGCGCTGCAATGCGCCCAGGATGCCGACCGATTCCCCCAGCAGCAGGTCGGCATAGCCGATGATGGATGACATCGGCTGGCGCAACTCTTGAGAAATGGAGGCAACCACTTCGGCCTGGTCGTTGGTCAGGTTGGGGCCGGCGGAAGGCTTGTTCTCCAACTCCAGAATCTTCATGTTGGATTCAGCCAGGGCATTTTGCAAGCGGGCCATTTCGCGCAGGGTCATGCGCAATTCATTTTCCAACTGCGCATTGGCGGCTGGGGTTGGGGCCGGGGCCGCGCCGCCCGAAAGCGCGGCGATTTGCTCCTGCAAATTCTGGTTTTCGGCTTCCAACTCGGCCAGTTTGGCGGCTGCCTCGTTACGCTCAGACGTTATCCGGATGGCCTGTTCGGCCTGGCTTTTCATCGTTTCGACCTGGTTGTTCAGGTCGGCATTGCTGGCCTGCAAACGCGCCAACTGCGCCTGGGCATCCTCGGCGGAATGCAGGGCGCGCTCCCTATCCCTTTGGATTTCGTTGATACGCTTCCCACGCTCCACAATCGAAACAAAAGACGAAGCGATGTTTGCCAGGAAGGTCTGGTCGTCGGCGCTCCAAACGCGGTTGGAATACGGGGAAAGCAGCAGGATGCTGCCCAAAATGCCCTTCTCGGAATTAATCGGCACATTGAGCACGTTGCCGGCATTGGAAAGCCCCAGCATCTCGCCGAGTCCCTTCAAATCGGAGGAGGTGGCGCTGGATGGAAGCCGCAGCGACTTCCCACGCAGAACGGCGTTCGCCAGCATCGGCACGTCGTCCTTTTTCATGATGCCGCCTTCCAGGTTCTCCTCGCGTATCAGGTCATACCCGGTGGCAATGAAAATCGAACTTTTGTCTTCGTCCAGGTACAGCAGGAAACACAAATCCGCCAGCATGGCCTGGGCCACGGAGCGGGCAATGTACTGATTGATGCTCGCCGGGTCGGTCTCAGCCGCCAGGGTCAGGAGCGATTGCAGGGTTTTGGGGTCGGTGCTGTAGCGGCGGCGCTCACGAATGGGCTGGCTGGATAGTTCGCCGCTGGCGGCCTGTTGCTTTTGCGATTCAGCCACCTTTTCCTGGTAGGTCGCCACCGTGCGCGTGCGCGGCACGTTGACCGGCATGGGGAACCGCATCGGCAGCGTCAGCAGCAGGGGATATCCTGCCAGCAGCAAGAAACGCACAATTCCCGAAAAATCACCCTG
Source organism: Anaerolineales bacterium (assembly GCA_034432975.1). Classification (GTDB taxonomy): domain Bacteria; phylum Chloroflexota; class Anaerolineae; order Anaerolineales; family Villigracilaceae; genus UBA5195. The sequence continues at coordinate 7,256 of DAOUAZ010000164.1, read as the reverse complement.
GGCCGGGGTCAGGAACAGATCGAGCGCGAAACCAAGCAGTCCCAGCAACACCACCGTCAGGCCGGTTCCCCAGCCTTCCGGTTTGCGGAACAAGAGCGCCAGCCCGCCCAGCACCATGATGGCCAGCCCGCCCACGCTCCACAAAATCGACTGCGTAGAGGCGTTGAAAGTGTTCGCAGTCATCGGGGTCATCGAACGTTCGACCGCCCCGAACAATAAAGCCGCCAACAGCAGCAAACTCAGGATGGCTGTGGCGGCGTCAGCCGGCCGGGAAGGTTCGGGGAAGGCCCATACCCATAGAATCCAGGCCATGCTAAACAGGATGACTGCCCGGTCAATCACCGGCAGGATGCCCATCCCCGGCAAGAGTTTCTGGTACATCAAAATACCGAGCAGGAGTAACAGCACCTGCCCGGCCAGCGCCAACCCCAGGCCCAGGACCATGCGCCGCGACTGCGGATACCCCGTCGCGCGCCATTGGCTGATGGCTCCCTGAAGCGCGCCAACCAGGATGGCCGGAACAGCGAGGTTGTAAATGAAATTCCCCGGCGGGTTGGCAAGGAATGTGATGAGTTGATTGATGAGTTCCATGGCTTTTTTGAGATTATAGCACGGCTTATAAGAAACTTAAGCGAGGACGTATAATAGCAACCATCATGAAACGAAATACCGCTATCGTGTTTGCCCTGCTCCTGCTGGTTGGCCTCCCCCCGCTCGGTTTTGGATATTTTAACCGATTGCAGGCCGAAACCGCGCGGCAAAATTCCCCGGCGCAAGCCTCCCGCCATTATGAAACTGCCGCCCGGCTCCTGTTTTGGCAGCCTGGCCTGCGTGAAAAAGCCGGGCTGGCCGCCTTCGAGGGCGGGGAAACGGAACGCGCCCTTTCTCTTTTGCTGGATGCGCGGGAACGGGAGACTCTCTCGGCAAAAGGATTGCTCACGCTCGGTGAACTTTACTCCCTCAAGGGCGATTTCGATTCCGCCTACGCGCAGGCCTGGCTGCCGTTATCGCAAGCGGGATTCGTATCCCCGGCGTTATTCACCCGCCTGGCAGGATACGCTGCCTACAAACAGGATGCCGCGCAGGAAATCCTCTCCCTCACCCGGCTGCTCCAACTGGACCCCGAACATGCCCCGGCGCGCTGCCGACTGGCGCTCCTGCTGGCAGTGGACAACCCGCAAGCCTCCCTCGCCAGCCTGGGGCAGGCCGAAGACCCGGCTTCCAACCTCCTGCGGCAGGCGCTCGAACAATCCCTTTTGCAAGACGACCCCGCCTACCGTCACGTCTTGATTGGGCGCGCGCTGGCAAACCTGGGCGAATGGCCGCTCGCGCTGGATGGCTTCCGCGCCGCCGCAGACGAAAACCCGGAGTACGCCGAAGCCTGGGCCTGGCAGGCCGAAGCCCTCTACCAATTGGGAGAAGAGGCCAGCCTGGTCGAGAGTTATTATGAAAAAGCCCTGACACTGAATCCCGATTCCGCCGGGATTCAGGCAATGGCGGGGCTGTACCGGGAACGAAACCGAAACTACCCGCAAGCCGAAACCAACTACCTGCGCGCCGCGCAACTGGAACCCCGAAACCCGGCCTGGCGGTTGGCGCTGGCGGGAGTCGTCGCCCGGCGCGATCTGCCCGCTGCCCTTGAACATTACAAAACTGCCACCCAACTTGCTCCCGATGACGCATCCACCTGGCTGGCATTGGCAGCCTTCAGCATTGAACACGAAGCCTTCCTGGAGGAGGTGGGCATCGAGGCCGCCCTGCGCGCCTACGCGCTCGAACCGGAAAACATCGAGGTGCTGGACCTGCTCGGGCGCGCCCTGGCTGCCACCGGGGAAATGGAAACCGCCCAAATCATGTACGAGAAAGCCATTGCGCTTGCCCCAGCCGAGCCTGCCCCGCTTTTTCACCTGGCGCTGCTCTATTTCCAATCCAATCAGCGCGCCGCAGCCAGAGATGCTTTCGATGACGTTACCCGCCTCGACCCTGGCGGCCCTTATGGCCAGCAGGCGCAGGAAATTTTAGCGCGTTATTTTCCGTAATCGCTGTTCTGCCCGCAGTTGAATTGCGGACAGAACAGAGCGCGGATGATCAATCCGCGCCACAATTGTCAGGTAAAATCAAAGCGTGAAACGAATCCCATTCTTGCTCATCATCCTGCTCGCCGCGGCCCTGGCCTGCAAGACCTCCTCTGTTACCGAGACCTTTACCCCTTCCGGCGGCTTTCTGTACCAGGAAACTTTCTCAGACCCCGGCAGCGGGTGGGGCGAGAAAACACTCGAAGCCGGCGCCGCCGGTTATGCAGACGGCGCATACCGTATTATCGTCAACCTGCCAGATTCCCACTTGTGGTCGCGTCCCGGTCTTTATTTGGGCAACGTCCGCGCCGAAGCGGCGGTCTTTCCCGCCGCCGGGCCAGCCGACAGCCGCATGGGAGTCATCTGCCGCCTGGTCGATGACCACAACTTCTACTTCTTCGCCATCAGCGCCGACGGGTTTTATGGGATTGGCAAGATGAAGGATGGACAGGTTTCCATCCTGACCGGCGAAGGGGCCATGCTCCCCACTGAGACCGTCCACGCCGGCTACGTCCCCAACCAGGTGCGCGGCGACTGCGCAGGCAATGCGCTCACTCTGTACGTCAACGACCAATGGGTCGATTCTGCCGAAGACAGCGACTTCCCCGGCGGCGATGTCGGACTCTTTGCCGGGACCTTCGCCCAGCCCGGCGCGGATGTCTATTTCGATAACTTTTTCGTCTTGAAACCATAACGTCCCGAAGGGTATCGCCAGGATTTGCGCCTCCTTTACCAATCATCCTTCGGGACGTTCATTGAAAAACTTTACAGGTACTCGCATGAAAATCCACCTCGACACCATTGGCTGCCGGTTGAACCAGGCCGAAATCGAACAAATGGCGCGCCAGTTTCGCGCCGAGGGACACACCCTGGCAGCCGAATCCGCCGGGGCCGACCTGGTGGTGGTCAACACCTGCGCCGTCACCACTGAAGCCGCCGCCGATTCGCGCCAGAAAATCCGCCAGGCCGCGCGGGCCGGGGTCGGGGAGGTGGTCGTCACCGGCTGCTGGTCCAGTTTGCAGCCCGTCCAGGCCGCCGAACTGCCCCGCGTCAGCCGAGTCATCCCCAACGGCCAAAAAGACCACCTCGTCTCAACGATTTTAGGCCTGACACCTGACACCTTCGACCTGGAACCCTTAGCCCGCCAAACCCTGCCCGGCCTGCGCCAGCGCACCCGCGCCTTCATCAAAGTTCAAGATGGCTGCGATAACACCTGTACTTTCTGCATCACCACCGTCGCGCGCGGCCAGGGACGCTCGCGCTCCATCCCGGCGGTGCTGGCCGACATCCGCGCCGCGCTGAGTGGCGGGACTCAGGAAGTCGTCCTGACCGGCGTCCATCTTGGCTCGTGGGGACACGACCTGAAAGACGATTTGCCATCCCTCATCCGCGCCATCCTGGCTGAGACCGACACCCCGCGCCTGCGGCTCTCCTCGCTCGAACCCTGGGATTTGGACGCGGACTTTTTCTCGCTCTGGGATAATGCGCGCCTGCTGCCGCACCTGCACCTGCCCCTGCAATCGGGCAGCGAGTCCGTCCTGAAGCGAATGATGCGCAAAACCACCCCGCGCTCCTTCCGCGAACTGATTCGGGCCGCGCGCGCGGCCATCCCCCAAGTCGCCATCACCACCGATGTCATCGCCGGGTTCCCTGGCGAAACGGAGACCGAATTCCGCGAAACGCTCGATTTCGTTCGTGAAATGGAATTCGCAGGCGGGCATGTCTTTACCTATTCATCCCGCCCCGGCACGCCCGCCGCGCGCATGAAAAACCACCTGCCGGGCGATGTCAAAAAGTCGCGCAGCGCCGGACTGCGCGCCCTGTTCGGCGAACTGGGCGAAACCTACCGCCAGCAATTTATCGGCCAAACCCTGCCCGTCCTGTGGGAATCGACCAGCGAACTGGACGAATGGGGCTGGCAGATGGAGGGCCTGACCGGCAACTACATCCGAGTCAGCGCCCGCGCCCCTTCCCCGCGCTGGAATGTGGTCGACCGGGCGCGCATCTCCGCCCTGACGCCCGATGGCCTGCGGGGGGAGATTGTCGAGGCGTAATGGGCAACCTGCGCGCCGCGCTCGGCTTTACCCGCCACTCCTCCTATCTGTTCAGCGCCTTCCTTCTCACCTGCCTGCTCATCGTCTATATCTGGTGGCCGCTGGCGGTCGAATACTGGGAAATTATCCAGGTCTATGCCCGGGCCGGGTATCCCTGGCACGCCCTGGTCGATTGGCTCTTGCTCGGCATCTTCGCCTTCATGTCCGTCACCATCATGGCGCGCGCCGACCTGCGAACCGACAGCCTGATTGTCTTCGTCGGTGTTTTTGGCGGATTGGTCATCGAGAGTTGGGGGACGCAAACCGAACTCTGGCACTACTACACGGCAGAACGTCCTCCCTTGTGGATTATTCCCGCCTGGCCAATTGCCAGCCTGAGCATCGACCGCATCACCCGCGCGTTCAGCCATGTGACCGCTAAATGGTCAGAATCCGCATTCCGGGCGCTGTACTGGCTCACCTTCGGCGGATTCTATGTTCTCATGGCCTGGTACGTCGCCCCCACCTTCGACAAATCCTACACCCTCCTGGCCCTGCTCATCTGCGCGCTGATGATTCTGACCCCCACCGACCATCGCCTGGCCTTCCTGACCTTTGCCGCCGGTTCTGCGCTAGGATATTTCCTCGAACTATGGGGCACCACCCGCGAATGTTGGACCTACTACACCGGCGAGACCCCGCCCGTGTTTGCCGTCTTCGCGCACGGCATGGCCGCCGTCGCCCTTTGGCGGACGGGGCTGCTGGCGCAAAAGACCTGGGCGCGGCTGCGCAAAACATAGCGGAGGATTTTTCAGAACAGGCAAATCACCCGAAAAAACTTTCGGGATGGTTTCTGCGGGTCTTTATGGGATAAAATATCAATATGAGCGAAACTCCTGCCGGACTTATCCTCATCTGCAACGACCTGGGCGAAGTCGAACAAGTGCCATTAGACAACCTGGGGCTGCTGCCGGTCGATGCAAGCAGGCAGGGCAAGGCGGTTTTCCTGCGCCTGGTCGAGCGCGAAAGCCTGGAGCAGGCGCGCGCTTTTCTGACCGACCTGCGCATCAACCGCAAAGTCTCTGACCGCGAACTGACCATCCAGACCCAGGGCGGCCCGCTCAACATCGTCTTTGCCGGGTTGAAAACGGGCAGCCAGTTTGTGATTGTCGCGGCCAAAACCGCCGAACTGCGCGAAAAACTCTTTGCCCAGGCGCTTCCCAAAACCGAACCGCACCCTGAACAGCGGGCCGAGGAAAAAAAGCCCCGCATCGTCACCCGTCAACTGAAATCGCGGCTGGAAGCAGTCAAGCCCGAAACCGCCGAAACGCAGCCAGTACCCGCCTCGCTTCCCAAACCCGAAAAACCGACCGCCGAACTGGAACGCGCCCGCAAAGAACTGGAGCACGCCCGCCAGGATTTTTATGAACTGGCGCTCATCGATACGTTGACCGGCATCTACAACCGGCGGCATTTCATCAAACGCCTGAAAGAAGAACTACGCGAGGCCGAACGCTACAAACGCTCCCCGGCTTTCCTGCTGCTCGACATCGATAACTTCAAATCTATTAACGAAAAATACGGCCTGCACGCCGGTGATATCATCCTGCGCTCGACGGCAGAAGTCATCCAGGGCGTGCTGCGCAAAGTAGATATGGTCGGGCGGCTGGGCGGCGATGAATTTGGCGCCCTGCTGCACGAAACCACGCCCGAAAGCAGCCTGCGGGCCGCCCGGCGGTTGCAAAAGAAACTGACCGAGGTCGCCATCGAAGTCGATGGGCGCACCTTCCAGGTCACAGTCTCGATTGCCCTGATTCACATCGCGGAGGGGAAACCCCGCACTGCCGACCGGTTGCTCAAAGAAGCCGAAGACCTGCTGAAGCGGGCCAAAGCGGCAGGCAACAACACGATACTCCACGAATAAAAAAGACCAGCGTAGGCTGGCCTTTTTTATCTAAAACCTTCGGGAGGTTCTGGCTAAACTTACACCACGCTCTCGGCCACTTTCTGGCCATACCCAAGCAGTTCCTTGACGACGGGCTGGCTGCGCCCTTCGGCATAGACGCGCAAGACCGGTTCGGTGCCGGAGGGACGAATGAGCAGCCACGAGTCATCTGCCAGGATGTATTTGACGCCATCCCGGCTGCTGACCTCGGCCACTTTCAGGCCGCCAATCTCTGCCGGGGCCTGGTTCACCAGGAAGTCGGTCATCTCTTTCTTGGCAACCGGGCGCGAAAGGCGCAGGTCGGCCCGCTCGTAGAAGGCCGGGCCAACGTCGTTGAGCAGGTCATCGACCAGCTGGCCGAGCGTTTTGCCCGATTTGGCGATGATTTCGACCAGAAGCAAGCCCATTGCCGGCCCGTCGCCTTCGGGGATGTGTCCCTTAAACGAGATGCCGCCCGATTCTTCACCGCCAATCAGCACATCTTCCGCCATCATGTAATCAGCGATGTGATTGAAGCCGACCGGCGTTTCATGGACGGTCAGACCGTAGCGTTTCGCCAGCCGGTCAATCATGCGGGTTGTCGAAACAGTGCGCACGACCGAACCTGTCCAGCCGCGCTGTTCGACCAGGTATTGGAGCGAGAGCGCCATGATTTTGTGCGGGTCGACAAAATTCCCACGCTCGTCCATTGCGCCGATGCGGTCAGCGTCGCCATCAGTTGCCAGGCCAAAACTGCCCTGTCCAAGACCGATTGCGCCTGCCAGCGGGGAGAGGTACTTGCCAATCGGTTCCGGGTGGACTCCGCCAAAGCCGGGGTTCATCTCGCCGCGAATTTCGGTAATCTCACAGCCGGTTCCCTGCAAAAAGGCGCGAATCGTTCCCCGCCCCGAACCATACATCGAATCGACCACGAAGCGCTGCGGGTTGTCGGCGATGATGTCGGTGTTGATGAGGCGGCGCAGGTGGTTGAAATAAGCCGGGAGCGGATTGAACTTCTGGATGAGACCCACTTCACGGGCTTTGTCAAAATCCATCAGGTTAGGGCCGCGCGCCCGCTGCTCATTGTCATTGATGTAGACCTCGACCTTGCGGCAGTCTTCGGGCAAGGAGGAGCCGCCATAGGCCGCCTTGAGTTTGACGCCGTTGTAGCGAGGGGCGTTGTGCGAGGCGGTAATCATCACGCCTCCGGCGGCGTTGTTGTAT